>NZ_BADK01000319.1 GCF_000333595.1 Azospirillum sp. B506
GCGTTGCCGGGCCGGACGGTGGATTGAGTCCGCCCGCTGCTTCGGATCAGGGCGGGTCGCACAACATTCCATTCGAGCGCGCCACGGCGTGCTCCAAGCAGGGGACAGTCTCATCATGCGGATCGAGCGTCGTTTCACGCACGAAGGTCAGGACGCCTACGCCAGCCTCGGCTTCCGCCAGGCGACCAGCGAGATCCGCAACCCGGATGGAACGATCGTCTTCCAGCAGACCGGCATCGAGGTGCCGGACAACTTCTCGCAGGTCGCCAGCGACATTCTGGCCCAGAAGTATTTCCGTAAGGCCGGCGTTCCCGCCGCGCTCCGCGCCGTGGAAGAGAACACCGTCCCGTCCTGGCTGTGGCGCAAGGAAGCCGACCAGGAGAAGCTGGCTGCCCTGCCGAAGGAGAAGCGCTTCGTCGGTGAAAGCTCGGCCCGTCAGGTCTTCGACCGCCTGGCCGGCACCTGGACCTATTGGGGCTGGAAAGGCGGCTATTTCGACACCGAGGCCGACGCGCGCACCTTCTTCGACGAGATGCGCTTCATGCTGGCCGCCCAGATGGCGGCCCCGAACAGCCCGCAGTGGTTCAACACCGGGCTGCACTGGGCCTATGGCATCGACGGCCCGAGCCAGGGCCACTTCTACGTCGATTTCAAGACCGGCCTGCTGACCTCGTCCGCCTCGGCCTACGAGCATCCGCAGCCGCATGCCTGCTTCATCCAGTCCGTTGCCGACGACCTTGTCAACGAGGGCGGCATCATGGACCTGTGGGTGCGTGAGGCCCGCCTGTTCAAGTACGGCTCGGGCACCGGCTCCAACTTCTCCCGCCTGCGCGGCGAGGGCGAGAAGCTGGCTGGCGGCGGCAAGTCGTCGGGCCTGATGAGCTTCCTGAAGATCGGTGACCGCGCGGCCGGCGCCATCAAGTCGGGCGGCACCACGCGGCGTGCGGCCAAGATGGTCACGGTGGACATGGACCACCCGGACATCGAAGGCTACATCGACTGGAAGGTGAACGAGGAGCAGAAGGTCGCGGCCCTGGTGACCGGCTCCAAGATCTGCCAGAAGCACCTGACCTCGGTGATGGCCGCCGCCCAGTCGGGCCTCGACCCGAAGGAGAACAAGGAGCTCAAGAAGGCGATCCTCGCCGCCCGCAAGGATCAGGTGTCGGAGAACTACATCCAGCGCGTGATCCAGTTCGCCGGCCAGGGCTTCACCTCCATCGAGTTCAAGACCTACAACACCGACTGGGATTCGGAAGCCTACCTGACCGTGTCCGGCCAGAACTCCAACAACTCCGTGCGCATCTCCAACGAGTTCGTGCAGGCGGTGCTGGACGATGCCGACTGGAACCTGATCGGCCGCACCAACGGCAAGGTGATGAAGACCGTCCGTGCCCGTGACCTGTGGGACAAGGTCGGCTATGCCGCCTGGGCCTGCGCCGATCCGGGCGTGCAGTTCGACAGCACCATCAACGAGTGGCACACCTGCCCGGCCTCGGGGCGCATCAACGCCTCGAACCCGTGCTCGGAGTACATGTTCCTCGACGACACCGCCTGCAACCTGGCGTCGCTGAACCTGATGTCGTTCCGTCTGAAGGACGGCTCCTTCGACGTCGAGGCGTTCGAGCATGCCTGCCGGCTGTGGACCATCGTGCTGGAAATCTCCGTGCTGATGGCGCAGTTCCCGTCGAAGGAAATCGCCCAGCTCTCCTACGAGTTCCGCACGCTGGGTCTGGGCTTCGCCAACCTCGGCGGCCTGCTGATGGCGTCCGGCCTGTCCTATGACTCGGACGAGGGCCGCGCCTACTGCGCCGGCATCTCCGCCGTGATGACCGGCGTCGCCTATGCGACCTCGGCCGAGATGGCGCAGGAGCTGGGCACCTTCCCGGGCTTCGAGGCCAACCGCGACCACATGCTGCGGGTCATCCGCAACCATCGCCGCGCCGCCAACGGCGAGATGAACGGCTATGAAGGCCTGGCGGTCGAGCCGGTGCCCTTCGTCGCCGACCTCTGCCCGGACCAGGAGCTGGCGCTCGCCGCCGTCCGCGTGTGGGACGAGGCGCTGGAACTGGGTGAGGCCCACGGCTATCGCAACGCCCAGGCCACCGTGGTCGCCCCGACCGGCACCATCGGTCTGGTGATGGACTGCGACACCACCGGCATCGAGCCCGACTTCGCCCTGGTGAAGTTCAAGAAGCTGGCCGGCGGCGGCTACTTCAAGATCGTCAACCGGCTGGTGCCGGAGGCGCTGAAGACGCTCGGCTACACCCCGGACCAGATCGAGCAGATCGCGCTCTACGCCGTCGGCCACGGCACGCTGAAGACCGCCCCGGGCGTGAACCATGAGGCGCTGAAGGCCAAGGGCTTCACCGACGAGCTGCTGGAGCGTCTGGAAGGCAACCTGACCACTGCCTTCGACATCAAGTTCGTCTTCAACCGCTGGACCATCGGCGCCGACTTCTGCACCCAGACGCTGGGCATCCCGGCGGAGACGCTGGACGCTCCGGGCTTCGACCTGCTGAGCCACATCGGCTTCACCAAGGCGCAGATCGAGGCGGCCAACACCTTCTGCTGCGGCGCCATGACGCTGGAGGGCGCGCCCTTCCTGAAGGATGAGCATCTGGCGGTGTTCGACTGCGCCAACCCCTGCGGCCGCATCGGCAAGCGCTTCCTGTCCTGGGAATCGCACATCACGATGATGGCGGCGGCGCAGCCCTTTATCTCCGGCGCCATCTCCAAGACCATCAACATGCCGAACACGGCGACGGTCGACGAGTGCAAGGACGCCTACCTGATGTCCTGGCGCCTGGGCCTGAAGGCCAATGCGCTGTACCGCGACGGCTCCAAGCTGAGCCAGCCGCTGCAGGCCGCCCTGCTCGACGACGAGGAGGATGGCGAGGCGGTCGAGGCGGTGATCGAGGCGCCGTCCGCCGTCCGCGCCCAGATGGTCACCGAGCGCATCGTCGAGAAGGTGATCGAGCGGGTGGTGGAGCGGAAGAGCAGCTCGCGCGAGCGTCTGCCGCACCGCCGCAAGGGCTACACCCAGAAGGCCAATGTCGGCGGCCACAAGGTGTATCTGCGTACCGGCGAGTATGAGGACGGCCGCCTGGGCGAGATCTTCATCGACATGCACAAGGAGGGCGCCGCCTTCCGCTCGCTGATGAACAACTTCGCCATCGCGGTGTCGATCGGTCTCCAGTATGGCGTTCCGCTCGAGGAGTTCGTGGAGGCCTTCACCTTCACCCGCTTCGAGCCGTCGGGCATGGTCACCGGCAACGACACCATCAAGATGGCGACGTCGATCATCGACTACATCTTCCGCGAGATCGCCATCTCCTACCTGAACCGCACCGATCTGGCGCACGCCACGCCGGAGGATCTGGTGCCGTCGACGGTCGGCAGCGGCGACAAGCAGGGCGACCTGCCGGATACCCAGGTGCAGCCGTCCGACATCGTCCGCCGCATCGCGTCGACCGGCTATGTCCGCAACAACCTGCGCGTCCTGCATGGCGGCCAGACGGGCGGTCAGGTCCAGCGTGCCAGCGCCGCGGCGGCCTTCGCCGCCACCGGCACCGACACGGCGGCCGTCAGCGTCACCGCGTCGGCGGGTACGCAGGTTTCCGCCCAGGCGGCCCAAGTGGCCATGTCGGCCAGCCCGGCGGTTGCCGCCGCCACCGCCCAGGGCCATGTCGCCGCCACTGCGGCCACCGGCACGGCCTATGGCGGCAGCACCAGCGACCAGCGCTTCGACCGCATCCGCGAGGCCCGCGCCCGTGGGTATGAGGGCGACCCCTGCGGCGAGTGCGGCAACATGACCCTGGTCCGCAACGGCACCTGCCTGAAGTGCGACAGCTGCGGGTCGACCACCGGCTGCAGCTGATCGTCCGGATGCCGCCCTGGTCGGAGGTGGCAGGAAGACGAAAAAGAAAGGGGAGGGAGCGGGAAACCGCTTCCTCCCTTTTTCTTGTTAGGAATGGGCTCGGCGATCGCGAATTAGAACCATTCCCGTAAGCCTGCAACAGGTCGGCCGGGGCGTGACGGGCCTTGACCGTGCCGCGTGTGCTCATGTTAGCTGGCTCTCCCGGGAGCGCCGGCGCGGCATTCCCGAAGCATGTCCGGAGGGATCAGGGGTCATGGATTCGGCCGGGACCGCGCTGGACGACCGTCTGCCGTCCGATCGCCTGTTGCGGGCGACGGCCGCACAATGGAGTGCAGCCCTCGCCTGGACCTCGGCCGACGGCACCATCGTCGGTGCCAACCCCGGCTTCGCCCGGCTGGCCGAGACCCCCCTGGATGCACTGATCGGCCGCCCGCTGCCGGGATTGCTCGATCTCGGCGGGCGCGACTGGCAGGCGGTGTGGGAGGGAGCGCGAGGGGATCAACGGCCGCCGGGCACCGGTGCCTTGCGTATCCTCCGCCGCGATCCGATCCCGGTCGATCTGCACTGGCAGTATCTGACCGATGGGGACGATACCCTTCTTTTGTGCGAGATGCGCAGCTTCGACGAGCGCGAGCGGGCGGAGGCGGTGGCCCGCCTGCAGCAGAATGTTCTGGAACTGGTGGCGACCGGCCGGTCGCTGAAGCAGGTTCTGGATTTCCTCTGCCGGCAGGTGGAGGCCTGCGCGCCGGAGGTCGCCTGTTCGGTGATGCTGTGCGACGACGAGAACCGCATGCGGGTGGCAGCGGCCCCATCCCTGCCCGCCGCTTACATCGCCTCCATCGACGGCTATCCGATCGGCCCGGATGTTGGGGCCTGCGGCAGCGCGATGAGCCGAGGCGTGGCGGTCATGTCGGCGGATATCGCCGCCGATCCGCGCTGGGCACCGTTCCAGGCGGAAACGCTGGCCCATGGGCTGGCCGCCTGCTGGTCAAATCCGATCAAGGGGCGGAATGCCCGGATGCTGGGCAGCTTCGCGCTCTATTACCGCGAGCCGCGTCCTGCCGCCCCCTTTCACCGCCGGCTGGTCGAGGCCTGCGTGCATCTGTGCGCACTCGCCATCGAACATGACCGGGCGCGGGCGGAGATCAACCGGCTCGCCTATTTCGACATCTTGACCGGGCTGCCCAACCGCCAGCTTCTGGCCGACCGCGCCACTGCGGCGCTGGCGTTGGCCGGGCGCACCCGCCAGCCGGTGACGGTGATGTTCCTCGACATCGACCGTTTCAAGACCGTCAACGATTCGCTGGGCCATGCGGTCGGCGACCGGTTGCTGGTGGAGGTGGCCACCCGCCTGAAGCCGCTGTTCATCGAAGGCGACACCCTGGCCCGGCTGGGCGGCGACGAGTTCGTCGCCCTTCTGCCGGGCTGCGACGCCGCCCATGCCTCGCTGCTCGCCGAGCGGGTGCTGGCCACCCTGTCGATTCCGCTGACGGTGGCCGACCTGACGCTGACCCCGACCGCCAGCATCGGCATCGCCGTACATCCCGACGACGGCATCGATTTCGACACGCTGATGCGTCAGGCCGATGCGGCGATGTACCGGGCCAAGCAGGCCGGCCGCAACCGCTGCCATTTCTTCCGCCGGGACATCAACGAACAGGCGGTGCGCCGGCTGGAGATGGAGGCGGCCCTGCGTGACGCGCTGGACCGGCAGGAGGCCGGCTGCACGGACGGCGAGGCGCCATTCGAGTTGCACTACCAGCCGCAGGTCCGGTTGAGACCGCCTTGCCTTTACAGGGTGGAGGCGCTGATCCGCTGGACCCACCCGCGCTGGGGAGCGGTGTCGCCGGCGGAATTCGTGCCGCTGGCCGAGGAATGCGGGCTGATCGACCGGCTGGACAGCTGGGTGTTGCGGACCGCGGTGGGGCAGCTTGGCCGCTGGCGCGCGGCGGGGGTGCCGGTGCCGGGGCTGGCGGTGAATGTCTCCGCCGTCCGCTTTGCCCGCGGCGACCTGCCGGATCAGGTCCGTACCGCGCTGGCCACCAACGGCATCCCGGCCAACGATTTGACGTTGGAGATCACCGAACGGCTGATGATGACGGAGGAGGTCGGCGTCCATGATGCGCTGGATGCCTTGCACGCTCTGGGCGTCACCCTGTCGATCGACGATTTCGGCACCGGCTATTCGTCCTTGAGCTATCTGAAGCGCTTTCCCGTTGCCGAGCTGAAGATCGACCGCAGCTTCGTCAAGGAACTGGACATCGACGCTGCCAACCGGCCGCTGGTCCGCGCCATCATCCAGATCGGAGAGGCGCTGGGCCTGACCGTCGTGGCCGAAGGGGTGGAGCGCGAAGCCCAGCACCGCATGCTGGAGGCGGAGGGCTGTGCCATCGGCCAGGGCTACCGCTTCGCCCGGCCGATGCCGGCGGCGGCACTGGAGGACTGGCTGGCCGGGGAGGGCAAGCACTGGGTCGAATGTCCGGAGGAGGATTGCATCAGCATCTGAAAAATTTGCAGGTGAAATGGTCCGCTTTTTCTTTGGATTTACGGGGTACTTCGGGCGCAATGTGCCCTTCGAATCGGTGTAATGCGATTCCGGCGGAGTAATGGGGAGCCGGGCAGGGATCTGGCCAATACGATATAGTCGCAACGCTCCTTTGACGTCGAAGCGCAGGTCATCCCGTTCTAGACCACGCGACTGTCTTGTGTCCCAACGTTTGGGGCGATAGAAGGTCCACTCAGCGGCATGTGCGGTCAAGCAAACTGACCACGGTGTTTCGCCCGGCGGATTTCCGCAGGGTGGAACGGTCGTTGGAGACAAGGGGAGCACCCGCATGCCGGACGACCATGGGGCGAGAGGAAATCCGCAATGGCGAGCCAGGGTGAATCCAAGTGGGTCTACAGCTTCGGGGCCGGTGCCACCGAAGGACGGGCCGAGATGAAGAACCTGCTGGGCGGCAAGGGCGCCAATCTGGCCGAGATGGCCAATCTTGGCCTGCCCGTTCCGCCGGGCTTCACGATCACCACCGAGCTGTGCACCTATTTCTACGCCAACGGCCGCTCCTATCCGCCGGAGCTGACGGCGCAGGTGACCGCCGCCATCGCGCGGCTGGAACAGGCGATGGACGCCAAGTTCGGCGATCCGGTCAACCCGCTGCTGGTGTCGGTCCGCTCCGGCGCCCGCGCGTCGATGCCCGGCATGATGGACACCGTCCTGAACCTGGGCCTGAACGACGCGACCGCCGCCGGTCTCGCCAAGCGGTCGGGCGACGGGCGCTTCGCCTACGACAGCTACCGCCGCTTCATCCAGATGTACTCCAACGTCGTGCTCGACGTTGAGCATCACCATTTCGAGGACATCCTCGACAACCACAAGCGCGACAAGTCCTACAACCTCGATACCGACCTGTCGGCCGAGGATTGGCAGGCGGTGATCGAGGACTACAAGAAGGCGGTCGAGCGCGAGCTGGGCAAGCCCTTCCCGCAGGATGTGCAGGAGCAGCTGTGGGGCGCCATCGGCGCCGTCTTCGGTTCCTGGATGAACGCCCGCGCCATCACCTACCGCAAGCTGCACGACATCCCGGCCGACTGGGGCACCGCGGTCAACGTGCAGTGCATGGTCTTCGGCAACATGGGCAACGACTGCGCGACCGGCGTGGCCTTCACCCGCAACCCGTCGACCGGCGAGAACGCCTTCTACGGCGAGTATCTGGTCAACGCCCAGGGTGAGGACGTCGTCGCCGGCATCCGCACGCCGCAGCACCTGACCGTCGCCGGCAAGATCGCCAACAAGTCCGACCTCCCCGCCATGGAGGAGGTGATGCCGGAGGTGTTCAACCAGCTGAACGAGGTCCGCCTCACGCTGGAGAAGCACTACCGTGACATGCAGGACATCGAGTTCACGGTCCAGCAGAACAAGCTGTTCATGCTGCAGACCCGCAACGGCAAGCGCACGGCTCCGGCGGCGCTGAAGATCGCCGTCGATCTGGCGAACGAGGGCGTCATCGACCGCAACGAGGCGGTCCGCCGCATCGATCCGGCCTCGCTCGACCAGCTGCTGCACCCGACGCTGGATCCTAAGGCCGACCGCAAGATCATCGCCAAGGGCCTGCCGGCCTCCCCGGGCGCCGCGTCCGGCAAGGTGGTCTTCACCGCCGACGAGGCCGAGCAGATGGCCGGCAAGGGCGAATCGGTGATCCTCTGCCGCATCGAGACCTCGCCCGAGGACATCCACGGCATGCACGCCGCCCGCGGCATCCTGACCAGCCGCGGCGGCATGACCAGCCACGCGGCGGTGGTCGCCCGCGGCATGGGCCGTGCCTGCGTGTCGGGCGCCGGCGACCTGCGCATCGACTACAAGACCAAGCAGATGTCGGTCCGCGGCGTCGCTGTGAAGGAAGGCGACATCCTGACCATCGACGGCTCCACCGGCGAGGTGATGCTGGGCGAGGTGCCGACGATCCAGCCGGAGCTGTCGGGCGACTTCGCCACCCTGATGGGCTGGGCCGACAAGATCCGCCGGATGAAGGTCCGCGCCAACGCCGAGACCCCGCTGGACGCCCGCACCGCGCGGAAGTTCGGCGCCGAGGGCATCGGCCTGTCGCGCACCGAGCACATGTTCTTCGACCCGGAGCGCATCCTGGCCGTCCGCGAGATGATCCTGGCGGAGGACGAGGCCGGCCGCCGCAAGGCGCTCGCCAAGCTGGAGCCCTTCCAGAAGAAGGACTTCGTCGAGCTGTTCACGATCATGGCCGGCCTGCCGGTGACGATCCGCCTGCTCGACCCGCCGCTGCACGAGTTCCTGCCCAACACCGAAGAGGACATGGCGGAGGTCGCTGCGGCCACCGGCACCGATCCGCTGCGGGTGCGCCACCGCACCATCCAGCTGCATGAAGCGAACCCGATGCTGGGCCATCGCGGCTGCCGTCTGGGCATCTCGTACCCCGAGATCTACGAGATGCAGGCCCGCGCCATCTTCGCCGCCGCCGCCGAGGTCGCCAAGACCACCGGCGAGGCCGTCATTCCGGAAGTGATGATCCCGCTGATCATCACGAAGAAGGAGTTCGACATCCTCAAGGCGGTGATCGACCGCGCCGCCGAGCAGGTGAAGGCCGAGACCGGCGTGACGGTGGAGTATCTGACCGGCACGATGATCGAGATCCCGCGCGCGGCCCTGAAGGCCGGCGAGATCGCCGAATCGGCCGAGTTCTTCAGCTACGGCACCAACGACCTGACCCAGACCACGCTGGGCCTGTCGCGCGACGACGCCGGCAGCTTCCTGCCGGAGTACCAGCGCCAGGGCATCCTGGAGCAGGACCCGTTCCAGTCGCTGGACGTCAGCGGCGTCGGCGAACTGGTGGAGATCGCCACCGAGCGCGGCCGCAAGGTCCGTCCGGACATCAAGCTCGGCATCTGCGGCGAGCATGGCGGTGACCCGGCCTCGATCTCCTTCTGCGAGAAGGTCGGCCTGACCTATGTCTCCTGCTCGCCCTACCGCGTGCCGATCGCCCGTCTGGCGGCGGCGCAGGCGGCGCTGAACAGCGACACGGTCAAGCGCGACTGAGCCGAACCGGGTAGCTGAAACGACGACGGCCCTCTTCCCGCACGGGAAGGGGGCCGTTTCGTTTTGGCGGTGGAGCGGGGTGGGTGGAACAGCGTGGAACAGGTTTCGGGGGACTGTTCACCGTTCCACGCGGGGCCGCCGGGCATGGGGGACGGTGGCCGGTTGGAACGTTTGGAACAGGTTGGAACGGTTTTCCGGCGGGTGTTCACTGTTCCATCCGGCGGGGTTTGTGCGCGGGAAGAAGGGCGCAAGGCGGCGTGGCACCATTGGCGCTGCATGCAGGATGCTCCTCGGGCTGTGGCGGCTTTTAATCCTATCACGGAGAGGGGCCAGCGGTAAGGGCGCGCGAAAAACGCGTTGCCTTGCCGCATGCCAGCTGCGCTGAACGATGTCAAAGGCGGTTCCGTGCCCCAAACCAAACATAGAGAATAGTGGCGCGGGATCATGACACGTCATAAAGGTGGCTCTATAAAGGAGGGGGCGCAACCCTGACATGCAATACAGTTGCTTGAAGAAATTATTACGAGATACGGCAAAGCCCACGACGGACTATCACATCCCCTTTGTTGATTAGGAGGTTAGAATGCTCGATATTCGTATAGGCCAAGTTGGGCGGATTATAAAAGGAGAGGGTATTGGACGTTATATCAAAATAATTGACGATGCTGAAAGCACAGGAGGATTCCTGATCTTAGATGCTGGAGATCAGAATATGAGCCAATGCTTTGATAGTTGGGTTGAAAAACGGGCTGACCTAAGCCAGTTTTTTGAAGAAGCTGGGTGGGAAATTGATTGGATTATTGAGAAAAGATAGCTTCTCTTGATATAATATTTCTTTTGATGGAGATAGGGCTGGACGGCTTATCCTCTTGGCTCCGGCAACGCAACCTGTTGAGCGGCGCTGGCTTCCCGTGCAAAATGCAACCATTGCCGAATGGAGATGGTTGAACAAGCGCATGCCGCCTGCGAACGGTAAGGTCGCCATTATACTCGATCCAAGTTTTGGGGAGAAGCTCACGGAATTGGCCAAGGCACAACCTGTCTGGACCTGGGATTCTCCATTGAATCGGACGGCAGTCCAGGTCCTGTGGTATGACAGCCTTTTGCCATATCAGGTAACCGCCTTCGATGCGGCAAAAGCCACATCAGCGGAAGAAGCCTTCATCTACATCTTGGATACGGTTGACCAGCACCACCCGGCTTGGTCGCAGCTTCTTGTGATTGGTGCTGAGCCGACCGCAGCGGTAAGGGCCGCTCTTGCGGAATACGGCGCCGGCAGCATCGAAGAAACCACGACGGGGTTTATCTTTGAACGGCCTGCCGGCTGATCAAGCCATGTGGCCAACGAAGTCGCGGTACGAGGCGTGCGACAATCGCACCGTCAGGCCGAGCAGGCTGGCGGAATGCGGTCGCAGGCTTGCCCCGCAGGCACCTCCGTTACCGAACATGTGCGGTGAGCGTGGAGTGATCCAGACGCGAAACCGCCGGTTCCAATCCCCTCACCGCCCTCCAAGCCCCCGATACAGCTCCATGTACTCCTCCGCCGGCCCGTGCCAGCCGAAGTCCCGCGTCATGGCGCGGCGCTGCATCGCCTGCCAGCGGTCGGGCTTGCGGTAGACGCTCATCGCCCGGCGCAGCGCCCACACCAGTTCCTGGCCGGTCGCGTTGACGAACTGGAACCCCGTCGCGCTGCCGTCGGCGCTGGCGGCCGGGTTGGCGTCGATCACCGTGTCGGCGAGGCCGCCGGTGCGGCGGACCAACGGCAGGGTGCCGTATTTCAGGGCGTAGAGCTGGGTCAGGCCGCAGGGCTCCGAGCGGGACGGCACCAGGAACAGGTCGGAACCGGCCTGGATGCGGTGGGACAGCGGCTCGTCATAGCCGATGCGGACGCCAATGGACTGCGGATGCCACTGGGCCAACTGGCGGAAACCGGCCTCGCTGGAGGCGTCGCCGCTGCCCAGAACCACCAGCTGGCCGCCCCAGGACACCCATTGGCCCGCCGCCTCCAGCACCAGATCGAGGCCCTTGTGCCAGGTCAGGCGGCTGACCACGGCGGCCAGCGGCGCGTCGGCGCGGCGGTCCAGGCCGAAGGCGGATTGCAGGTCGGCCTTGCAGGCGTCTTTTCCACCAAGATCGTCGGGGGTGTAGCGGGCGGGCAGATGCGGGTCGGTCGCCGGATCCCACACCGCGTAATCGACGCCGTTCAGGATGCCGGTCAGCACGTCGGACCGGCTGGCGAGCAGGCCCTGCAGGCCGGTGCCGTGCTCGGCGGTCTGGATTTCGTTGGCGTAGGTCGGGCTGACCGTGGTCAGGCGGTCGGCGTAGTAGCAACCGGCCTTCAGGAAGCTGATGTTGCCGTAATACTCGACGCCATCGACGCGGAAGCTGGAGGAGGGCAGGCCGAGGTCGCCCATCATCCAGGGGCCGAAGAGTCCCTGATAGGCGATGTTGTGGATGGTCAGCACCGTGCCCGGCCGGAAGGGGCCGGCGAAACGGTCGGGGCGCAGGGTCAGATAGGCGGGGATCAGCGCCGCCTGCCAGTCATGGCCGTGCAGGATGTCGGGCCGCCACCACGGGTCGTAGGATTTCTCCGCCGCGAAGCCGGCGGCGACCCAGGCGAGTGCTGCGAAGCGCAGGGCGTTGTCGGCCCAGTCCTTGCCGTCCGGCCCGAGATAGGGGTTGCCGGGACGGTCGTACAGCGACGGCGCCTTCAGCGCATAGGCGAGAACCCCGTCGGCGGTGCGGCCGATGCACAGTTGGGCGCGGTCGCAGCCGGGCAGGTCGGTGATCAGGTCGCCGACGTCGTGCAGGTTCTGCAAACTGTTCAGGACGGCGGGATAGCCCGGCAGCAGCAGGCGCACATCGGCGCCGGCGGCGTTCAGGGCCGGCGGCAGGGCGGCGGACACGTCCGCCAGCCCCCCCGTCTTGACCATCGGGTAGCATTCGGACGTGACGTAGAGGACGCGCATCGGGAAGGCACTCGGCGATAGGCGGGAGGGGTGAAAGGCGGGAGGGTGTGGACAGGGTATAGCGCCGATGCGGTTTCAGGCGCGAGCCGGACCGCATCGGCGCGGAAGACGGGCGGCGAAATGCCGCCTTACTCCTTCGGCAGCTTCTCGATCATCTCGCGGGTGATCAGGACGACGCCGCCTTCGCTGCGGTGGAAGCGCTTGGCGTCCAGCTCCGGATCCTCGCCGACGACGAGGCCGTTGGGGATGCTGACGCCGCGGTCGATCACCACCTTCTTCAGGCGGCAATGGCGGCCGATGTCGCATTCCGGCAGCACCACCGCCTCGTGCAGCTCGCTGTAGGAGTTGACGCGGACCGAGCTGAACAGCAGCGAGCGGCGCACGGTGGAGCCGGAGATGATGCAGCCGCCCGACACCAGGCTGTCGATCGCCGAGCCGCGCCGGTCCTCGTCGTCGAAGACGAATTTGGCGGGGGGCAGCTGTTCCTGATAGGTGAAGATCGGCCAGTCGCGGTTGTACATGTTCAACTGCGGCGTGACGTGGCAGAGGTCGAGGTTGGCCTCCCAATAGGCGTCGATGGTGCCGACGTCGCGCCAATAGGGGGCGTCGTCCGGCGCGTCGATGATGGCGCTGTCGGCATAGTCGTGGGCGATGATGCGGGCGCCGCTCTTCACCAGATGCGGGATGATGTCCTTGCCGAAGTCGCGGCTGGAGCCGGGGGTGGCGACGTCGCGCTCCAGCTGGTCGTAGAGGAACTGGGCGTTGAAGACGTAGATGCCCATGCTGGCCAGCGCCATGTCGGGACGGCCGGGCATCGGCGGCGGGTCGGCCGGTTTCTCGACGAAGTCGATGATGCGGCGCTCCTCGTCGATGTGCATCACGCCGAAGCCGGTCGCCTGTTCGCGCGGAACGGCGATGCAGGGGACGGTGACGTCGGCCTTGCGGTCGATGTGGTCGAGCAGCAGCGCGCCGTAATCCATCTTGTAGATGTGGTCGCCGGCCAGGATCAGGACATATTCCGGCTCGTGGTCGCGCAGGATGTCCAGGTTCTGGTACACGGCGTCGGCGGTGCCCTGGTACCACTCCGTCTCGCTGACGCGCTGCTGGGCCGGCAGCAGGTCGCAGAACTCGTTCATCTCGCCGCGGAAGACGTTCCAGCCGCGCTGGAGATGGCGCAGTAGGCTGTGCGATTTGTACTGCGTCAGCACGCCGATGCGGCGGAAGCCGGAATTGACGCAATTGGACAGCGCGAAGTCGATGATGCGGTACTTGCCGCCGAAATAGGTCGCCGGCTTCGCCCGGCGGTCGGTCAGCTGCTTCAGACGGCTTCCGCGTCCCCCGGCCAGCACCAGCGCCACCGCACGTCGCGGTGCGAGGCGCAGATCCCGTTTGTCGAGCATGGCCGTTACCCCCTTTGCCTTATTCTTGCGGCCGCTCGGCCGCGGCCATTCCATATGGAGGCGTTGACGGTGCCACAACTCGCCGCCATGTCCAATAGGCCCGGCGGTGGGTTCGCATCGGCTTACCCGCCGCACTCCCTCTTCGCGGTCCTAGGAGGAAAGAGAGCCCCCTGCGGCGCCCCGCCGAAGGGCCTGGAGGGAAGAGATAGAGGAACTGCAGCATGCGGGCACGTTGACCGCGGCGCAGGCCATTATATGCCTATATTTTAATCATCTGCCGGAATGACAGCCAGAATGCCGGGCGGAAAACGACCAGAATAAGGCTGCCGGCCCTGCCATTCGGTCGAATGCCCGGAATTTGCGGCGAAATGTCGGTTCCGAAATCTGCCTGTTTCCTGTGCAGGTGCCGGGTGCGACTCGTAGGAGGTTGCCCGTTCGAGGGTCCCGCCCCAGGACAACTCTGACGATTCCAAGCCGTTTTCAACTGGCACGCTTCTTGAAACGATTGTGGCGTCCTTGGTCCCGTCCGCCGCCCCGTCTTTGCCGGGGACGGGGCGACCGGGACGGGGTCGCCCCAGTGCGGCGTTTGCGCGCGGAACGCCTCCGGCACCGCGCCGGCCGTCCAGGGGTGGGAGCGATTTTGGAGAAAGAGGAGCCTCGATGAACCGTCTGTTCCTTCTGGCCGCACCGATGATGGCGGTTGCTCTGGGCGCGGTCGGCATGCCGGCCGCAGCCCTTGCCCAGGATCCGGCGGCCGCTGCCGCTGCCGCGGCTGCGGCTGCTGCCGCCGCTGCTGCCGCACCGGCGGCTCCGGCGCTGAATGGCGGCGACACCGCCTGGATGCTGATCTCCACCGCGCTGGTGCTGATGATGACCATCCCCGGCCTGGCGCTGTTCTACGGCGGCATGGTCCGCAAGATGAACGTGCTGGCGACGGTGATGCAGAGCTTCGCCATCACCTGCCTGATCAGCGTCCTGTGGTATGTGATCGGCTACAGCCTGGCCTTCACCGGCACCGGCGCCTATGTCGGCGGTCTCGACCGGCTGTTCCTCAACGGGCTCGACTTCACGAAGGCCTTCGTGCTGGGCGAGGCGACGGGTTCGGGCGTCCCGACGACGATCCCCGAGCCGGTCTTCATGATGTTCCAGATGACCTTCGCGATCATCACCCCGGCCCTGATCACCGGCGCCTTCGCCGACCGCATGAAGTTCTCCTCGCTGCTGGTCTTCACCGCCCTGTGGTCGATCGTGGTCTATGCGCCGATCGCCCACTGGGTCTGGTATCCGTCGGGCTTCCTGTTCGGCCTGGGCGTGCTTGACTTCGCCGGCGGCACGGTCGTGCACATCAACGCGGGCGTCGCCGGCCTCGTCGCCGCCCTGGTGATCGGCAAGCGCAAGGGCTATCCGAAGGAAGCCTTCATGCCGCACAACCTGGTGCTGTCGCTGATCGGCGCCTCGCTGCTGTGGGTTGGCTGGTTCGGCTTCAACGCCGGTTCGGCCCTGACCGCCGGTCCGCGCGCCGGCATGGCGCTGGCCGCCACGCACATCGCCACCGCCGGCGCCGCCATGGGCTGGCTGTTCGCGGAGTGGATCGTCAAGGGCAAGCCGTCGATCCTCGGCATCATCTCCGGCGCCGTCGCCGGCCTGGTCGCGGTGACCCCGGCCGCCGGCTTCGTCGACCCGACCGGCGCCATCGTCATCGGCATCGTCGCCGGCGTGATCTGCTTCTGGTCGGCCACCAGCCTGAAGCACATGCTGGGCTATGACGACAGCCTGGACGCCTTCGGCGTGCACGGCGTCGGCGGCCTGATCGGTGCCCTGCTGACCGGTGTCTTCGCCAAGATGTCGGTGTCCAACAGCGAAGGCGGCTTCGCCTCCGTCCTGCAGGCCGACCCGAAGGCCACGCTGGGTCTGCTGGAAGGCAACGCCGCTGCCGTCTGGATCCAGGTGCAGGGCGTCGCCTACACCGTCGCCTGGTGCGCCATCGCCACCTTCGTCCTGCTGAAGATCGTCGACGTGGTCATGGGCCTGCGCGTCGAAGAGGACGTGGAGCGCGACGGTCTCGACCTCGCCCTGCACGGCGAGAGCATCCACTAAGACAAAATCCTTTCCCACGGGTCTCTTCGAGAAGGCCGCCGGTTCTCCGGCGGCCTTTTTCGCATGCGCCATTTCCCTGCGCGCCATATCCGTGTTGGATTGTTGCATGGGCAAGAACGCTGTGGCGCAGGCTGGCCGGCTTCACGGCGGGGCCGCGGTGGACTACCTGTGGTGCATCGCCATCCGTTCGTTCAGGAGTTGCCGTTATGCCGACCAAGCCCGCCACCCCCGGTGTCCGACCGGTGCTCGCCGCCGTGGAGGGCATGGCCACCTCCGACGGTGCCGGCGTCAGCATGACCCGCATGCTGGGCACGCCCCGCCTGCGCACGCTCGATCCCTTCCTGATGCTGGACCTGTTCGGGTCGGACCGGCCGTCCGACTATCTGGCGGGTTTCCCCGACCACCCCCACCGCGGCTTCGAGACGGTGACCTACATGCTGGCCGGCCGCATGCGTCATGCCGACAACCACGGCCATGAAGGGGTGATCGAGACCGGCGGCATCCAGTGGATGACCGCCGGCCGCGGCCTGATCCATTCGGAGATGCCGGAGCAGACCGAAGGGCTGATGCGCGGCTTCCAGCTGTGGATCAACCTGCCGGCCAGGCTGAAGATGACCGATCCGCGCTACCAGGAATTCCCGGCCGCCTCCATCCCGGTGGAGCGGCGCGAAGGCGGGGCGACCGTCACCGTGATTGCCGGCGACACCGCCGGCGGCACCGCCGGGCCGGTGCGGGCCGAGGCGACCGACGCCCGCTATTTCGACGTGGTGCTGCCGCCGTCGGTGTCCTTCACCGAGCCGTTGCCGGCCGGCTACACCGCCTTCCTGGTGCTGTTCGAGGGCACGCTGGACGTCGGCGGAGAGGGGCTGCTGTCGGGTCCGCAGGTGATCGTGCTGGGCGACGGCGAGCGGGTCGAGGCGGTCGCCGGGCCGGAGGGCGCCCGCTTCCTGCTGCTGGCCGGCGAGCCGATCGGCGAGCCCATCGCCTGGGGCGGTCCCTTCGTCATGAACACGCGCGAGGAGGTGATGCAGGCCTTCCGCGACTTCGAGGAAGGGCGCATCTGATCGGGGGATGCCGCGCAAAGGGGGCTTTCGGCGCCTGCCGGGCGGCCCCAAGCGCGGCATCTCGTGCCTTGCACCCCCGCCCCCGCCGGTTATCATGGCGCATTCGGTACTAATACGAACGATGGCGGGGACGGGGTTATGCGCGCACAGGGTCTGTTGGGTGGAGTCAAGGCGGCAGCCGCCGCGGCACTGCTGGCGGTGACGATGGTCGCGGCCCCGATGACGGCGAAGCCCGCCGCCGCGTTGGACGTCTCCAAGGCCGCGGCCGATTTCGGGCCGGAGGGCGCCTGGACCAACCAATGCGACATCGACCGGATGACCGACAGCAAGACCTGCCGGCTGATGATCTATCGTCTGTTCGACGACGGGAAGGATGTCGGCTTCATCGCGCTCAGCATCATTCCGACCGGCAACGACTTCCACCTCTTCCTGACCACCAGCCAGGGGCTGATCGACCGCTGCGCCATCCGCGTCGACCGCCAGCCGCGCATCGAATCGCATGTGGCGACGCTGAACATGTGCATGTTCCCGAACTTCGTGTCCGGCCGCGTCGCCGACCAGTTCCGCAACGGCTCGACCATCCTGGTCCGCGTCAACTCCCCCCGCATTGGCAAGCGCGACATCGACTTTCCGCTGAACGGCTTCTCCCGCAGCTTCGAGGAGATGCAGCGCAGCATGCAGTGACGCGCATGCGGTGAAGGGGACAGCCGGCGATCAGCCCGGCAGCCGTTCGCCGGACACGCCCGGCATCTTCACCACCAGCCCGCGCGGGGTCGACACATTGTCGGGCAGGATGTCGCCCGGCGTCGTCGACAGCCGCAGGGTCGCCGGACAGTTCCCGGCCCGCGCGAACAGGCCCTGGGCCGGCCCCGCCAGCAAATCGTCCAGACCGTCCAGGCGGCCGATCGGCTGCCCACGGCTCTTGGCATGGACGCTGCGGTTGGCGTGGCCGCTGTCCTCAGAGGTTTTGGCACTGCCCGAACCGCATGCCCCTGCCGCATGCCCTCTGCCACATGCCCCCTGCGTTGTCCGCCGATAATGACTGTGCAGGTGCGAGATGAGGCCACGCCCGCTGCAGATTGCGATGCAAAGAGGGAGGGCCGTCACATCCAAATATTTCCGCGTGCTTACTGCGGGAACATTTTCAAGAATCTCCAATCTCCTATGGAAAATTAACCATGGATACGGGGAAAATCCTTATGAGAAGCCTCTGGCGCTGAAATGACTGCCTTGCTTATCCTTTGAGGAAGGAGGGTCGGATCAGTTCAGAGTCCGTGCGGCCAGCGACCGCATAGGCAGCGACCGCGCAGGCAGCGGCGACCGGCCCTTGTAAGGATGCGGCTTGCCGAGTGATGAAGGGTGCCCGATGACCGGTTGGCCAACCATATCGATGCGTGGCTGCGCCCTGCTGCTGGGGGTGCTGCTGGCGGCGATCACGCTGGCGGGCGATGGCCGGGCGATGGCGCCGAACCGGACGGTGCTGGTCCTCCATTCCTATCACCACGGGTATGAGTGGACCGACGAGCAGGCCACCGGCATCACCGGGGCGCTGGCGCTGTCGGCGCCGACCGCGATGGCCGTCACCTATTACCTGGACTGGAAGCGCTATCCGGTTGCGAGCGGGCTGGAGCGGTTGCAGGCGCTGATCGCCTACCGCCATCCGAAGGGCACCATCGATGCGCTGATCGCCACCGACGATGCCGCGCTGGCCTTCGCCCTCGATCTGCGGCGGGACATCTATGGTCCGGTGCCGCTGGTGTATGGCGGGGTGACCGCCGCGACGGCGAGCCGCCTGACCAGGGGCGAGGCCAATGTCGCGGGGGTGGACGAGGATAAGGATATCGAAGCCACCCTGCGTATGGCGGTGGCGGCCAACCCGAAACTGCGCGACCTCTATCTGCTGCGCGACCGCACCGAATCGGGCCTCGCGCTGGACAGCGAGCTGGAGGCGCTGGCCGCCGCCGGCCGCCTTCCCCCCGGACTGGAACGGCATGTCCTGCCCGATCTGCCCTTCCCCCAGTTGGAGGAGCGGTTGGCGACCCTGCCGCCCGGCAGTGCGGTGCTGCTGGGAAGCTATGCGTCCGATTCCAACGGTCTGGTGCTGCCGCCCCAGCAGTTCCTGGAACTGCTGAGTGAGCGCAGCAGCGTGCCGATCTATGGCCTGCAGGAGTATCTGCTGGGCCACGGCATCGTCGGCGGCGCCCTGCTGAGCGGGGAGGAGCAAGGGCGTGCCGTGGGGCGGCTGGCGGCCCGGATGCTGAAGGGGGGCACCGGGGCCGGACTTCCGGCCGGAGCGGACCGGTCCGTCATCCGTGCGGCGGATTACCGGCAGTTGGAGCGTCACGGTCTCGACCCTGCGTGGCTGGCGCCGCTGGACCGGCTGATCAACAAACCCTTCTCCTTCCTGGAGACCTACCGCTGGCTGGTGGTGACGGTCGGCGGCGTGCTGCTGACACTGTTCGGGATGGTGCTGGTGCTGTCCTTCGCCCTGCGCGAACGCCGGATGGCCGAAGCGGCCCTGCAGCTGAGCAACGAGGCGCTGACCGAGTCGCGCCGGGAGCTGCAGGGCAAGGTCGCGGAACTGACCGCCAGCAAGGACGCCCTGCGCGAGCGCGAACGGCGGATGCGGCTGGTGGCGGAGGCATCGCGCGACATCATCTGGAGCTGGGACATCGTCAACGACAGCCGCCTCCTGTCCGGCCGGGTCGAGGAACTGCTGGGCGTGGATCCGCTCAGCATCGATTCGCGGGCCGCCTGGTTCGAGCGCATCCATCCCGATGACTGTCTGCTGGCGGCGGAGGCGCTGCACCGCCATCTGTCGGGCGAATTGCCGGAATACCGGGCGGAATACCGCGTGCGCCACCGCGACGGCAATTACCTGTGGCTGTATGCCACCGGCAAGGCCCTGTTCGACGAGGACGGGAAGCCGGTGCTGATGGCCGGCTCCTACACCGACATCACCGACCAGAAGCGGCAGCAGGCGTGGCTGGACCATCTGGCCCATTTCGATTCCCTGACCGGCCTGCCCAACCGGCTGACGCTGGAGCAGCATGTCGACCGGCTGATCGCCTCGAACAAGGAATGCGGCCATGCCGGGCCGCTGTCGCTGCTGTTTCTCGACATGGACAATTTCAAGTTCATCAACGACGGCTTCGGTCACAAGGCGGGCGACGAGCTGCTGATGATGCTGGGCCTGCGCATCCGCAAGGGGGCCGGCGACGGGCTGTTCATCGCGCGGCTGGGCGGCGACGAGTTCGTCGTTGTGGTCGACGGTTGCGAAGCCGGCGAGCCGGCGGAGGTGGCCCGGCGGCTGGAACAGGCGCTGGCCGCGCCCTTCCTGGTCGAGGGGCAGCATTTCTTCGTCACCTGCAGCGTCGGCATCGCCCGCTATCCCTGGGACGGCCGCTGTTTCGACGATCTGCTGCAGAATGCCGACACCGCCATGTACCGGGCCAAGGAGAGCGGACGCGGACGCATCTGCACCTTCACCGCCGACATGAACCGCAATGTGGTGGAACGCATGCGGCTGCTCAGCCGCGCCCGGCTGGCCTTCGACCGCCAGTCCTTCAGCGTGCATTACCAGCCGCAGGTCGCGACCGTCGACGGCCGGGTCCGCGGTTTCGAGGCGCTGGTGCGCTGGACCGATTCGGAGCTGGGGCCGGTGTCGCCCGACCGCTTCATCCCGGTGTGCGAGGATTCGGGGCTGATCGTCCCGCTCGGCCTGTGGGTGCTGGAGACCGCCTGCATCGAAGCGGTGGGGCTGGCCTGCCGCGGGGCCGGCGACATGACGATGAGCGTCAACATGTCGGCGGTCCAGCTGGCCCAGCATGATTTCGTGCCGCGGGTGCTGGAGGTGCTGTCCCGCACCGGGTTGCCGCCGCACCGGTTGGAGCTGGAGATCACCGAGTCGCAGATGATCGGGTCGCTCGATGCCGCCATCGGCAAGCTGAACGAGCTGCGGCAGGCCGGCATCCACATCGCGCTGGACGATTTCGGCACCGGCTATTCGTCGCTGACCTATCTGCGGACGCTGCCGATCAGCACGCTGAAGCTGGACAAGGCCTTCATCAACGATGTCCATCGCCGGTCCGACGCGCGCAGCATGGTGTCGTCGATCTCGCGCATCGCCCACGACCTGACCCGCAGCGTGGTGGCGGAAGGGGTGGAGGAGCTGGCCCAATGGGAGGCGCTGTCGCGGATGGGCTGCGACCTGATCCAGGGCTATTTCATCAGCCGGCCGCTGCCGGCCGACCGCATCGACGCCTTTCTGGCGGCTTGGGAGAGCCGGCGGGCGGGCCTGCCGATCCTCCGCGACGATGTGGTGGTCGGCATGCCCACCACGGGGTGCGAACCGGCCGACTTTGCCGGTGTCGTGAGTTCGGATCGGGCAGGACAAGTCGTCGCAACGAAGAAACGCCGCGTCATCCCCGCGAAGGCGGGGAGCCAGGAAACTCCGCGGTCAAGCGGCT
>NZ_BADK01000318.1 GCF_000333595.1 Azospirillum sp. B506
CGATCCGGCCGACAACGCGGCGGCGGCGCGTGCGGCCTACGAACTGCACCCCGAACACCCGATCCTGCAGGAGGTGGCGCTGCGCACCGACGAGGCGGCGCAGGCGGCCAGCAAGGTGGCGGCGGTGCCGGAGGTGCGGGCCGCCCTTCTCGATTTCCAACGGCGCTTCGCCGCCCACCCGCCGGGCGGCGCGCCGGGGGCGGTTCTGGATGGGCGCGACATCGGAACGGTGGTCTGTCCAGATGCCCAGGCCAAACTGTTCGTTACCGCTTCGGTGGAGGTCAGGGCCGAACGGCGACTCAAGGAGTTGCAGAGACGGGGGATTCCGGCTATATCCTCCGATGTCCTGGAGGACATGAAGGCTCGTGATGCGCGTGACAGCCAGAGAGCGGTAGCCCCGCTCCGTCCGGCTGTCGACGCTTTTGTGCTTGATACCTCCGCTCTCGATGCCGATCAGGTGTTCTCGATGGCGGTCGCTCACATCGGCTCGAAGACCGGTCTGAAACCAGCGGCGTGACGCCGCGGGGCCGGCGGTCGGAAGCGGCGCGGGCGGGTCCGACGCCCTCCATGGAAAACCATCAACCAAGTCGCCGGGCGTGGTGCCCGGCGCGGCGGTTCGGTCGAGGTCCCATCCGTTTTGCCGCGGGAGGGACCGGAACGGGGCCGCTTTCGCGCCACCTTTAGGAGTTTCAATGGCACAGTCACTGGCCCGCACGGTCGAAAAGGAAAGCTTTGCGTCTCTGCTCGAAGAGTCGCTGGGCGCGGCCGAGTCGCTCGAAGGTACGGTCGTCAAGGGACGCGTCGTCGCCGTCGAGAACGACATGGTCACCATCGACGTCGGTCTGAAGTCGGAAGGCCGCGTCGCGCTCAAGGAATTCGCCGTTGCCGGCCAGCCGCCCGAGCTGAAGGCGGGCGACACCGTCGAGGTCTACCTCGAACGGATGGAAGACAAGAACGGCGAGGCGATGCTGAGCCGTGAGAAGGCGAAGCGCGAAGAGGCCTGGGCCCTGCTGGAGAAGTCGTTCAACGACCAGACCCGCGTCACCGGCGTCATCTTCGGCCGCGTCAAGGGTGGCTTCACGGTCGACCTGTCGGGCGCCGTCGCCTTCCTGCCGGGTTCGCAGGTCGACATCCGTCCGGTCCGCGACATCTCCCCGCTGCTGGGCACCCCGCAGCCGTTCCAGATCCTGAAGATGGACCGCTCGCGCGGCAACATCGTCGTGTCGCGCCGCGCCGTGCTCGAAGAGAGCCGTGCGGAGGCCCGTTCGGAGCTGGTGGCCAACCTCAAGGAAGGCCAGATCCTCCAGGGCGTCGTCAAGAACATCACCGACTACGGTGCGTTCGTCGACCTGGGCGGCGTCGATGGCCTGCTGCACGTCACCGACATCGCGTGGCGCCGCATCAACCATCCGTCGGAAGCCCTGCAGATCGGCCAGACCGTCACGGTCCAGGTCATCCGCTTCAACCCGGAAACCCAGCGCATCAGCCTGGGCATGAAGCAGCTCGAAGCCGACCCGTGGGAAGGCGTCGAGGCCAAGTATCCGGTCGGCGCGAAGTTCAAGGGCCGCGTCACCAACATCACCGACTACGGCGCCTTCGTGGAGCTGGAGCCGGGGATCGAGGGCCTGGTCCACGTTTCGGAAATGTCCTGGACCAAGAAGAACGTCCATCCGGGCAAGATCGTGTCGACTTCGCAGGAAGTCGAGGTCATGGTCCTGGACGTCGATCCGCAGAAGCGCCGCATCAGCCTCGGCCTGAAGCAGTGCCTGGACAACCCGTGGGAGACCTTCACCGACAAGTTCGGTCCGGGCACCGAGCTGGAAGGCGAAGTCAAGAACATCACCGAGTTCGGTCTGTTCGTCGGCCTGCCGGGCGACATCGACGGCATGGTCCACATGTCGGATCTCGACTGGAACAAGTCGGGTGAAGAGGCGATCGCCGAGTACAAGAAGGGCGACCGCGTCAAGGTCAAGGTTCTCGACGTCGACGTCGAGAAGGAGCGCATCAGCCTCGGCATCAAGCAGCTGGCCAGCGATCCGTTCGAGTCGGCAACCGCCGGCCTGAAGAAGAACGAGGTCGTGACCTGCACCGTGACGCAGGTGACGGACGGCGGCATCGAAGTGACCGTCGGCGAGGGCTACACCGGCTTCATCCGCAAGTCGGACCTGTCCCGCGACCGTTCGGAACAGCGCCCGGACCGTTTCGCCGTCGGCGAGAAGGTCGATGCCAAGGTCACCCAGATCGACCGCGCTTCCCGCCGCATCTCGCTGTCCATCAAGGCCCGCGAGATGGAGGAAGAGAAGCAGGCGATGGCCGAGTTCGGTTCGTCCGACTCGGGCGCCTCGCTGGGCGACATCCTGGGCGCCGCTCTGAAGCGCAAGCAGCAGAACGACGAGTGATCGCCTGAGGCCATCCTCCCTTGCGGCAACGCGAGGGAGGGGGCTTAGCGATCTCCCGGAAGAGTAAGAAAAAGGCCGCGTCCCGGTTGGGGCGCGGCCTTTTTCGTTCTCCCCGTTTGCTAATGCCGTCGCGGCTCCGGGCTGCGGGTCAGCGACGTGATGCTATCGTCGTAGCGGAACTCCGGCATCTCGCGGACGCTGGCGGCGGTCACCTCGCGCAGATGGATCGCCTCGGTGCCGGTGCGCAGGTCGGCCAGGGTCAGGTCGGCCGCGATGTCCTTGCCGCCGAAGCCCAGCAAGCCGCCAGAATGGATGACGATGTACTGGGCCTCGCCCTTGTCGTCGAGGATCACGTCGGTGACGGTACCGATCTTCGACCCGTCGGCGCCGACGACGCTGCGCTTCATCAGTTGGTCGACGCTGGGGCCGGTCTTGCGCTCCACCGCCGCACCGACGGCCGGAGTCGAGCCGTCGATGATGACGGTCTGGGCCGCAACACCCGGCGGAGTTGCCATGCTGACCAGCAGTGTCAACGCAGGCAACGCGATCCACATCTTGTGGGTGATCTTCAGCATGGGCGCCTCTCCTCCCCCTCCAAGGATCTTATGGGATCGTATGGGATCCACCTTGGCTCCATGCGCCTCAACCGGGGACGCATGAAATAGTTGCGGGTTGCGCGGTCCTACCCCTCTTCCGTGTCGATCCTTGAGCGAGCCAGGGACGACTCGGGGACGGAGGGGGGCCACTTTTTCGAGTCGCTCCCTGGATTCCGCCATCTCATGCCGAGTCGGACCCATGGCGAATCGGTGGTGGGTACAACAGTGGCA
>NZ_BADK01000317.1 GCF_000333595.1 Azospirillum sp. B506
ATGCACAGCATGCCCATCGGGCCGACCGGTGCCGCGACGGACAGCCCCATGACCAGTCCGCTGAACACTCCGTCCATGGTTTGCGTCCGTCCCCGATCCTTTCCGCCGCTGCGCTATTGCCGGATCAGCCAGGGACGCGATTCCTCGCTCGGCATCATCTCCGCTCCATCGAAGCGCAGTCCCTGGCCGACACGCACCGCGGCGGTCGGCGCGCCGCTGTCCGGCCGCAGGTCCGACCCGCCGGCCGAAGGGATGCTCCCTTGCCCCGGTTGCAGTGCGACCGTGTCCTTTTCGGGGTCGAGGACAAGGGTTCGCCCGGCCGGCGTCGTCGCGGCCATCTGGGGGGAGCTTGCGCTCCCGGCGATGGCGTTCCCCGCTGGAATCGCCAGAAGGGCCGCCAACAGGGCGCCGACCATTGTCGGACGGCGGATGTTCACCCGAATCGCATCCATCCTTACCTCTCTGTGACGGGCGCTCCTTTGGGAATGCCCTGGAAAAACTCCATGACGGTCGGACGCATCCGGTGCCGGTGCAGGACGCCCCGCCGAAAGCGGGACTGGTGCGACAGTGGGCTCGGTGGGCGGCGCAACCGATCATGACGGACCATCCATCCGCACCGCGCGCTTGCCTGCGGGCGGATTGTTTGGATCGGTTATGGTAGATCCAAAAACAGTCCAAAATAAATGGATCAAAGGGAGTACGGACGGAGAGGGGCGCGGACACCCTCAGAGGCCGTCCGGTGCTCACTGCGGCACCAGGCAGCCTCTAGGCTTCGGTTTTCCGTGTAAGTCACTTCAAGCGATACGGCTTGAAACGATCGCACCCTAGGTCTGCGGACCGGCCGGAGTCCGTGCCAGGAAACGATCCAGCTCGGCGGTGGTCGGCAGTGCTTCGGACACGCCGATCCGTTCGGCGACAATAGCCCCGCAGGCGGCGGCGCGTTCGAGACACTCTTCCAGTGGCCGCCCCTCGACCAACCCGACGGCCAGCCCGGCGGTGAAGGCGTCGCCGGCGCCCAGCGTGTCGACCGTCACGACCGGGAAGGCTGGCTGGTGCAATGGGGCGGCACCCTGCCGGCAGGCCACCGCGCCGCGCGCTCCCAGCGTGATCACCACGAGGTCGGGGCCAAGACCGAGGAGGGACTGAGCCAGTGCCGTGGCCGCGGGGGCCGTATCGGCTTCGGCGCCGGTATCGGGCGCCGGCATCAGGGACCGGGCCATCTGCGCAGCCTCCACCGCATTCAGCACCAGGATGTCGGTGTGCTCCAGAAGGCCAGCGGGCAGGGCGCGGAATGGAGACGGGTTCAGCAGGGTCCGGACTCCGGCGGCACGGGCGAGGGCGAAGGCCTCGACGATCGGCGCGTCGTCGACCTCGAATTGGGCCAGCACCAGCGCGGCCCGGCCCAACCCGGCCGCGGCGCGGACATGGTCGGCCGACAGTTGCCGGTTGGCGCCGGGAAAGACGGCCAGACAGTTCTCGCCGCCATGGTCGGTAAAGCCGATTCCGGCACCGGTCCGTCCGATGCAGCGGCGGATCATCGTCGGGGACAGTCCGGCAGCGGACAAGGCCTGTTCGGCCAGCCCTCCGAACAGGTCGTCGCCGACGGCGAACAGGCCGTCCACCGCCATGCCCAGCCGGCGGGCGCCGATGGCGAGGTTCAGTCCCTTGCCGCCGGCCTCCACCGTGAAGGCCTCGGCGCGCAGCGACTCGCCCGGTAGCGGGAATCGGTCGACCTTGGCCGAGCAGGCGATCACGAAACTCCCCAGGATAAAGAGAAACATGTTCTCATCCCTGCGGGTTGCCGTCATGTTTGCCTCCGTCGGTCGGGTCTGACCGCATCGAACCTGGTTACTTCCTCACAAAAGGCTGTAAACGCGACCGTGGAACGGGTCACCGAAAAACAGATTACCGGGACAAGACCGGCCTTGTCCTCTCTGCTCCGGTTGCGCGGCGATACCGCGCAGCCGCTCTATCAGCAGCTTGAGGAGCAACTGCTCGACCTGATCGAGACCGGCAGCGTGCCAGCAGGTACGACTCTGCCGGCGGAGCGTCAACTGGCCGAAAGTCTCGGCGTCAGCCGGGCGACGGTGCAGCGCGCCTACCAGATGCTGCGCCACCGCAAGCTGATCAGTTCCCATGGCCGGCTGGGCTTCATCGTCCAGGGTGACGGGCCGCGGCTTCATTCCGGCATGGACCGGCTGAAGGGTTTCACGGAGGAGATGCGCGAACTCGGGCGGAACCCGTCGGCGGATGTCCTGGAGCAGCGGGTGGTCAGCGACCGGTCCATCGCGTCGATCTTCGGGCTGCCATCGACCGCGCAGTTCCTGAAGCTGGTGCGGGTGCGCCGGGGCGACGGCATCCCGATGTCGCGCGAAACCGCCTGGTACGATCTGGCCGCCGCTCCCGCCCTGGCGGAGTGCGACCTGTCGCAGTCGGTCTACGCCTGTCTCAGCGAGCGTTGCGGCGTTCCGCTGACCCATTGCGACCAGACCATAGAGGCGACCCTGCCACTGCCGCAGGAATATGCGGTGTTCGGATTTTCCGAACCGACCGCCTGCCTGCTCATCAAACGGCGCAGCTACACCGCCGCCGAGCGCATGATCGAATATGTCGAGGGGCTGTTCCGCGGCGACGTCTATACATACCGGCTGAAGCTGACGGTCTGAGGGGCGCGGTCCCTCGTCAAGCGGTGCCGTCTCCTCTAAAGTCCGGCCTCACTGTTCGCTTGTGAAGCAATCAACAGGGAGGAGCCTTCATGCCTGTCCGCACCCTGCGCCGCAGCGGCCGGAGCCTTGCCGCCGCCGTCGGCGCGGTTCTGGTCTGTGCCGTCACCGCTCTTCCGACCACCGGAGCCCTGGCGCAGACCGCCTCATCGGCACCGGCCGCCGGACAGCCCGCCGAGACGTCCCGGCTGGATGCTGTTCTGTCGGCCGGCGCGCTGCGCGTCGGCACCACCGGCGACTATAAACCCTTCACCTACCTGAACCCCCAGACCCAGAAGTTCGAGGGGATGGACATCGACCTTGCCGAAGCCATGGGCAAGGCGCTGGGTGTGAAGGTGGAGTTCGTGAAGACCAGTTGGAGCAGCCTGCTGCCCGACCTGCTGGCAGACAAGTACGACATCGCCGTCGGCGGTGTTTCCGTGACGCTGGAACGGCAGAAGAAGGCGCTGTTCTCCGACCCGCTGATGCGCGACGGCAAAACGCCGATCACGCGCTGCGAGAACAAGGACCGCTTCCAGACCGTTGCCGACATCGACAAGCCCGGCGTCCGCCTGATCGTCAATCCCGGCGGCACCAACGAGAAGTTCGCCCGCGCCAACATCCGCACCGCCCAGATCGAGGTGCATCCGGACAACGTCACCATCTTCGACCAGATCGTCGCCGGCAAGGCCGACCTGATGATCACCGATGCGGTGGAGACGCGGCTTCAGCAGAAGCTGCATCCGGAGCTGTGCGCCGTCCATCCGGACCAGCCCTTCGATTTTTCTGAGAAGGCTTTCCTGCTGCCGCGCGACATGGTGCTGAAGCTGTGGGTGGACCAGTGGCTGCACCAGGCCGTCGCCACCGGCCAATATCAGGCGGTGTTCGACCGCTGGCTGAAGTAGCCGATTCGGACGCCTGGGGTGCCGCCCGCGTAGAGCGGCATTCCCATGGGGCTGGACACAGGATGCAAAAGCATCAAGGGCCCGGCGATTGCTCGCCGAGCCCTTGATCGATTTGGTGGAGCCAAGGAGGATCGAACTCCTGACCTCTACAATGCCATTGTAGCGCTCTCCCAGCTGAGCTATGGCCCCTTTTAACTCTGGGGGCCGGTCGTTTCCGTCCGGCCTTGGTGGAGCGGGATAATAGTCAGGCAGCGGAGTGATGCAAGCGGAAAATTCGCCCCGCCGCGCTTTTTTTCACCACTCCGGATGACGCTCCCGCCGCCACCGGAAAGAGCGCCGGTCAGCGCTCTTCCTCGTCCTCGCCCTCGACGTCGACGACCTCGTCCATGTCGTCCTCGCCCAGTTCGGACGTGTCCTCGATCAGGACATCGTCCTCGTCCTCGGCGGTGTCGTCCGCTTCCTCGATGTCGTCGACGGACATGTCGTCCTCGACATCCTCCAGCTCCGGAGTCTCGGCCTCGGTCTCGACCTCTTCCTCGTCCTCGGCGACGACAGCCGGCTTCTTGGTGTCGTCGGCCGGGGCCGGGCGGGCCTTGCGGGACTTCAGCAGAGCCTCGGGATCGAACTGCGCGCCACAGCTCGGGCAGACCGGCGGGTCCTTGCGCATGTCATAGTAACGAGCGCCACAGCTCGGGCAGATGCGCTTGACGCCCCATTCGGGTTTGGCCACGCCACGTCCTCCGTCACAAAAATCAGGGGGGTTCTCAAGAGGCGCCCTTTGCCATGCCCTGCGGCGCTTGTCAAAAAAAAGATGAGCAGGGCGGGCACCCGCAACGACGCAGGGGCTGACGAGACGCCCGACAAGATGAGTGCGGAAAAGAGGTATCCCGCCAGGGCGGGGGTTGCCTTTACAGGCTGTTAACCATAATTCGCTATAACGTTCCCGCACATCGTGCAACTCCTCCATTTGGTTTCCTCCTTGAACTCGGGGCCGCCTCCAGGCGGCCTCTTTTCATTTGTGCATCGCACAATCTCCGGAGGGGCGCGGAAGACCGCCCGCCCTCTCGCATCGGGGCGGGGGGTGTGATAGGAACGGCGGCCACAACCGCTTCCCGTTCCGATCCGAAGGACCCGTCCCATGACGCACGCAAGGCCGCTGCGCTCCACCATCACCGGCGCGATCCGGGGCAGCATCCGCGTGCCCGGCGACAAGTCGATCTCGCACCGGTCGCTGATGCTGGGCGCCATCGCCGTCGGCGAGACGGTGATCCATGGCCTGCTGGAAGGGGAGGATGTGCTGCACACCGCGGCGGCCATGCGCCTGCTGGGCGCTCAGGCGGAGCGTGACGATGCCGGTCTCTGGCGGGTGCGCGGCGTCGGGCTGGGGGCGTTGCAGGAACCGGCGCAGGTGCTGGACATGGGCAACAGCGGCACCGCCGCCCGTCTTCTGATGGGTCTGGTCGCCGGGCACCCGATCACCTGCGTCTTCACCGGCGACGCTTCGCTGAACAAGCGCCCCATGGCCCGCGTCACCAAGCCGCTGGAGGAGATGGGCGCCCGCTTCGTCGGCCGCTCCGGCGGGCGGCTGCCGCTGACCGTGGTCGGCAGCGGCGAGCTGGTGCCGATCACCTACCGCCTGCCGGTGGCCTCGGCCCAGGTGAAGTCGGCGATCCTGCTGGCCGGCCTCAACACCGCCGGTGCCACCACGGTGATCGAGGCGGAGCCGACCCGCGACCACACCGAACTGATGCTGCGCCATTTCGGCGCCACCGTGACGACCGAGCGGCTGGAGGACGGCGCGCTGGCCGTCACCGTCACCGGCCAGCCGGAGCTGACCGGCCGCACCATCCATGTGCCGGCCGATCCCAGCAGCGCCGCCTTCCCGGCGGTCGCCGCCCTGCTGCGGCCGGGCTCGGAGCTGCTGCTGAACGACGTCGGCATGAATCCGCGCCGCACAGGCCTCTACGACACGCTGGTCGAGATGGGCGCCGACATCGCCTTCGAGAACCGCCGCGACCAGGCGGGCGAGCCGGTCGCCGACCTGCGGGTGAAGCACAGCGCCCTGAAGGGCATCGTTGTGCCGGCCGACCGCGCGCCGAGCATGATCGACGAATATCCGGTCCTGGCCGCCGCCGCCGCCTGCGCCGAGGGCACCACGGTGATGCTGGGCCTGAAGGAACTGCGGGTGAAGGAGAGCGACCGCCTTGCCATGGTTGCGGAGGGGCTGACCCGCTGCGGCGTGTCGGTGGAGGTCGGCGCCGACGACAGCCTGACGGTGCACGGCACCGGCAAGCCGCCGAAGGGCGGCGCCACCGTCCTCACCGCCATGGACCACCGCATCGCCATGAGCTTCCTGGTGCTGGGCATGGCGACCGAACAGCCGGTGTCGGTCGACGA
>NZ_BADK01000316.1 GCF_000333595.1 Azospirillum sp. B506
TCCAGTCTCGCGCTGATGGCGTCGCCCAGCCCGAGAGCGCCGCCATTTGGTCCAGCGGTGCCCTCGTGTCCGTCGGCCGGGGCGGCAGGCTGCCCCTCGTCCCGTCCCGAGCCGTCGGTGTGCTCCAGCCACTGAGCTGCGCCTGTTCCGGCATGGAGATAACCCGAGGGCGATCCCGGCAGAGATTCCCGTCCTTCGCATCCGATGCCCGAGGGGTTCCCCAGCCCGCCAGCTCCACCGTCTTCCGGCTGCTGTCCGTGTTCCCGGCCGCGTTGTAGCCCTTCTGCGCCGGGGTACCGGCCATGGGTGTCGGCCAGCCCGACAGCGTCGCTGTGACCGAAAGCCCCTGCGCTCCTTCCCTGGTGGAAGAGACCCCCGGTATCCTCGCGTCGGCCCGGATCGGCGTTGGCCACCCAATACAGGCGCTGGCGGATGTTTGGAGGGCCAGAGATAAGCGCTCCGCCAGCCCAATCGGCAAAATCGCGCATCGAGGCGGCGAGGTCGGGATATGGACAATGCAGAATGGCCCACTCCAGCCATTCCGCCGGACCTGTTTCTTTCCATCCCACGCCGACGCCCGGAGAGCACAGATCGGCCCCCCCCGACGGCATATCCCAGTGTTTCCAAGTCAGCTCGTACAGCAGCGAACCATTCGCGGCCATCCTTGCTCGCAACCTGTTCTCCAGAGACCGTTGCAGGTCGGCACTCGGCGATGAGACCGAAAAAAGCGGGCCAGAGGTGTCGTTCGTCGGCATGGCCTTTCCGCTTTCCCGCGCTCGAAAGCGGCTGACACGGACAGCTGCCGGTCCAGACGGGGCGGTCGTCGGGCCAGCCGGCGAGACGGAGCGCGAGGGGCCACCCGCCGATGCCGACGAAGAAGTGGCATTGGGTGTATCCGGCAAGGTCGGCGGATCGAACATCGAGAATTGAGCGCTCATCGACATCTCCGGCCGGGATTAGCCCGGCGTCGATCAGGTTGCGCAGCCATTGGGCAGCGAATGGGTCGAATTCGTTGTAGTAGACGGCCATGATCACTCCGCGGCCCGTGCCGCTTGATCGAAGTCGTCGCGGTAGGCGGCGCTGAACTCGAAGCGGAAATACGCCTCGGATCTGCAGATGCCGCGCACCAGTTCGGTATTCAGGCCCTTGCGGCTGCCGAGCCGCCGGGCGCAGCGCCGGACGAAGGGGGCGTACCAGTGCCGCAGCACCTCGGCGCCTCGCGGATCGAGGAGCACGACCTCGCTCCCGTCGGTCACCGTCCGCCACCCTTCGACTAGGCTGTTCATCGGCCGGCGGCCAAATGGTCGAAGAACTCGTCGTGATCCAGCCCGGCCATCTCGGCCGCGAGTGCATAGGCGCCGTCTGGGAGGTCGATGTCGTCGGCGGTTTCCACGCTGGTGCTGAGACCCGCCTCCTTCCGGCCGATGGCGGCGCGCCTCTCCTGCCGGCGCTGGTGGCTGCGGCTGCGACGGGCCATCACGCAGCCTCCTTCCGGTTCTTCTCGGCCATCACCTCGCCCAGCGGCCGGGCGATGCCGCCATCGATCCAGTAGGCCCGGCCCATGCCGCGCGCCTCCAGATCGGGCACGACGTCGGGTGCCGAGAAGGTCATGCCGATCAGAGCGTCCATGCCGGTGCCGCGCAGCATCTTGATCAGCCCGCCGCGCCCTTTCTGGTCCAGCACATCGGCGCCGTCGAGGATGACGAGCGCACAGCCCTGCACCTGGGCGAGGGCGACCTGCAGGGTGGCGTAGACGCGGAACTGATCGGAGGACAGCTGCGGTCCCAGCCCGGCCAGCTGCTCGTAGGGCCTGCCGCCATAGGTGACGCCCATATCCGGCTCGATCCGGACGTCGCCCCAGCTGGCTGCCTCGCACAGGCTGCGCAGCGGCCCGCCGTTGAAGGTGTCCAGTACCTTCACCAGCTTCGCCTGCCGCAGGCCCGCCGGCGCCATGATCGCCTGCATGGCGAGGTTCACCGCAAGCAGGTTGGCGACGCGGTCGGCATCCTCCTTCGCCTTCAGGGCGCGGTGGCGCGCCTCGGCGGTGGAGACGCGGGAGCGAAGTGCCTCGACGTCGTCACCCGGCCGGCCGACGGTGGCCTTCTTCTTCAGTTCGTCCAGCTGCCGTTCTGCCTGCTGCGCCGTCTGGTAGGCGCGCTGCGCATCGGTCGCTTTCCGTTCTGCAGCGTCCCGTGCGCCCTTCAGCCGAGAAAGAGTGCCGTCAGCATCCGCGATGGCGTCGCGCCGTTTCTTCAGTTCGTCGTCGCTGATCGGTTCGGCCTGCACCAGCCGCTGGTCGGCGCCCATGTTGTTGGCCAGCTGGAGGGCGGCGTTGCAGCAGGGGCAGACGAGGCCCTTCGCTTGGGCGGCCGGCGGCAAGGCATCGCGGTGACGCTGGGCGGTGCCGTAGGCGGCGGTCGCCTTTGTCGCAGCAAGCTGCGTCTCGATGGAGCACTCCTTCAACTCGTCGATCTCGGCACATGCAGCAGTCAGCCGGTCCAGTTCCGCCTGCCCTACGGCCGCCGCGGCGACAGCGCGCTCCAACTCCTGCTGCGCTTCGCCCATCTCGGCCTGCAGGTCGTCCAGCGACGCGCCGTCGAGGTCGTCGGTCCAGCCTTCCGGCCGCCACGTCCGCACCTTCTCGGTGCCGAACCGCTGGCCGGTGACCTGTTCCCACTGCCCCTTCAACCGGGCACCCTTGTCGGAGACCTCAGCGGCCTTGGCGTCCCAGCCCTTGCCCTCGATGTCGTTCCAGACCTGGGCGGCGATGGCCTCGCTGATCGAGGCATCGGCGCAGGCGGAAACGAAGTCGGCGCGGTCGGGCGCCGTCTTCAGCAGCTCGGCCAGCAGCTTCGCCCGGTCCTTGGCGGACAGGTCGAGCAGGCTGGTCAGGCCGGCGGCAATGGGCGTCACCTTCGGCGGCTGACCGGAGGTGGACGCCTCGCACTTCGGCCAGGCGGCGGCCGGCCGTCCAGTCGGTGCCCTGCACCGCGGCGGTGGCCGTGCTGG
>NZ_BADK01000315.1 GCF_000333595.1 Azospirillum sp. B506
CGTACGGACACCGAACCCCTCGTCGGCCCACAGGATGTTGCCAATGCCCAAAACCAGGATCCGCGCAGATCCGCGCCCGCCCTCGTCCGCCGCAAACTCCATTCCCGCGCCTCAGCCTCTGTCTCATGGTGCGACGACCTGTCGCCGAACCGCGGTATTCTTACAAGTTCCATGCCAGGATGGGCTGATCACTCATACCCTTGATCGGACTGGATATTTCTCCGACCATCGCTCGGTAGGTCAGCGATTGTGGACATCAACATTACAGCATGCATGGCAACTGGCAACAAACTTGCCATCCTGGCTGGAAAGTTGCCGTTCAAGGGCGACGCGGAACTTTCGCAGCCTTTTCAATCAACTCCCGTTCGGTGACCCACTTCATGTGGCCGGGGACATCGGTATCGTTGCCAATCAAGCTCCCTGCAATATAAGACGCTCCCGCTTGTTCGGCCGTGCGCAGCATCGCGGCCGTCCGAATGCCATCGACGAAGAAAATCATGCCATGGCGTCGTACATTGGCACCGATGGTATGGAGCCTGTTGGCCGCCCTTGCCTCCGGTTCGCCAGGTTGGACGGTTACTCCCAAACCACGGATTCCTGCTTGGGCAAAAGCCGCCAAATTTGGTGTACCATCGTCAAGCAATACGAGGGTAGCGCGGGAATATGGTTTGAGGATCGTTGCAATCTCGGAAATCCTGCCGTACGGAACCCCTGTCGGAACACCCTGGAGAACGAAAACAATGAATGGAATCAAATGGGACGAAATCGAGTGACAGCAATTTATATATTCGCGCTTATACTTTGCTACGGAGAGAGATGAAATATTGACGGTCATATTTTGAATGTATCTAAAACTATTCCTATGCAATTCTTCGTGCATTTCGATTGATTTATTCAATATTTCCAGATCTGATCTGAAGATATATTCTTCTCTCCGCGATTCGCTCAGCGATGGAGACTTTATTATTCTCTTGGTGTTTTCGTCCGCATGACAGACATAGGTGGACAGTACCTTATGCGATGCATCAAAGACAGGGCGATAGCATATGCTTGGGTGAAAAACCTCCACCTCTTGGGCGGTTGCCGTATCGGCTGACCGGTTTTGACCATCGACAGCATCGGACTGAGCGAAAGCACGTCCCTGCTGCATCGCCCTCGCAATCAATTGATTGAGCGGAATCGCCTCAACCGAGACATTGCCATCGAGTTCCGTTACAACACTTCGCACTGTTATCTGAACAGTGTCTGCATTTCCAAGCATCAACCGATGAAGTTCGGCCACAATCCGTCCGCTGACGAGTTCGGCAGCTTGGCGATCGAGTGCAGAGAATACAACGAGATAGTTGGAATCATCGGCTCTCAACCACACATCGGACGAGGGAAGATAGCGGTTAAACAGTCTCTCCGTCTGATCGTATATACGGTTCTTAACCGAGTCCCAGCGATCCCCCAATTGGCTGCGAAGGGAACCGAGGCCGATCAATTGGACAGCTCCGGCAGAATGGCTGTGTCCGCCGGACAGGATTTGTCGCAGCCGTGCCTTGGTTTTCTCCGGAATTGCAGTGGCCTCATCGCCTGGTGCTTCTGGTTCTGCGAGTGTCTGATTGGGCATGGCGGAAATCCTCCTTTACCGAAGGTTATGGCCCATGTCTTCAATCGGGCGAGAATTTGTATGACAAACTCTATTGCAACAATTATTAATAAAAATCACTTAGCTTTATTATTAAATTATTGTATTATGATAAATGGTTTTTAAAAATTATCGAATTAAATTCGTTTTTACCTGAATAAGTATTCCAGAATACTGTAATAGAAATCCTCTAAAAATTTGACGCGACTGTCATAGGTGAAAACCTGTATTCCCCGATGCCTTGACGTCTCGGTGCAATTTTCTTTCTTTCCATGATTCTATAGGCAGCCGGGCGTCGGCAATTTTCTTAGACTTGTGCCACAGCCAAGCGGCAACCCGAGACCGCCGATCAGCCGCTGATTGTTCGATGGTTCAGAACGATAAATTCAGAATCAGGGCGTTTATCCCGCATCGGTCCAGGCGTAGATCTCTTCCATCACAAGGATTGATGACACACACAAGGAGGTTCAAATGGCACGCATGGTTTCCCTGATGATGTTCGTCGGCGTCATGTCCTACGCCGCGTTCATCGCATCCTGAAGACAGTCCGGCAGCAGAACTTCAGCTTCTTCCATAAAAAAGCTTCTTCGGAAGCAGTTTCCCTTCAATGCACCGTACACACCATCTATGATGCTTGTGGGGCGGGAATATCATTGTTAATCAATGACTTGCTACCCTTCCGATGATGCAAGGACACCACTCAAAGCACGATAAAGCACTACAATATGAATCAATGCGTTAGCGCCCGGTTTTGAACAGGGCTCAGAGAGCCTTTACTTCGATCCACTGCGCCCCTCGCACGTCTCGGTAAAGCGCCGTCATCTCTGCCGATTTGTGGCCCAGCAGCGACTGCGCATTGATCCCCTGTTCGTGATAGAGCCGAGCCGCCAGCGAGCGGATTTCATGGAAGCTCGGCGGCGTGCTTCCATCCACCCAGGTCCGGCCGGACTTGTCGCGCGCCTCGGCAAACCACATGCTGATGGTGTGCGGCCGGATGCCGTCGCCCGGCTTCGCCCGCCCGGCAAAGCTGCTGTGGTGGATGAAGCGCGGACTCAGCACCTTGTCCCGGCATCGGGCGATCACCTCCCCGACCGACCAGTTGACGACCTGAAGACGCAGGTCGAGCGGGATGCAGATGCGCATGCCGTGCTTCTCGGTCTTCTTCGGGATGATCCAGAGCTTGCCGTCGCGGACGTCACGGGGCCCCATGGCGGCGAGGTCTTCGCGACGCTGACCGGTGACGAGAGCCAACTCCATGACCCTCGCCAGCCACGGGGCGTATTCCTTTTCCGCAACGGCGTGGATGGCCTGGAAATCTTCCAGGGTCAGGCGCGCGCGCTGCACCTCGGCCGGGCTCGCCTTCGTCGGCGCGATGGGATTGGCCTGTACCCAACCCTTCGCCATGGCAACGGCGAACATGTCGAGCAGGAACGAGCGTACCGCCTGGGCCATGCGCAGCTTGCCGCGCTCCTCCCAGCCGTTGAGGAAATCCGCGGCGTCCCTGGTGGTGATCGACGCGATGCTCCGGTCGCCCCACTGCGTCCGCACCAGCTTGAGACGCTGGGAAAAGCTGTCGTGGCTGGACTTCTTGATCCGGCCAGCCTCCAGCCGGGAATCAAGGATGCCACCATAGAGGTCGCAGAAGGCGTTCACGCTGTCGTCGGGCCCGGCGATGATCCGGTCGAGCAGCCGGCGCTTGCCGCGGGTACCCTCGATCTCGTGGTTCGCCTCGATGGCCTGGGAGATGGCCGCATGCCGGTCGCGGCCAAGCCCATAGAATTTCCCGGTGCGCGGATCGCGCCATTTGAAATAGCCGCGCTGCTCGTAGAGGCCCGGAGGCAACGAGCGCGTCTTGGAACTGCGTCTACGCCCCACGGCGGATCCTCTCAACCAAAGTCGGGCGATTCGCCGGGGCGCTGGGGCGGCTGATCGGTTCCGGCTTGTTCGGATCGATGTAGCAGGCGTCCGGCTGGACATAGTAGGCACGCCCCTGCTTTTGGGCGGGTGGATAGATACGGCAGGCGCGCGCCCAGCGGCGCAGCGTCTCGCGAGCCGGCGGGTTGGTGTATTTGGCCTTGGCCCACTCCTCCAGGGTCAGCAGCTTGTCCATCCTCAGCCTCCCAGCTCCACGATTTCCTTGTCGCCGGTCATCCAGCCCGTTTGCTTGTCCCGGTCGGTCAGAGGGCGTGGCGGCACTGACCGCGCAGCGTGGGCGGCGACGTCCGACCAGTTCATGTTGTTGGATGCCCATTCGATGGCCTCGTCTGGATCCTGATCGAACAGGGGCGCGGTGTCTTCGGCCAGAGAGCGCTCGGCATCGTCGCCGAACTCGTCCGCATAGTGGGCGGCCCGGCTGCGGGCGATGATCTCCAGCGGCACGTCCCATCGACTGCCGTCGGGCATGGTGATGCGTAGGGCCTTGGAAAGGGTGGTTTGGGTGCGGCTCATGAGCGTGGCTCCCACCGGATCAGAACCCCGACGAAGTCGGTGATCCCGGGATGCTCGCGCGCCCAGAACTCCCGCAGGTCAGCCCAATCCTCAAACCCGTCGTGCTGTGCGAAGTCGTCCAACTCTGCCGCCGTCTCCGCCGCGGTCGTGCCGCCGATCAGCACTACAGGCGACAGGCCGAATTGGAGGCGTATCGGCAGGACGCGGTACAGGTCGCCCGCCCAGCAGTG
>NZ_BADK01000314.1 GCF_000333595.1 Azospirillum sp. B506
GCATGCTGTTCAGCGGGCACATGGACGGCGACGAACTCGATCTGGCCGCCCTGGTGCGCAGCCGGGCCGATCTCCAGGCCGGGGGATGCGGCAGCGACCGCGTTCATCAGCAGCTGCGCAGTGCGGCCCGCGATCTGGCTGTGGCGGTGCTGGTCGACGGATCGCTCTCCACCGACGGCTGGATCGAGGGCCGCCGCATCCTGGATGTGGAGAAGGAGGCGCTGCTGGCGCTCACCCATGGCCTGACCGCCTGCGGCGACGACCATGCACTCTATTCCTTCACCTCGCGCCGGCGGGACTGGGTGCGGGTGCAGACGCTGAAGGGCTTCGACGAGCCGTTGGGCGTCGCAGTCACCCGCCGCATCGGCGCGTTGAAGCCCGGCTATTACACCCGCATGGGTGCGGCGATCCGCCACGTCACCGCCCAGCTTGCCGAGCGGCCGAACCGGCACCGGCTGTTGGTTCTGCTGACGGACGGAAAGCCCAACGACATCGACCATTACGAAGGCCGTTACGGCATCGAGGACACCCGTCAGGCGGTCCGCGAGGCACGGCGCGAGGGCCTGGCGGTCTTCGCCATCACCGTCGATGCGCAAGCCCGCGACTACATCCCCTATCTGTTCGGGCGCGGCGCCTATGCCATATTCCCGCAGGTTTCCCACATGACCAAGGCGTTGCCGGCTCTCTACCGGCAGGTCGCCTGTGCCGCCTGAGCGAAAAAGGATCATTGAGCATGAGCGAACCGGTGAAAATCGGCCCTGTGAAAATCGGTATCGTCACCATCTCCGACCGCGCCAGCCGTGGCGTCTACGAGGACAAGGGCGGCCCGGCGATCCGCGAGGAGCTGACGCACATTGTCGCCTCGCCCTGGGTGGCAGAGGCGCGGGTCATCCCCGACGAGTTGGACCTGATCGCCGCCACGCTGACCGAGCTGTGCGATGTCGCCGGCTGCGATCTGGTGGTGACCACCGGGGGAACCGGCCCAGCCCCGCGCGACGTGACGCCGGAGGCGACGGAGCGGGTCTGCGACAAGATGATGCCGGGCTTCGGCGAACTGATGCGATCTGTCAGCCTGCGGGTGGTGCCGACCGCCATCCTGTCGCGCCAGACCGCGGGCATCCGTGGCCGCAGCCTGATCGTGAACCTGCCCGGCAAGCCGTCCGCCATCCACGACTGCCTGATGGCGGTGTTTCCCGCCATTCCCTATTGCCTGGACCTGATCGGTGCCGGCCGGATCGAAACCGATCCGGAAATCTGCGTCGCATTCCGTCCAAAATCGTAAGGCGGCAAGTCCTTACAGGTTGTATGGAAATAAAGAAGGCCTGCGACAAAGTTGCGTGCAGGTCTTCCACTTGACGGTGGTCAAGCATCGTTCCCAGAGAGCGGAGGAATATTCCATCACAAGAAACAAATCCCCGAGACGACGTCATGAAGACCAATCATACCCTCGTCACCGTCAGCGCCGCTGCCCTGATGATCCTGTCCGGCATCGGCGCCTCCACGGCAGCTGACACGCTCTACGCCGACCCGAAGGTCAAGCAGCCGACGGTCAGCGTCGTCCAGGATCCCGCCGCCGTTCCGGCCCCGGAAAAGGCCGGCAAGCGGGCGCCGAAGACCCACAAGGTCGCGTTGACGACGACCGAGGTCGAATCCAAGCTGGACGATGGCACCACCTACACCTACTGGACCTTCAACAACACGGTTCCCGGTCCGATGGTGCGGGTGCGGGTCGGCGACACGGTGGATGTTTCGATCTCCAACGCACCGGAATCGACGATGAACCACTCCGTCGACTTCCATGCCGCGACGGGTTTCCTCGGCGGCGGCCAGATCACCCAGGTCGAACCCGGCCAGACCAAGGCCTTCAGCTTCAAGGCGTTGACCCCCGGTGTCTATGTCTACCACTGCGCCACGCCGATGGTCGCCCACCACATCTCCAAGGGCATGTACGGCCTGATCGTGGTGGAGCCGGAAGCCGGCTTGGCCCCGGTCGACCATGAATTCTATGTGATGCAGCAGGAAATCTACGCGACCAAGGCGAAGAACCTGGCGAATGCCGAAGACGACTATGACGGCCTCGTCAACGAGCGTCCGAGCTATTTGGTGTTCAACGGCACCGTCGGTGCGCTGACCAAGGACAAGCCGCTGAAGGCCAAGGTCGGCGAGACGGTCCGCCTGTTCTTCGGTGTCGGCGGTCCGAACCTGACCTCGTCCTTCCATGTCATCGGCGAGATCTTCGACAGGGTCTACAATCTGGGCGGTCTGGAAAGCGAGCCGGCCAAGGGAATTCAGACCGTCACCGTCGCCCCCGGCGGCGCCACGATGGTGGAATTCAAGGTGGACTATCCTGGCAAATACGCCCTCGTCGACCACGCGCTGAGCCGTGCCACCAAGGGCCTGATCGGAATCCTTGAGGTCGAAGGGAAGCCCAACGACACCATCATCCTGGACAAGACCGGCGACAGCCGCAAGCAGATGGGTGAGATGCAGCACTGAGGCCGCAGGTAAGTGAAGAAAAGCCCCTCTTCCACCAGGGAAGAGGGGCTTTTTTAGAAGCGTCGAGCGGAATACCCCAGAAACAAAGAAGGGCCGCCGTTTCCGGCAGCCCCTCCATTGTCAATCCGTGTGTCGTCGACACCACGGCACAGTCCTTAGCGGACCGAAATCCCTTCCACGAAGAAAGAGACCTCGGCCTTGGCGCTCGACGACGAGTGAGACGGACAATGAGACACGAGATCACCTCCTTTCTGTTGTTGGCGTACGGCACAGCATATAGGCGATGGTTCGGACGCCGCAAGGAGAAATCCTGACGACCCCACTGTGACATTCACCGGCGCGCAATTCGGCTTATGGCGAAACCCAGTCCACCGGCCAGGATCAGGCCGGCGGCCATCGCGATGCCGCGGGCTGCGGCGCTGGGTGCCGTCAGGCGCAGGCTGTTGTGCGGCAGGCCGAACCGTCCGCGGGTGCGGTGCAGGCCATCGACAGGGTGGTAGAGGTTGTCGGATCGGCCGGGAATTTCATGCTCCTGCGTCATTTGTCCCTCCACCGCCGTTTTGGCGAGGTAGCGGTCGGCAAAGCCCGGCGCCAGGAAAGTGCCGAGGATCGCCTGCATCGCCGATCCGCCCAGCCAATATTCGCGGCGAGGGTTTTCGGCGGCACGCAGGATCGCACGGGCGATATCCTCCGGCTGGAAGATGGTGCCCATCGGCCGAGCCCGGCGCGGCATGTGGCTGCGCGCCCACTCGAATTGCGGGGTGTTGACCGCCGGTAGATGCACGGTCGTCAGCCTGATCCCGCTGTTGTCGTGGATCAGTTCGGATTGCAGGCTGTCGATGAAACCAGTGATCGCATGCTTGGCCCCGCAATAAGCGGACTGCAGCGGGATCGACCGGTAGGCCAGCGCCGATCCCACCTGGACGATCGAACCGCTGTCGCGCAACCGCATCTGCCGCAGCGCCGTCTGGATGCCATAGGCCGAACCAAGATAGGTCACCTCGGTCACCCGCTTCAACTCCTCCGGCGTCACGGCATGGACAGGGCCGAAGACGGTGACCATCGCCACGTTGATCCAGGTGTCGATGGGACCGAAGGTGTTCTCCACATGAACGGCGGCTGCGTCCAGCGCGTCGGGATCGGCGACGTCCAGCGGCAGGACCAGCGCCCGCCCGCCCAGCCGTTCCACCTCCGCCTTCACCTCCTCCAACGCGTCGGACGACCGGGCGATCAGGCCGATGGAGGCCTGCCGGTAGGCGGCGAAGGCCAGCGCCGTTGCGCGGCCGACCCCGGCGGACGCTCCGGTGATGCAGAGGATGGGGGATTTCGGAAGGGCTTCGGTCGGTCGCATGACGAGGGTCCTGTCTCAGGGATCGGTACTGGGAGCGGGCCAAGGAATGCCTTAGAGAGTACCGAGACTGATCCGTTCAGAAGAGGTTCTCTTTTCGGAAATCCGGCAAAGCCGAGGCAAAGGGATGGCTCCGGTCCGAGCGCCGCCCTTTCGTCGTGACGTCCGGTATCCATCAGGTTGACACCCGGTTTGCGTCAGGCCTGCCGGGGCCGCAACGGCGGCCCGTCGCGGATAGGCTTGTCGACCCCGCCCTTGTCGTTGGTCTGGTTTTCAACGTCACCTTCGAAGGTGGTCTCGCCCTGGGCCAGTTCCAGGTCGTCCGGCGTCAAACCGGCGGCGCGGGCACCCTTCGACCCGCCGATCTGCGGGCTGTTCTTCAGGTCGGCATCGGTCGGCTGTCGGTCTTCTCGTGCTTGCTTGCGCTCATGGCGGCGTCTCCGTTCCGGTTCCGCATGTCCCCCTGTCAACCGGCGCGGCGCCGGATCGTTGCGGCATGCCCGCAGTTTCGCGGCGAGGCGGGTGAGGAGTATGATAAGGAGGCGGGGCAACCGCAGGGCATTCGCAAGGTTTCAATGGCAGAGAGTTCCGAACGGCTGCGGATCCGCGTGCGCGGACGGGTGCAGGGGGTGGGATTCCGCCCGCATGTCCATGCGCTCGCCCGGCGTTTCGGCTTGACCGGATGGGTGCTGAACGACCCGCAGGGCGTGCTGATCGAAATCCAGGGGGGGGCCACATCGGCCTTCAGCACCGCCCTGGCGGCGGAAGCGCCGCCGCTCTCCCGCATCGATGCCGTGGAGTGCAAGGCCATCGCCCCGATCGCCGGAGAGGAGTGCTTCGCCATCCGCCACAGTGAAGTGGCCGGCGCCCTCACCACCGGCATCGGCCCGGATGCCGCCGTCTGCCCGGCCTGCCTTGACGAGCTGTTCGACCCGGCGGACCGCCGTCATCGCTATGCCTTCCTGAACTGCACCCATTGCGGCCCGCGCTACACCATCACCCGCCGGCTTCCCTATGACCGGCCGCAGACGGCGATGGCCGGCTTCCCGCTCTGTCCCGACTGCATGACGGAATACAAGGACCCGGCCGACCGCCGGTTCCACGCCCAGCCGACCGCCTGTCCGACCTGCGGCCCCCGCCTGTCGCACCCGCCGGAGGATATCCTTGAAGCGCTTCGCGCCGGCAGCATCGTTGCCATCAAGGGGCTGGGCGGCTTTCACCTCGCCTGCGACGCCACGCGGGCCGATGCGGTGGAGCGGCTGCAGCGGGTCAAGCAGCGCAATGGCAAGCCATTCGCCCTGATGGTCGCCAATGCCGAATCCGCCGTCCGTCATGTCGACGTGGATGACGATGAGCGCCGGTTGCTGGAGGGGGTGGCCCGCCCCATCGTCCTGCTGCGGCGGCGCGACGAAGCGCCGGACCTGGCTCCCGGCCTGGCTCCCGGCCTGGCGCCGGACATCGCCCCCGGACTGGCCTGGCTGGGTGTCATGCTGCCCTACACGCCGCTGCATTATCTGTTGTTCCACGAGGCGGCAGGCCGGCCCGTCGGCACCGGCTGGCTGCGGCAGCCGCAGGAGCTGACGCTGGTGATGACCTCTGCCAATCCCGGCGGCGAACCGCTGGCCATCGACAACGACGAGGCACGGGGAAGGCTGGACGGCATCGCCGACCTGATCGTCGACCATGACCGCGACATCCTGGTCCGCGCCGACGACAGCGTGGTGCGCAAGCTGGCTGGCGCGCCGGCCTTCCTGCGCCGTGGCCGCGGCCATGTGCCGGAGCCGATCCGGCTGGCCCGCCCCGTGCCGCCGATCCTGGCGGTCGGCGGCCATCTGAAGGCGACGGTCTGCGTCACCCGTGGCGACGAGGCTTTCCTGTCCCAGCATATCGGCGATCTCGACAATGCCGCGACACTGGGCTTCCTGGAGGAGACAGTCGCCCATCTGCTGCACATCCTTGGCGTGGAGCCGGTGGCGGTGGCCCATGACAGACATCCCGATTTCCAGTCCACCCGCTTTGCCGAAGGGACTGGATTGCCCGCCATCGCGGTTCAGCACCATCATGCCCATGTCGCCGCCGTGATGGCCGAACACCGGATCGAAGGGCCGGCGCTGGGCCTGGCGCTCGACGGCTTCGGGTTGGGCGGAGATGGCGGCTCCTGGGGCGGGGAGATGCTGCTGGTCGATGGGCTGCGGTTCGAACGCCTGGGCAGCCTCGCCCCGCTCGCCCAGCCCGGAGGCGACGCCGCCGCCCGACAGCCCTGGCGGATGGCCGCCGCCGCCTTGGCGCGCATGGGACGCGCCGACGAGATCGCGACCCGTTTTGCCACCCACGGCCCGGCCGAGGGGGTGCGGCGGATGATCGAACGCGGCATCAACGCGCCGTTGACCAGCTCCTGCGGTCGCTGGTTCGACGCCGCCTGCGGGGTGCTTGGCGTGCGCGCCGTGGCCGGGTTCGAAGGGGAGGCACCGATGGCGCTGGAGTCGCTTGTCCGCCGTCCGCGTGTGGCCGACGGGGCGTGGCGGATCGATGGAGGCGAGCTGGATCTGACCCCGCTGTTGGAACGGCTGTTGAGCGTCGCCGACGCGGTCGAGGGGGCGGAGCTGTTCCACGGCACTTTGGCGGCGGCGCTGGTGGACTGGACGCTGCCGGTGCTGCGCGCCCATGTCCTTGGCCGCGTGATGCTGTCCGGCGGCTGCCTGATGAACGCGGTGCTGGCGGAGGAGCTGGTCGCCGGTTTCCGCGCTGTGGGGGTGGAGGCTCTGCTGCCGCGGCTGGCTCCCGCCAATGACGGCGGGCTCAGCCTCGGTCAGGCGTGGGTGGCCTCTTTCACCCTATAGCCGAACAGCGGCATCCGGACCTGCGCTCGGCCCCTTGCGCACGGGGCCGGGGCGCCGGCGGTTCGGTTGGTCTTGTCGAACTCCCAGATAGGAAAACATATAAAGAACAACAACAATTTTCCAGGGAGTGAAAACGCGGGAGCGCCCACCCTGTCCCTCTCCCGCCGATAGCGGGGGAGGGACAGGAGGGGGCATGGACCTCCGCAGCACCAAACACTCAACTCACGCCACCGGCGCCGCCTTCTTCGCCGGCCGCTCATGCCCCTCGTCGGCCGGGACTTCGGCGTCCTTGAAGGTGCGCACACCGCTGATCATGGTGGAGATGATCGACTGGCGGGACATGATGTCCTCGCGCACCGCGGCATAAACATGGACGATCACGAACAGCAGGATCGCCCACATGCCGAGATGATGCCAAGTGTGGACATCCATGCTCTGGCCGAACAGCGGGATGACCCAACCGAACAGCTTGTCCTGCCAGCTGCCCTGTCCCGCACCTTCGCTGTAGAGCGCGAAGCCGGTCACGATCATGAAGACGCTGCCGACCGCAATGGCCCAGAACATGGCGAACTGGGCCAGCGGGTTGTGGCCGACATACAGCTTCGGCTTGCGCTCCAGGAACAGGTACCAGCGGGCCTCCAGGAACAATTCCCCCCACCAGTGGCGGTCCCAGAAGGGGAAACGGAACATCTGTTTGGCATGGTGGTTGCCGGCAAATGCCCAATAGAGCCGGCCGATGAAGCCGACGGCGAAGATGTAGGCCGCGGCGAAATGGACGAAGCGGATGTAGCCCATCAGGAAATTGGCGCTCGCCTCGCCCGGCATGGCCGGCAGCGGGTTGGCGATCAGGTAGCCGGTGACCGACAGCACCATGATCGCCAGCGCATTGACCCAGTGCCAGACCCGCACCGGCACCTCATACACATAGATCGCCTTCAGGAAGCGGCCGCCGCCCGTGGCGGCAGCCCCTTCCTCGCCCGGTGCCGCGACCGGCTTGGCATTATCGAGAGGAGCCATGACGTAATCCTCCTCGGTTGCCGGTCAGCGCACGGTGACGCGGGCCAGTTCGGCGCCGTCCGGCGCCATGACGTGGGTGGAGCAGGCAAGGCACGGGTCGAAGCTGTGCAGGGTGCGCAGGATCTCCACCGGCTCGTCCGGGCGGGCCATCGGCGTGTTCAGCAGCGAGGCCTCGAAGGCGCCGATGTTGCCCTTGGGATCGCGCGGGCTGCCGTTCCAGGTCGTCGGCACGACGCACTGGTAATTGTCGATCTTGCCGTCCTTGATCCTGATCCAGTGGCCCAGGCCGCCGCGCGGCGCCGCGACGGTGCCGACGCCCTTGGCTTCCTTGGGCCAGGTCTTCGGGTCCCACTTCTCGACATTGGCGGTGGCGGTGTCGCCGGCCTTGATGTTGGCGATCAGGGCGTTCCAGTCGTCCATCATCATGGTGCAGCAGTATTGGCATTCCAGCGCGCGGGCCAGCGTGCGGCCGATGGTCGTCGGCAGCGCCTGCTGCGGCGTGAAGCTCGTGCCGGCGAGTTTGTTGAAGGCGCCCAGCGATTCGGTGATCTGGTCCTTCACATAGCCGACGCCCTGGGCATAGGCCAGGATGTAGCGGGGCAGCGGGCCGACCTCCACCGCATGGCCGCGCCAGCGCGGGGCCTTGATCCAGGAATATTTGGCGGCCTCGTCCAGTTCCTTGATGTCGGTGCGGGTGCCCTTGGTGTTGGCTCCCAGCTCGAACTTGGCCTGGGTCACGCCGTCCCATGGGTGCAGGCCCTTGCTCTCGTCCTCGTAGTGATACCAGCTGTGGGCGACGAACTCCTGCACCTGTGCCGGGTCGCGCGGGTCGATGGGGTGGACTTCGTTCCAGTTGCCGTTCAGGATGACGCCGCCCGGCAGCTGGCAAGTCGAATGGTCGTACGGCACCTTCTCGTAATCGCCGTAGTCAATGACGTTGGTGGCCGACAGCCCGCCGCCATAGAGCCAGTCCTTGTAGAAGCTGGCGATGGCGAGCACGTCCGGCAGATAGACATTCTCGACGAAGGCGGTGGCTTCCTGGATGCGGGCGCGGATGAAGTTCAGCCGCTCCATGTTCAAGGGCGCGCCCGACGACCCGGTGCCGTCCATGTTGATGGCACAGGGAACGCCGCCGACCATGTAGTTGGGGTGCGGGTTCTTGCCGCCGAGGATGGTGTGGATCTTGACGATGTCCTTCTGGAGGTCGAGCGCCTCCAGATAATGGGTCACCGCCATCAGGTCGGCTTCCGGCGACAGCTTGTAGGCCGGGTTGTCCCAATAGCCGTTCTTGAAGATGCCGAGCTGGCCGCTCTCCACGAACTTCTTCAGGCGGGTCTGGACGTCGCGGAAATAGCCGGGGCTGGACTTGGCATGGCGCGGCGACACCGCCTGCTGCAGCGCCGAGGTCGCCTGCGGATCGGCCTTCAGCGCGTTGACCGGATTGACCCAGTCCAGCGCGTGCAGGTGATAGAAATGGACGATGTGGTCATGGACCTGCAGCGTCTTCGCCATGATCTCGCGGATCAGGTGGGCGTTCTTCGGGATGCGGATCTGCAGCGCATCCTCCACCGCCCGGACCGAGGTCAGCGCGTGGCAGCCGGTGCACACACCGCAGATGCGCTCGACGAAGGCCCAGGCGTCGCGCGGATCGCGGCCCTTCAGGATGACTTCGAGGCCGCGCCACATCGTGCCGGTCGACACCGCGTTGCGGATGACGTTGTCGCTGTCGACATTCACCTCGCAGCGCATGTGCCCTTCGATGCGGGTGACCGGATCGACGACGATGCGCTTGCCGCCGCTGTCGAGCGAGAAGCCGTTCGGGGTCTGGACGATGCCCATGGTCAGACGTCTCCCTTGTGCTGTGCGCGCTTCAGGGCGCTGACCGCCGCGTGGGCGGCGATGATGCTGCCGACGCCGATGGCGGCGGTGGTGCCGATCTGGTCGGCGTTGGCCTCGATCCCGAACTGGAGGATGTCGGACTGGCGGGCGTACCAGGATCCCTTGTCCCAGAATCCGTCCTCCGAGCAGCCGATGCAGCCGTGGCCCGACTGGATGGGGAAGCTGGTGCCCTCGTTCCAGCGGACGGTGGAGCAGGCGTTGTAGGTGGTCGGTCCCTTGCAGCCGACCTTGTAGAGGCAGTAGCCCTTGCGCGCGCCCTCGTCATCGAAGGATTCGACGAACTGGCCGGCGTCGAAATGCGGCCGGCGATAGCATTTGTCGTGGATGCGCTGGCTGTAGAACATCTTCGGCCGGCCCTGGCGGTCCAGCTCCGGGATGCGGTCGAAGGTCAGCATGTAGGTGATGACGCCGGTCATCACCTCGGCGATCGGCGGACAGCCGGGCACCTTGATGATCGGCTTGTCGGTGATGACCTCATGCACCGGGGTGGCGCGGGTCGGGTTCGGACGTGCCGCCTGGACGCAGCCGAACGAGGCGCAGGACCCCCAGGAGATGATCGCCTTGGCGTCCTTCGCGACCTTGCGCAGCTGGTCGGTGAAGGGCTTGCCGCCGACGATGCAGGACATGCCGTCCTGGTTCAGCGGCGGGTTGCCTTCCACCGCCAGGATGTAGTTGCCCTTGTACGTCTCCATCACCTCGTCGAGGATCGCCTCGGCATGGTGGCCGGCCGACGCCATCAGCGTGTCGTCATAGTCCAGCGAGATCATCGACAGCACCACGTCCTTCACCAGCGGGTGCGCCGAGCGGATGAAGGATTCGGAGCAGCAGGTGCATTCCAGCCCGTGCAGCCACAGCACCGGGGTGCGCGGCTTGGTTTCCATGGCGTGGACGATCTGCGGAACCAGTTCAGGCCCCAGCCCCAGGGCCGCGGCGGTCAGCGAGCAGTATTTCAGGAACGAACGGCGTGTGATCCCCTGCCGCCGCATCACCTCGTAGAAGGTTTCCAGCGTTGCCATCGGTTTGTTTTCTCCCGTCGGGCGACACCGGCGTGCGAGGGGCCGGTGCGCTTCTCCGGGGGTCATAGGCAACAATCGTGCCGTAGTACGAACATTCGGCAATCCAACGGTTACAAAGGGGTAGGCTCCTCAACCGCTGGCAACTTTTCGGCCGAAACGGCGGCCGGGGTGGAAAGTCGGTTGCCGGTGGGATCAGGCGGTCCGGCCTTCCTCTTCCGGCCGGCCGACCAGGCGATGGATCGCCAGACCAAGCGCCACGCCGGCCGCATGCAGTCCGGCGGTGCTGGCGAGGAAGCCGGCGGCATAGCCCAGCGCCGCAGCGTCGGCCGGCATCTCGGCGCCATGGGCAAAGCCGTGGAACAGACCGAAACCGGCGGCGAAAGCCGTACCGATCAGGGTGTTGCGCGACATCGGCATGACGCACAGCAGCGCCAGCACCACGGTGGAGGCGTAGATGGCCGGCTCGACCAGCGGCAGCGCGCCGCCCGCCAGTGCGAACAGCCCGCCGGCCAGCATGGCGCCCAGGAAGGCACCCGGCACCGCCAGCACGGCACGGCCGCCAATGGTGGCGCCATAGACGCCGACGGTGACCATGGCGATCAGATGGTCCAGCCCGCTCAACGGATGGGCGACACCGTCGACGAAACCGGCCCCTGCGAGATGGCCCGGATGGGCCAGGGCAGGGGTGGCCGCAAGCGCGACCGCTGCGGAGACGGCGGCGAGACGGGTGAATTTCGACATATCGAACGGCTCCTCGGGGTTCTTGTGGTTTTGGTGATCGGAGGAATGACCTCTCCCGCCCCGGGAGAGGGGATAAAAATGCTCAATGCCTCTGCGCCGGGCCGCGCTCGATGCCGTAGCGTTCCAGCTTGGCGCGCAGGCCCATGCGGGACAGGCCCAGCTCGTCGGCGGCCTTGCTCTTGTTCCAGCGGCAGCGGACCAGCGTTTCCATCAGGATGCCGGCCTCCACCCGCTCGATCCGCGACTTCAGCGGTCCGCCTTGGCCGATCAGGTCGAGCGGCGGCAGCGGCCCGTCCTCGGGCGAGGCGGGGCGGGCGTTCAGCGCGGCGCCGCGCAGCACAGGATCGGACAGCAGGTCGGCGCCCAGAACATCGCCCTCGCACAGCACCAGCATCCGCATGATCTCGTTCTGCATCTCGCGCACATTGCCGGGCCAGCCATAAGCCTCCAGGCAGGCCAGCGTGTCCGGGGCAAAACCGGCAACAGGCTTGCCATGGGCGGCCGACAGCCGCTCCAGGATGTGACGGGCCAGCACCGGAATGTCGTCGGGCCGGTCGCGCAGGGGCGGCATGGTCAGCGTCATGGTGCTGAGCCGGTAATAGAGATCCTCGCGGAAACGGCCGGCCTTCACCTCGGCGGTCAGATCGCGGTGAGTAGCGGCGACGACGCGGACATCGACCCGCCGGGTCTCGTTGGATCCCACCGGCCGAATCTCACCCTCTTGCAGGAAGCGCAGCAGCCGGACCTGGAAGGCTGGGCTGATGTCGCCGATCTCGTCGAGGAAGATGGTGCCGCCGTCCGCCTGCTCCAGAAGACCGATGCGGTTGCTGTGGGCGCCGGGAAGGCACCTTCTTTATGCCCGACAAGCTCGCTTTTCAGCAGCTCGTCCGGGATGGCGCCGCAATTCTCGCAATAGAAGGGCTGGTCGGAGCGCGGGCTGCCGTAATGGATGGCGCGGGCCAGCAGTTCCTTGCCGGTGCCGGTCTCTCCGAGCACCAGAACCGGGACGTTGAAGCCGGCGACCCGCTCCGCCTGACGGCAGACCTCCTCCACCGGGCTGCCTTCGGCCCGGATCAGCCCGTCGAAGCGGTAGGACTGGCGCACCCGCTCCCGCTTGGTCGCCACGCGGGTTTCCGCCAGGGGGGGCAGCAGCTTCAGCTCGCTGGTCAGCCGATCATGCTCGCGCTGCAACTGGTAGAGCTTCGCCGCGTTGCGGGCGGTCAGCAGCAGATGGTCGGGATGCCAGGGCTTGGTGATGAACTGGTGGATGCCGGCGGTGTTGATGGCGCCGATGATGTCCTCGGGGTCGATGTAGCCGGTGATGACGATGCGCACCACGTCGGGCCAGCGCTCCCGCACCTGGGTCAGGAATTCGACGCCGCTGATCTCCGGCATCCGCTGGTCCGAGAAGACCACCTGGATCCATTCGGCTTCCAGCAGGCGCAGAGCCTCCTCCGCCGACAGGGCGGTGAACACCTCGAACTCTTCGTCCAGCAGGCGGGCGATGACCTCGACGGAGCGTGGCTCGTCATCCACCACCAGAATGCCGGGGCGGGCGGGGTCGGTCATCGCGCAGGGTCCTTTCTCATGCGGCCAAACTCATTCGACGACGCTCACTCGACCTCAAGATCCTTGATCGTCATGTCGGTGCCGCCGTTGGGATGAAGCCGGTTTCCGCCGCAGTGTGGGCAGGGAGACAGCCGGTCGTCCAGATCCACCGTATCGTTGCAGTCGAAGCACCAGCCGCGTCCCGGCATCTCCAGCACCACCAGTTCCGCCCCGTCGGCCAGCGAACCGCGTGTCACAACGTCGAAGCCGAAGCGCAGCGCCTCCACCTCCACCCCGGCGAAGCGGCCGACCTCCAGCCGAACCTTGCTGACGCGGCGGAAGCCGTTGACCCGCCCGGCCTCCTCCATCGCCTGGAGCAGGCTTTCGCAGAGCGCCATCTCATGCATCCGCGGAGTCTCCGGTCCCCATGCCCAACAGCGCGCGGCGCGACGGGCGCACCGGCTCGGCCTGGACCGGAGCGGGATCGGGCGGAGGCGCCAGATCTTCCTCCCGCCGGCGACGGATCTCGGCGGTCTGGGCACCGTCTTCGCGGATGGACGGATCGAAGAGGGAGACCAGAGCGGCCGAGGCCGTTTCGGTCGCCTGGAGCATCGAGGCGAACTCGAACATCGGCGAAAACAGTGAACAGGCCTTGTAGGCGCCGACGCTCTTGCGGTTGGCGTGAACGAATTCGTACCAGCCGGAGGGAAACTCGATCAGTTCCTTCGCCCCCGGCACCAGGGCCGACCACTCGTCGTCTTCGCCGGGCAGCAGGATGAGATTCAGGAACCAGGGCGTCACCAGAGCGCCGAGCCAGCGCCCGCCATGGCGGCGGAAGCCCAGCGCCTTCACCGCCAGCGCATCGTTGACGATGGGCATGCCGCGCATCTGCGCAATGTGGATTTCGCGGAAGGCCGCCTCCAGCCGGGCGATGCTTTCGGCCGGCTGGGCAGGGCCGGTTGCCGCTGCGGCGGCGGCCGGCGGAATGGAGGCCTCAGTGGCCATCGGCTCGCCGTCCAGCGCCATGAACTGGTCGCGGGCACCGTCGCAAACCGGGCAGCGCCAATGGTCGGGCAGGGCGGCGAAGCCGGTGCCGGGCGGCACCTGCCAGTGCTCGCAGCCTTCCGCCGGGTCGTAGACATGCCAGCAGATCTTGCATTCCATCCGCGTCGTCGCACCGATGCGGGTGGCGTCGCCGAGATAGGATCCCTCGAACCGGGAGGCGGCGCCGCTCATCGCACCCGCTCCAGATCGGTCGCCAGCGCGTCAAGGATCTCGGCCAGCCGGTCGGCGCTGTCGGCGATGTCCTCCGCCGCGGCACAGACCACCGCCGGCACGTCCACGATTTCCACCGTGTCGAGGATCAGCGTGTCGACCGAATTGTAATAACGCACCCACCAGACATTCGGCGTGGCGGTGGCGGTGACCCGGCAATTGCCGTAGCCGCGTGACAGAATGGTGGTGGCCCCGACCCCCAGCCGCTGTTCGACGAAGGCCAGATCCTCGGGCGTATGGGGCAGCAGGCTGAAATTCACCGCATGGGGCGCATCGCCACGGCGCCAGGCCGCACTGCGATCCAGCAGTTCGGTCAGGATCGGCTGGCCATTCATTAGACCGGTTGGCATCGGACAGGCGGGTGCCGGACTGGCGATGACCGGTGCAACGGCGGTGAAGGCGCGGTTCAGCGCCACCCGTGGGAAGGCGCTGACCAGCAGGCTTTCGCGTATGCTGCCGCCAGCGAAGGCACGCAGGCGCCAGACTCCGGCCAGCGACCCCTCCTGAATCTCCAGCCGGTCGCCGGCCCTCTCCACCTTGACCGCGACCTCGCCTTCGCCCAAAGCCTCGTCAACCAGGGCCAAGAAGGGGGCGTCGAGATCGTCGACCGGAATCCGGATTTCCTCGCCGGCCGACCAGTTGGCGAGCGCCTCGTGGATGCGGGCCAGCACCGTGTGGGCGGCCGCGGCGCGGGCGGGATCGACGACCTCCGGCAGATGCGGTTCGTAGACGCGCATGCCAGACGGCATCGGCAGATATTCGAGCCCTTCCTCGGTTGCGTCGGGCTGACTGCCGGGGCCGAAGCCGATCGGCGGGTGGGTCATGCCGAACAGGGAGCTCATGCCGCACCGCCTTCCAAAACGCCGTCCAGAATTTCGCCGATCCGCTGCAGATAGTCGTCCCAGTCGCGCACGCGCGGAATGTTACCCAACAGCCGGTCACCGCGCAGGAAGACCAGGGCCGGCAGGCTCATCATGCCGGTCAGCGCCAGGAGCGCCCGTTCCGCCGCCTCGCCGGCCACTGCGGGGGTCAGGCGCGGGTGCAGCGTGCGGACCAGTTCCGGCAGGATCACGGCAACGTCGGCGGTCTCATCACTCCCCTTGCCATGTCCGGGCAGGAAGACCACCCAGCTTTTCGACGGATCATCCAGCCAGGGCCGGTCGTCGGCATGGTCCAGCCGCCGATAGCCGTGCACATCGGTCAGCAGATCGACCAGCGGCGGCAGGGGCAGCCGCAGCTTGGCGGGGGAGGGGGCAAGGTCGGTCATGGTGGCGTCAGGCCTCCGTCAGGCCGGCCGCGCGGGCCGCCTCCAGGTGGGGGGGAAGGGTCGGTTCGCGGTCGGTCAGATCGGCGAAGGCGCCGTCGAGCCGCTCCCCATCCAGCGCCGCAGCCATCGCGGCCAGCGCATCGAGGATCTGGGCGGCTTCTTCCGGCTCCAGCAGGCGGCGCGCAGCCCCCAGAAAGCCGAGCACCCAATCGCCGGGACCGGCGTCCGGGACCAGCGACAGGTCGATGACCGCCCCGTCCTCCGACCGGCCGGCAACGCCGTCGACAGCGCTGAGACGCAGAGGAATGC
>NZ_BADK01000313.1 GCF_000333595.1 Azospirillum sp. B506
TCCCCAGCGGCGTATTGACTGCCGCGATCCGAGTGGTGCAGGAGGCCGGGCTGGGGCCGTTGCCGCTGGATCGCCATGGTCAGGGCAGCCCGTCATTCTTGACCTCTCCGCTCCATCTGGAGCCTAGCAGAGGTGTCCACTGATTCGGAGGAGGACCACCTTCGACAATCGCCACCTCGACGCGGTGGTCAGCCGCCTGCGCCGCAAGATCGCCAAATCCACTGATCTTCCCTCGCCAATCAAGGTGATCTATGGCATCGGCTATGCCTTCACCAGCCCTGGACGGATCGACTGATACCGCCGCTCCTTGCGGATCTTCGCCTCATACACTTTGGCGAGACCGGGACCCGGGCTCGTAACCGGTAGGCGGCGGTTGCCGCGATGTGGACGGCGGCCATGAAGTTGGTGGCGGACCGGTCGTAACGGGTGGCGATGCGCCGGAAATCCTTGAGGCGTCCGAAACTGCGCTCGATGACGTTGCGGTTCCGGTAGAGGTAGGGAGAGAAGCAGTTTTTTCGTACCCCTCCGCCGAGGGCCACCTTGTGACCGAGCGGGGAAGCTGAATCAAGTGGACGCCTCGAAAAACTGTAGCGTGTTCGGTGTTCTGGTTATTCCCTTGTCCTGAAAGGGGAGGGGGCGGAAGCATGGCCGGTCAAGCAGGGCTGTTCGATCTTCAGGATCGATATGCGGAACTGAGCAAGAGCGGCGATCCGCTGGAACGTCTTCTGTCGGTGGTGGACTTCGAGGTTTTCTGTCCGCCGCTGGAGGTGGCGCTTGGGCGTAAGGATCGTTCCAAGGGCGGTCGGCCGCCGCTGGACGCGGTAATGATGTTCAAGATCCTGGTACTCCAAGCGCTGTACGGGCTGTCGGACGAGCAGGCGGAGTATCAGGTTCGCGACCGGCTGTCGTTCATGCGGTTCCTTGGGCTTGGATTGGGCGACCGGGTTCCAGACCGCACGACGATCTGGCCGTTCCGCGAGGCCCTGGTGACGGCGAGGGCGATGGAGGGGCTGTTCGCCCGCTTCGACGCGGACCTGAAGGAGCGTGGCTACTTCGCGCTGGGCGGCCAGTTCGTCGACGCCTCCATCGTGGAAGCGCCCAAGCAGCGGCTGACCTGGGAGGAGAAGCGGCAAATCCGTGACGGGCAAGACCCGCCCTGGCCACCGGCCAAGGTGCGCCAGAAGGACATGCAGGCGCGCTGGACGGTGAAGCGGGGACGGGTGAAGGCGAAGCCGGGGCCGACGCTCGACGGGGCCGAGGCGCGCATGGTGGAGGGACTTCTGATCCCTGCCTTCGGCTACAAGTCGCACATCAACATCGACCGGCGGTTCCGCCTGATCCGGCGCTTCATCGTGACCGACGCCGCGCGGTACGATGGTGCGCAGTTGCCGGGCCTGCGCACCCCCGACGCCTTCGACAGCCGGGTGTGGGCGGACAGCGCCTACCGTTCGAAAGCCAACGAAGCCGCCATCGCAGCGGCGGGCCGCAGCAGCATGGTGCACTTCCGCAAGCCGAAGGGAAGGCCGATGCCGGGGCCGCACCAGCGCGCCAACCGCGCCCGCTCGGCTGTGCGATCTGCCGTCGAGCATGTGTTCGCCGACCAGAAGCAGCGCATGGCGCTGTTCATCCGCACCATCGGCCTTGGGCGCGCCACGGTGAAGATCGGGATCGCCAACCTCGCCTACAATTTCCGACGCCTGATCTGGCTCGAGGGGCGAACCGTGCCCGTATAGCGCTAAAACCTCCGCATACTTCCACATTTCCAGACAAAATCAGGACATCAACCCCTGAAAAACGCTGCTCTCCTACCGGTTTGACCCTCGCAGCAGCACCAACCGGTGCTCAAAGCCAGTTTACCGAGGTGCTCAATTGCGCTGAAGCAGATGGGTAAGATGATACCGGGTGGAAACGTCCTCATCGAAGGCGCGGGCAGTGGTGTCGGCTCGCTTCCAATACAACTCGCCAACCCCTATGGCACCGACAAAGTCATCGCAGCCGTCAGTATGCCCGAGATGCAGGCAATGGCTGCTCAAAAGCGGCTCCCCAACCGGCCACCAAGGGGGCATCATTTATTTGGCGGATGCCGGTTCCAACGTGGCCTCGATCCAGCCACGCGTCTGTTCCAAGACCTCGTCTGAAAGCGTCCTGTCGTCGATTGCGCGGGCAAGGATCACCGCCCCCACCATCGCAGCCCAGGTTCCGATCGCCGCGCGGCGCCTGTCCTCCGCATCGATATCCGGGAGGGCTTTCTCCACACGCTCGATTTGTGACCGCAGGCCGGCTGTCATGGCGGCGCGGGCAGCCGGCGTCTGGTGGCGGATATCCGCGGCAAGGCCCGCCGTGGGACAGCCGGCGGCAGGATTGTCGCGATGCCGGGGCGCAAGATAGTCGGCAAGATAAGCGCGGAGATCAATGCCTCTGCTGTCGCCCCTTGAGAGGGCATGGTCAATCGTCTCGGCGACAAGATCGTCCTTCGAGCTAAAATGACCGTAGAATCCGCCGTGCGTCAGACCGGCCGCCTTCATCACCTCGGACACGCTGACGGCGTCGAACCCTTTCTCGCGGAACAGTCTGCTGGCGACATCCAGGATCCGATCGCGATTCTCCGCCATTTTCTCTCGACTGACCTTCATTTCAAATTTCTCCACCGGCCCCATTGACATAATCATGATCATCATCATAATTAGGCAATCATGATGATGATCATGATTATAGGTTTCAGCAGAGCAGAGAGCAATCCCATGGCAGCCCTTCCCTCGGTCCTGGTTACCGGAGCCTCCACCGGCATCGGCGCCGTCTATGCCGACCGCTTCGCACGTCGCGGCCACGATCTCGTGCTGGTCGCGCGGAATCGGAAGCGCATGGAGGCGCTTGCCGCACGCCTGAGGCAGGAAACCGGCGTGGCGGTCGACATCATCGAGGCAGATCTGACGCAGGCCGGCGAGCTTGCCGTCGTGGAGACGCGGCTGCGCGACGATGCGCGCATCGGCATCCTGATCAACAATGCCGGAACCGCCATTGGCGGCAGCTTCATCGAGCAATCGACGGATGTCGTCACGCGGCTCCTCGCCCTCAACACCACGGCCATGCTGCGGCTTTGCAGTGCCGTTGCCCCCCGCTTTGCGCAGGCTGGCGAAGGTGCGATCGTCAACGTCGGTTCCGTGGTCGGATTGGCCCCTGAGTTCGCCATGACCGTCTATGGCGCGACCAAGGCGTTCGCGCTGTCCCTGTCGCA
>NZ_BADK01000312.1 GCF_000333595.1 Azospirillum sp. B506
GGCTGCGCCGGCGCAGCCTCGCCGGCTGATCCCGACACTCCAACCGCTTTCACCCTCCGTTTCTTCCAAGGACCAGACATGCTGAACGCCTCGAAGCTTCGCGGCATCCTGCCCGCCACCCCGACGCCGGTCACCGCTGACGGCACCGTCGACGTGGCGGCCTCCAAGGCGCTGTTCTCCTGGCTGTTCCGCCAGGGCATCGACGGGCTGGTCCCGCTCGGCGGCACCGGCGAGTATGGCGCGCTGGCGAAGGACCAGCGCATCCGCTTCGCCGAGCTGTCGGTCGAGGCGATGGCAGAGGCGGGCGAGAAGCGCGGGCCGGTGATCGCCGGCGTGCTCGACACCGGCTATTACGACGCGCTGGCCGCCGGCCGTGATTTCGCGGCGGCCGGGGTGGACGGGCTGCTGGTGCTGACCCCCTACTACACCAACCCGACGCAGGCCGGCATCCGCGACTATTTCCTGCGCTATGCCGACGAATCGCCGGTGCCGATCCTGATCTACGAGATCCCCTACCGCACCCGCATCGCCGTCGATCCGGAGATCCTGCACGAGCTGTCGCGGCACGAGCGGATCGTCGGCATGAAGGCCTGCAACACCGACATGTACCATTTCCTGCGCACGGTGGCGGGGGTGGACCTGTCCTTCGCGGTGCTGAGCGGCGAGGACACGCTGTTCCCGCTGCATGTGGCGGCGGGCGCCCGGGGCGGCATCGTGGTGACGGCCAACCTGCTGCCGCGGGCATGGCGGCTGATCCACGACCTCGCCTCCACCGGCAAGCTGGACAAGGCGCTGGAGAACCACCGCACGCTGATCCCGATGATGAACCTCGCCTTCGCCGAGACCAACCCCGGCCCGATGAAGGCGGTGATGGACCTGGTCGGCGTCAAGGCCCCGGCGATGCTGGCGCCGCTGCGCGAGCCGGCCGAGCCGCTGAAACAGTCGCTGCGGCGCGAGCTGTCGCGCCTGCTCGTCACCTATGAGGGAATGCCGGCTGCCCAGCCGGTATGATGGATCGCAACCGCGCGGCGCGTGGCATTCGGTTCGCCGGATGCTATGCGTTAGCGCGGATGTGCCGGACCCTGAGCCGGCCGCATGGAGACTGTCTTGAGGGATTGCCGATGACGCGGACAGCAGGACGGACGCCAAAGGCGCAGGCGTCCGTGACGCAAACAGAGCAGGCGCTCCCGACGCACGCAGAGGCGTCGGCGACGGTTGCGGAGCCGGACGGCAGGAAGGCCGATCCGCGCGAGTCCTCGCTGTTCGTCGGATCGACTGAAAAGACCTTCCAGATCCTGCATGCCTTCGACGGGCCGCATCGCCAGATGCCGCTGTCGGAGATCGCCAGGGCGGCGAAGCTGGACCGCAGCGCCGCGCAGCGGCTGGTCTATACGCTGGAGGTCCTGGGCTATCTGCGCCGCGTCCACGGCACGCGCAACTATGCGCTGACGCCCAGGATGCTGCAGTTCTCCTACAACTACCTGCGCGCCAACGAGCTGATCGAGAAGGCCTTCCCCTACCTTCTGGACATCAGCCGCAGCGTCGGCGAGACCACCAACCTGCAGGAGCTGGACGGCGCCGAGATCGTCTTCGTCGCCCGCTTCCCCGGCAAGCATCTGGTCAATATCGAATTCATGGTCGGCAGCCGCCTGCCCGCCTATTACACGGCGTCCGGCACCGCCATCCTGTCGCGCCTGTCGGAAGAGGAGCGGGAGGAGATCCTGGCCCGCACCGACCTGCGCCCGCTGACCCCCTTCACCGTCTGCGATCCCGACCGGCTGCGCGCCCGCGTGCGCGAGGCGGGGGAGAAGGGCTATGCCCTGCTGATCAATGAGACGGTGATGGGCGACATCTCCGTCGGCGCCGCCATCACCGACGAGCATGGCCGCGCCGTGGCCGGCCTCAGCATCTCGGTCCCGGCCACGCGCTGGACGCCCGAGCAGGTCGAACGGGAGCTCGCCCGCCATGTCCAGGTGGCCGCGGCCTCCATCTCCGTCCACAAGTTCGGCAGCTATTCGCGATAGCCGCCCCATCCCGCGGAAGGCGGCGATCCCATGGCGACCTCCCAGGAATGCCTGAACATCGACGAGCTGCGGCTGCGCGCCCGCCGTTTCCTGCCGCGTGGCCTGTTCGAGTACATCGACCGCGGCGCCGAGGATGAAACGGCCCTGCGCCGGCTGCGCGACAGCTTCGCCCAGGCCGAACTGACGCCGCGGGTGCTGGTCGATTGCAGCGGACGCCACACCGGCGTGCCGCTGTTCGGCCGCGACCGCCCAATGCCGTTCGTCATCGCCCCCACCGCCGCCGCCGGTCTGGTCCGCTATGACGGGGAGGTGCTGCTGGCGCAGGCCGCCCGCGCCGCCGGCATTCCCTTCTGCGTCTCGACCGAGTCGATCACCAGCATCGAGGCCATCGCCGCGGCCGGGGCCGAGCTGTGGTTCCAGCTCTATGTCTGGCGCGACCGCAGCCTGACCCATGCCCTGCTCGACCGGGTTGCCGCCTGCGGCGTCGACACGCTGATCCTGACGGTGGACACCGCCGTCTCGCCGAAACGCGAGTACAACCGGCACAACGGATTCAGCGTGCCGGTCAAGCCGTCCCTGCGCGGCGCACTGGACGTGGCGCGGCATCCGGCCTGGCTGGGCGGCGTGCTGCTGCGTCTGCTGGCCGATGGCGGCTGGCCGGGCTACGCCCATTACCCGCCGCAGTTCCGCACCCGCATCACCGAGGCCAGATCCCACGACCCGATCCGGCTGTGCGATCGGGTGAGCTGGGGCGACGTGGCCGAGCTGCGCCGCCGCTGGCCGGGGCGGTTGATCCTGAAGGGCGTGCTGGCGACAGAGGATGCGTTGCTGGCGGCCGAAGCCGGGGTGGAGGCCATCGTCGTGTCCAGCCATGGCGGGCGCAACCTGGACAGCGCGCCCGCGCCGCTTGCGGTGCTGCCGCGGATCGTGGACGCGGTCGGCGGCCGGATGACGGTGCTGGCCGATAGCGGCGTGCGGCGCGGCAGCGACGCCGCCAAGCTGCTGGCCGCCGGGGCGTCGGCGGTCCTGCTCGGCCGGGCGCCGCTGTTCGGGCTTGCCGCCGGCGGACAGGCCGGGGCGGAGCACGCGCTGGCGATCCTGCGGGACGAACTCGACCGCACGCTGGCCCTGCTCGGCTGCCGGACGGTCGCCGATCTGCGGTCGATTGCCTGTCCCGGCGCCGCTGCGCAAGACGGCGGGAATGGGACGCACAGCCGGTCCGGCATGACGGTCGGGTGAGCGTCCGGAATGCCGGCGGGTCAACGCTCGCGTTTTCGCCAGGACCAGACGGCGGCCAGCACGGGGACCGACAGGGCTGCCCAGGACAGGGCGTCCTCCAGGCCGTCGTCCAGCAAGGCGGTGACCAGCCCGGCGGCGGTGACGAGCGCGATGGCGGCGGGAATGCCGAAGATCGCCGGCAAGGGGAGGGGGGCGCGCGGTTTCATTCCGCAGCCTCGCCGACGGCGGGGCGCAGGCCGGGACCGGCGGCGGTCCGGTCCTGCGCGGTGCGGCGGCGGGCGATCCACAGATACAGGCCGCTGCCGAGGATGACGATGGTCAGCCCATCCAGCACAGCCCACAGGATCTTCATCGGCAACCCGCCATAGTCGCCGAAATGCAGCGGCTGCGACAGCCGCAGCGCCAGCATGTACCAGGGCATGGAGCGCATGTCGGTGAAGGCGCCGGTCTCGGCGTCGATCAGGGCGGGGGTCAGGATCCGGTTGGTGGCCGGCGTGGCTCCCTTCAGCCAGACCGCGTAATGGTGGTTGCTGGAGAAGCGCACGCCGGGGAAGGCGACGAATTGCGGGTGCATGCCGGGGGCCGCCGCCATCGCGGTGCGGACGGCGGCGTCGACGGACGCGAAGCGCTCCGGGATCGGCTTGCCCTGGTAGGGGGCGATCATCGCCGCCAGCTCGTTGGCACGCCAATAGGCGACCAGCGGCACCGACAGGGTGTTGATGACGCCGGTCAACCCGACCACCGCCACCCACATCAGCGTGACGATGCCCAGCATGTTGTGCAGGTCGAGCCATTTCAGCCGCCTGCTGCGTCCGGCCCGCACCGTGCCGAAGGAGAGCTTGCGCATGAAGGGGGCGTAGAGCACCACCCCCGACAGGGTGGCCAGGACCAGCAGGAAGCCCATGAAGCCGAGGAAAAGCTCGCCGGGGAGACCGGCGAACATGTCCACATGCAGGCGCAGCATCACATGCATGAAGCCCTTGTCGTCGTTGAGATCGGCCAGGATCCGCGTGGTGCGGAGGTCGATGGCGGAGATGTGCATCTGCGCCACCGGCGGGCGGGCACCCGGACCGGTCGTGACATTCACCACCGGACGGTCTTCATCGAAGCTGAGGAACAGCGGCCGCTCGCCGGGATAGGTTGCCAGTGCCGAGGCCACCGCGTCGTCCAGCGACTTCAGAGGCGTTTCGGCCGGCATTGGCGGCAGGCTGTTCTCCGCCGTCAGCGCCTCGATCTCGTCGTGGAAGATCAGCGGCAGGCCGGTCAGGCACAGCAGCAGCATGAAGAGCGTGCAGATCAGGCTGGTCCATTTGTGGATCAGCGTCCAGATCCGGATGGTTCGGTTGGTCATCGGGCACCCCTCATGCCGCCGTCATGGCTCCGCCTTCAGAAATCGACCGACACCGACAGCTTGGCCGTCAGCGGGGCGCCCTGGCTCAGGTAGCCGCCATAGGCCGACGCCCAATAGGCCTTGTCGGCCACGTTCTCCACCGCCGCCCGGATGGTGACCGGACGGTTCCGGACGTCGGCGATCATCCGCGCGCCAACGTCGAAGCGGGTCCAGCTCGGGATCTTCAGGGTGTTGGCGGTGTTGAGGTATTGCGATCCCGTGTGGATCACCCGCCCCGTCAGCGTCACGGCGGGGAAGGAGGCGGGAAGGAAAGGCAGATCCCACTCGACGTTGGCGTTGAACTGGTGGCGCGGCACGCCGACGGCGTCCTTGCCCTCGGTCGCGGCGCTGCCGGTATTGGTCAGCTCCGGGTCGATGACGGTGGCGCCGCCGAGCAGCCGGACGCCCTGCACCGGCTCGCCATACAGCATCAGTTCGATGCCGCGGTTGCGCTGCTCGCCGGACACGCTGTAGAGGCGGGTGAAGGCGTCGGTGACGCCGCTGGGCTGGGTGGTCTGGAACAGCGACAGCGAGCCGCCGAAGCTGCCGAAATCCAGCTTGCCGCCGACCTCGTACTGGACGGAGCGGTAGGGTTCGAATATCTCTCCGGCATTGGCCGCGGTGGACGGGGCGGTCGGTCCCTGGGCCAGCCCCTCGATCCGGTTGGCGAAGAGCGACAGCTCCTTGATCGGCTTGACCACCAGCCCGACCACCGGGGTCAGCGCCGACTGGTCGTAGTCGGAGGTGCGGGCGCCGTTGGCCCGGTTGAAGGCGCGGACCTGGATGTTCTGCTGGCGCAGGCCGGCGGTGACCATGATCCGGTCGTCCAGGATCGACAGCGTGTCGGAGGCGTAGACGCTGCGCAGCACCGACTCGCTGACCTTCGGCAGGTCGCCGACCATGCCGCTGGCCGAGGTCGTCGCCGAGCGCGGCAGTCCGACCATATGATAAAGGTTGATGGCGGTGGTCGTGCCGAATTCGAAGCCGTTGTTGTTGGTCGTCCGCAGCGCGGAGGCACCGGCATTCAGCTGGTGCCGGACCGGGCCGGTGTGCAGGTCGGCCCGGATGCCGGCCTGGCCGGTGCTGGTGAAATCCTCGCGCGGAACGGTCAGGCGCCTGACCGTGCCGGTGCCGTCGGGGCGGGTGACGGTGGGAGAGCCATAGTCGCCGTCCTCGCGCATGCTGCGCATGCCGAAGGCGCCATAGGCGGTCAGGTTGGGCAGGATGTCGTATTCGGCGCGGATCTGGCCGAAACTGTCGCGCATCTGCGAATAGGTCCAGGGCTGCGCATAATTCTGCGAGGCCGACGGCACCGCCGGGACGAAGCTGCCGAAATAGACCACCGGGCGGCCCTGCTCGACCCGCTGGGTCTGGGTGCCGACATCGAGCGTCACGCGGGCGCGGTCGCCGCGATAGTCCAGCGCCAGCGAGCCGAGCTTCAGCGTCCGCTTCTCGTCGTCGATGGCGGTGTCGCCGCCGCGGACCGCGGCGTTGACGCGCACGCCGAACTGCTTGGCGTCGCCGAACCGGCGGCCGACATCGGCGGACAGGCCGAGCCGGCTGTCCATCGCATAGCTGGCGGTCAACCGGGTCAGCGGTTCGTCCTCCGCCCGCTTGGGCACGAGGTTCACGCCGCCGCCGATGCCGGACCCGCTGGGGGCGGCACCGTTCAGGAAGGCGTTGGCGCCCTTCAGCACCTCCACCCGCTCGAACATGTCGGTGGCGACGATCTGGCGCGGAGCGGTGCCGTAGAGGCCGTCGACCGACAGATCCTCGCCGGCCAGCTGGAAGCCGCGGATGACGAAGCTTTCGGCGAAATTGCCGTAGCCGAGCGTGCTGCGCACCGCCGGGTCGTTGGCCAGCACGTCGGCGACCGTCTCCGCCTGCTGGTTGCGGATGGTCTCGGCGGTGTAGCCGGTGACGGTGAAGGGCACGTCCATGGCATCCTGGTTGCCCAGCGCGCCGATGCGCCCGCCGCGCGCCACCTGACCGCCGGCATAGGCCGGGGGTAGGGCGCCGGGGCCGGCGGTGCCCCGGTTGCCTTCGATCAGCACGGGGTCGAGCTGTACGGCGCCGCCGGCGGCCACGCGCTCCACCGTCACGGTGTCGGTGTTGAGGAAGCGGGCGGCGAGACCGGTGCCGGACAGCAGGCGGTTCAGCCCCTCATGCGCGCTCATCGAACCGCTGACTCCGGGGGAGTTGACGCCCTGCGTCGCGGCGCCGGGGGTCAGCACCTGGATGCGCGTGGCGGCGGAAAAGGCGGCGAGCGCCCCGTCCACCGACTGCGGCGCGATGGCGAAGGTCACCGCGCCGGCCGGGCTGGTTTGCGCCATTGCCGCAGGGACGCCGGACAACAGAAACCCCGGCGCGATCAACACCGTCGTCGCCAGCAGCCGCCCGAGGAACACGCGGCCGAACGGTCCGCCCCGGACGTTGCTGCGACATCCGCCCTTCATGCCAAACTTCGCCACTGCCATCGCTCGCCTCTGATATCCGGTGAGAGACCGTGCCGCCTTTTGCGACTGCGTCTCATTCTCTTCTTTCCCGGACATGACGACGGGCGGATGGAGATCCCTGGGAAGTTTTTTCAGGTCGCCTGCATTTTTTGATCTGGGGACTTTTTTCAGCGGAGCAGGGTCAGGTAGGGGGTGATGCGGGTGGCGTGGATGCCGAGGCCGCGCTCCAGCGCATCGAAGACGGCATCCGGCCGGTCGAGCGCAAAAACGCCGGAGACGACCCGCCCGGCCGCGTCGTCGTTCAGCAGGACCACGCGGCCCGGCCATTGCCGGTTCAGCGCCGCGATGACAGAGGCGAGCGACTGCTGGCGGAAGACGATCTGGCCCTGGCGCCACGCGAAGGCGACGGCGGGATCCGCAGCGCGCGGACCGCTCAGCCCAAGCGGCCCGGCCTCCACGCTTTCACCCGGATGCAGATGGACGCTGTCGGACCAGGGGGCGTGGTTGTCGGCGTTCCGAAGGGCGGCAACCTCCACCAGCCCTTCGCCGACGGTGACGGTCGTGCGGTCATCCTCGCGCCGGACGCTGAACTGGGTTCCCAGGACGCGGGCGGCACCCGCCCCGCCATCGACGACGAAGGGATGGTCGGGATCGCGGGTGACGCGGAACCATGCCTCCCCACGAAGAATGCGGACGCGCCGCTCGCCATCCCTGAAATCGAGAGCAAGCGCGGTGTCGCCATTCATGTCGGCGGTGGAGCCGTCCGGCAGGGTCAGGCTCCGCCGCTGTCCGGCCGAGGTCACCTGATCCGCCACGGCATTCTGGTACAGCGCCGGCCCGCGCCAGACGCCCAGGCCGCCGACCGCCAGCAGGACCGCCATCGCCGCGGCAAGCCGCCGGACACCGGCCGCCGCGGACCGGCGGGAGGGGGCAGTCCGGGATTCGGCGTAGGCGGCGCGGGCAGGCTCCTTCAGATCTTCAAGGAGGGTCTGCACGTCGGTCCAGGCTCGGAAATGCGCCGGGCTGCGCGCCAGCCACTCCGCGAAGACGGCGCGCTCGGCCGGGCCGAGGTCGTCGGACTGCAGGCGGAAGAACCAGGCGTTGGCCTCCGAGAACAGCCGGTCCTCATCCGTTCCGCCATCCGCCGGCGCGTTGCCCTGTCCATCCCGATGATCCATCGCGTCTCGCTGAACGCTCCTGTTGTCCTGTGTTTTGAAAGACGGTTTAGGGACACGGATCCCTCAAAGAAAATGACGGGCCGGCAAGGGGTCTTCGCGGGTCATCGCAAGGGGCGCCGCTTCATATGGGCGCGGCACTGTTCCAACGCGGTGCGCAGATGATACTCCACCGTGCGCGGCGAGATGCCGAGCCGGTCGCCGATGGCGCGGTAGGGCAGCCCCTCGACATGGTAGAGCAGGAAGACTTCGCGGGTCTTGGGCGGCAAGGCATCGATGGCGCCGCGCAGCCGGGCCATGGTCTGGGTCCGCTCCACCACCGCGTCGGCGCCGGGGCCGGCGGCGGGCAGTTCCTCGTCGGGCGGGCCGGCCTCGCGCAGGCGCTGGCGCCTGGCGGCGCGGCAATGGTCCAGCGCGATGCGGTCGGCCACCACATAGAGCAGACCGGCTGGATTCTGCACCGCCTCGCCATCGGGCAGGCGGGCCAGCCGCAGGAAGGCATCCTGGGCCAGATCGCCCGCCGTCTGCGGATCGCCGGTCCGCCGGGCGATGGCGCGCTCCACCCGCAGCCGATGCGCGTCGAACAGCTCCGCGATCCGGCGCGCCCAGGTGCCGACCGGGCCTGTCATCGGGCGCGCCAGGACTGGATGTCGTCGGGAAGGGGAGGGTGGCGGGGGAAGGTCACGGATGCGCGGGCTGCCGGATGCAAGGAAACCGGCACCCGGGGAGCCGTCGCCCCGGATGCCGGTTACACCGGTATAACTGCACCGGCCTCAATATGCGAACCATTCTTATTCCCAAGGGGTGCCTTGTCAGGCACCCCCGGACGGGATCAGGGCGACGGATGGGCCGGCGCCCGGGCGTTCATCTGCATGACCGGGATCTCGCCGGTCCCCGCCAGCGACCGTTCGACGGCGGCGTCGCCCTGGTTCAGCTCCCGCTGCAGAACCTCGCGGTCGCAGGCATTCTCCCAGATCGAGACGACGATGCTGGCGACGCAGTTGCTGATGATGCTGGTCAGGGCGCGGGCTTCGGACATGAAGCGGTCGATGCCGACGAGCAGGGCGACTCCCGCAACCGGAAGATCCGGCATCACCGTCAGGGTGGCGACCAGGGCGACGAAGCCGCTGCCGGTGACGCCGGCCGCACCCTTGGACGTCAGCAGCATGACGCCGAGCATGGCGAAGATCTGGCCGGCCGACAGATGGATGTCGCAGGCCTGGGCGATGAACAGCGAGGCCAGGGTCAGGTAGATCGCCGTGCCGTCCAGGTTGAACGAGTAGCCCATCGGCAGCACCAGGCCGGAGACGCCCTTCTTGCAGCCCAGCGCTTCCAGCTTCTGCAGGACGCGCGGCAGGACCGGTTCGGAGGACGAGGTGCCGAGCACGATCAGCAGTTCCTCGCGGAAATAGCGCAGGACCTTCCACAGGCTGAAGCCGTGCAGCCGGGCCAGCGTGCCGATGATCGCCACCAGGAAGACGCCGCAGGCGACGTAGAAGGTGAGGATCAGCAGGCCGAGCGAGCCGATGCTGTCGATGCCGTATTTGCCGACGGTGAAGGCCATCGCGCCGAAGGCGCCGATCGGGGCCAGCTTCATGATGAAGCCGAAGGCGGCGAACAGGACGTGGGAGAAGGACTCGATGCCTTTGACCACCGGCTCGCCGGCCTCGCCGACCCGTGTCAGCCCGAAGCCGACCAGGACGGAGATCAGCAGCACCGGCAGAACCTCGCCGTCGGCGAAGGCGCCGAAGAAGGAATGAGGGATGATGTGCAGCAGGAAGTCGGTGAAGCCGACCGGCGCCGCCTGCTTGGCGAAGCGCGCCGCCACCGAGGGATCGAGCGACGACGGCGACACATGCATGCCGACGCCCGGTTCGATGATCAGCACCGCGGCCAGCCCGATCAGGAGTGCGGCCACCGTCAGCGCGTAGAACAGCGCCATCGACTTGACCAGCGTCTTGCCGATCTCGCGGGTGTCGTTGAGGCTGGTGATGCCGCTGACGATGGTGCAGAAGACCACCGGCGCGATCATCATCTTGACCAGCTTGACGAACCCGTCGCCGAGCGGCTTCAGGGAAGCCCCGATGTCCGGCCAGAAATGGCCGGCCAGAATGCCCAGGGTCAGGCCGACGACGACCTGGAAATAGAGGGCCTTGTAGATCGCCTTGGACTTGGCCGGCGCCGGGGTATGGTTTCCCGTTTGCAGACGCATGGCGTTTCCTCCTGTTTTGTGCTGTGTGATCAGGCCGCCATGGCGGCCCGCGTCGGGGTCGAGGGCCGTGCGAACACGGTTCCCTCGAACAGCCGCCGCGCGGTGCGCAGGATGCCGGCGACGGGGGCTCCCTGGTTGGCGCCCGCCTCAAGGCGGACGGTCAGGCGTCCGGCCGGATGTTCGAAGGTGACGTCGCCGGGCAGGTCGAGCCGTCCGGCCAGTGCGGCGGCCACGGTGCCGGGGATCGTGCAGGCGGTCGCGGTGGCGACGGCACCGGTGATCGCCATCGCCCGGTGGCACTCGTGCGGCATGAAATAGCGCACCGACAGCGTCCCGCCGCGCGTGGGCGGAGCCAGCAGGACCGGCTTGGGGATCACCATGCCGGCGGCGTTGCGGAAGCCCATCCGGCGGCCGGCCTCGACGCGCAGCGCTTCCAGCCGGGTCATGAAATCCCGGTCGGCGCGGTAGCTGTCGACGGGCTCGTAGCCGGTCTTGCCGAGGTCGGCGGCACGGACCAGCATCACCGGAATGGCGGCGTCGATGCAGGAGACCTCGATCCCCCCATGGATCCCCCCATGGATCCCCCCATGGATTCCATCGATCCCGTGGATCAGGTCGACCGGCGATCCGGTGGGCAGCAGCCGCCCGGTGTTGGCGCCGGCGGCGTCGAGAAAGGCCAGATGGATGGGGGCGGCGGTGCCGGGCACGCCGTCGATGGCGGCGTCGCCCTCATAGACCACCTGGGCACCGGGGGTCTGGATGCGCGCCTCGATCAGCTTGCCGGTGTTGACATTGTGGATGCGCACCACCGTGACGCCGTCCGTGGCCGGGACGAGCCCGGATTCGATGGCGAAGGGGCCGACGGCGGCCAGCATGTTGCCGCAGTTGGGCGAGGTGTCGACCACCCCTTCCTGCACCCGCACCTGGGCGAACAGATAATCCACGTCCGCACCGGCCTTGCTGGCCGGGCCGACGATGGCGACCTTGCTGGTCAACGGGTTGCCGCCGCCGATGCCGTCGATGCCCAGATCGTTGCCTGCCCCCATGACGGAGAGAAGAAGGGCGTCGCGCTCCGCCGGAGCGGCGGGAAGATCGGACGCCAGGAAGAACGGCCCGCGGGAGGTGCCGCCGCGCATCATCACGCAGGGAATGCCGATCTGGCGGTTCATCAGATGGGTCATGGCGCTTGGTTTCTCTTGATTTCGCCGAGGCGAAGAAAGCCGATGCCCCGATATTCCGTCTGCGAACCGTATTTGTGAAATGCAATGATTCTCGGTATTATTCCGTTTCACGCATTAATTTGGGGCGCGCGGAACCGGACATGAATTTTGAACTGGTCGATCTGAAAGCCTTCATCGCGGTGGCCGAACTGGGCAGCTTCAATCGCGCCGCCGAGTTGCTGAACCTGTCGCAACCGGCCCTCAGCCGCCGCATCCAGAAGCTGGAGGACACATTGGGTGTGGCGCTGTTCGAGCGTTCGACCCGCCATGTCGCCCTGACCATGGTGGGGCGCGACTTCATGCCGAAGGTCCGGCGCTTTCTCGACGAGTTCGAGACGTCTCTGCTGGGGATCAGCGATCTGGGCGCCAGGAGCGGCGGCCAGATCACCATCGCCTCGGTTCCGACGGCGGTGTTCTACTTCCTGCCCAATGCGATCAGCCGCTTCAGCACCGCGTTCCCGCGCATCCGCATCCGCATCCTGGATCTCGGCGCCAACGAGGGTCTGGAGGCGGTGGCGCGCGGAGAAGCCGACTTCGGCATCAACTTCATCGGCACCTCGCACCCGGACATCGAATTCACGCCGCTGGCCGAGGATCCCTTCGTCGTCGCCTGCCGGCACGATCATCCGCTGGCCTCGCACACTGTGGTGAACTGGGAGGAGCTGACGGCACACCGGGTCATCACCGTCGGCCGGACCAGCGGCAACCGGGCGCTGATCGACAATGCCCTGGCGCAGCACGGTCTGAAACTCGACTGGTCCTACGAGATCACGCATCTCGCCAGTTCGCTTGGACTGGTGGAGGCCGGGCTGGGCATCGCGGTGCTTCCCCAGCTCGCCACCCCGTCCTCGGGCCATCCGATCATCACGACCCTGCCGCTGGGCCACCCGAGGATTTCCCGGACCATCGGTGTCGTTCGCCGTCACGGCGCGATCCTTTCTCCGATGGCGGCGCGCTTCCTCGACGTGCTGCTCGGCTCCTGGCGGGGGTGACGGCGGTCCATCCGCTGCCCCCTTCGCTTGCCGGGCGTTCCTCCTTTTCCCACCCCCCGCAAATCTGCTATGGCCGAGGGAGCGGGCGGGTCTGGGCCATGCCCGCGAAAGGAGT
>NZ_BADK01000311.1 GCF_000333595.1 Azospirillum sp. B506
GGCATCCGCTTCCAGGCCGGTACGGGCGACAGCCTGACCCTGGCCCCGGGCGGCGGCACCGACACGGTCGTATACTCGTCCTTCACCGACATCTCGGCGCTGGGCGCGAACAGCGGCTTCGTCTCGGTCTCGAACTTCCAGTCGGGCACCGACAAGGTGCAGCTGACCGGTGCGGCCCGGACCGATGCGGACAAGAACGGTGATGCCTCGCTCTCGACGGCCTCTGCGGCGACCAACGGCGTGAACGTCAGCTCCAACGAGCTGGTGAGCCTGACCTCGGTCGTCAGCGGCAGCCTGACGGATGCGACCCTCGCCAACTTCCGCACGGCGCTGGGAACGCTGACGAACTCGTCGGCTGGTGCAAGCATGCTGGTTCTGGGCAACAACGGCAGCAGCTCCGCTCTCTACCAGGTGGTCGACAGCAACGGCGATGGCCAGGTGGCCGCCACCGAGGTCCGGCTGCTCGGCGTCTACAACGGCACGGTCCTCTCGCTCTCCGACATCAACCTCGGTTGAGAGCGGGGGAAGGACCACCTCGCATGGAAAGCCAAAAGCCTGGGTCTGTCCGGTGTCTCGATGAGCACCGGACAGACCCAGGCTGCTGACCATCGCGCTTCCGACGACAAGCCCTCCTGAAGCGATGCCGCGGCAGTTCGCCGTCGCTTCGGCCCGACCCTGCACGTGACGGCGCCGAGCCTGCCCCTCTGTGCGTTCGACGCATAACGGCGGGCGCGTTGACTCCGCCGTTGGTACCGTAGGGTCGGAAAGAAAACCGATTGTTCGGTGACGAATAATTGCGTATCATATTTCGGTCAAAGCAATCGCATAACAATTAAACTTGCCTGAGGGAATTCCTGCTCCCTCTGCCGCTGGCTGCCGTGTGCAGAAAGCCGCCGCCGTGCCTGCTCCATTTCCTTGAAAATGAGACATCCCATGTCCCTGCACCTCTGGCTTTCCAACCGGAAACTGGTTCACAAGCTGCTGATTCCGGCGGTCCTGCTGCTTGCCGTCATGGGCAGCGTGGTTTGGACCGCCCGGTCGGCGCTGGTCGACCTGACCGCCTCCACCAGCCGTGTGACCGACGTGGTGGCCGGACGGCTGTCGGCGGCGCTGGAGATCCAGTCGGCCATGGGCGATGCGATGGATGCGGAAGCCAACGCCCTGGTCGCCGGCACGCGCGAGCGCATCGATGCCGCCTTCGCGATCTACAAGGACAACATCGGCAAAGCGCTGACCGCCATCGACCGGCTGGCCTCGGCCTATGAGGCCCCGGCCGACCGCGAGACCATCGCCGGCATCAAGTCCATCGTCGGCGAGTATGAACGGGTGTCCCAGAAGGCGGTGGAACTGGCGCGCGCCTACGACACCGACAGCGCGATCCGCGTGTCGATCGATGTCGGCCGCCCGGTTCGGCAGAAGCTGACCATGGCGCTGTCGGAGCGGGTGGAGCACAGCCTGGAGGAGACCAAGCGCGCCGAGGAACGGGCCATGGCGCTGTCGGCCAGCGTCATGACCCGCCTGTACGGGGTCACCGGGGTCGGCCTGCTGGTCGCCTTCGGCCTGTTCGGCTCCATCATCGTGGTCTTCGTCGTCCGGCCGCTGCACCGGCTGGTCGCCGACATGACGGCCATCGCCGACGGCAACCTCGCGGTTGATGTTCAGGGCGCCGGACGCCGGGACGAGGTCGGGCTGCTCGCCCGCGCGCTGCAGGTGTTCAAGAGCAACGGCCTTGCCATGCGCACCCTGCAGGAGGAGCGCGAGGCGCAGAAGCTGCAGGCGGAACGCGACCGGCAGGCCGCCATGCGGGCGCTGGCCGACCGCTTCGACGCCGATGTGCAGGACGTGGTGCAGGCGGTGGCGTCGGCCGCGCGCCATCTGCGCGGCAATGCCGAGACCATGACCGCCATCGCTTCGCAGACGACGGAGCAGGCCGCGACCGTCGCCGCCGCCACGGCGCAATCCTCGGCCAATGTCGCCACCGTCGCCGCGGCATCGGAACAGCTCGGCAGCTCCATCGGCGAGATCGGCCGGCAGGTCAACGCCGCCGCCGCCATCGCCCGCAATGCGGTGGAGGAGGGCGAGCGGACCAACGCGCTGGTCACCCGGCTGGTGGAGGCCGCCCAGCGGATCGGCGACGTGGTCAGCCTGATCCAGAACATCGCCAGCCAGACCAACCTGCTGGCCTTGAATGCCACCATCGAGGCGGCGCGGGCAGGGGAAGCCGGCAAGGGCTTCGCCGTCGTGGCGCAGGAGGTGAAGGCGCTGGCGACCCAGACCGCCCAGGCGACCGAGGAGATCGGCAGCCAGATCGCCGAGATCCAGACGGTGACGGACGGAACGGTGACCGCCATCCAGACCATCGGCCGCACCATCAACGACGTCGATGCCATCGCCGGTGCCATCGCCGCAGCGGTCGAGCAACAGACGGCGGCCACCCAGGAAATCGGCCGCAACATCCAGCAGGCCGCCCAGGGATCCCATCTGGTGACCGGCAACATCGCCGAGGTCAGCAGTTCCGCCGGGCAGGTCGGGCAGGCGGCCAGCGAGGTGCTGGGCGCCGCCGACAGCCTGTCCCGCGACTCCGACCGCCTGCGCGAGCGGATCCACGCCTTCATCGGCGAGGTCCGCGCGGCCTGACGCGGCCCTGCCCGTGGGCGGAACGTCAGCCGTGCTGTCCGGCGCCGGATGCCGTCATCATGGCGAAGAACTGCGCCTCGTCGATGGTGTCGGGCTTGCCGTACTTGGCGCGCCGGGCGGCGGCGGTGTCCAGCTTGGTGGCGCCGGGGGCATGGCCGACGACGAGATAGTCGGTGTCCTTGCGGACGCTGTGATGCCAGAACCCGCCCAGCGCCCGGATGCGTGCCATCACCCCCTCGCGCGACAGGCCGGTCAGGTCGCCGGTGACGGCGAAGGCATAACCGGCGATGCCGTGCGTGATGGGAGCGGCCGGCTGTCGGACCAGCGGCGGCGGGTCGATCCGGTTGGTCGGCGCCAGATGGGGAACCGCCAGCATCTCGGCACTGCCGAGGATCATCTTCTGGAACAGGCGGCTGGTGATCTCGGCATCGACGAAGGCGCCGTGGAAGCGCGCCCGGAGTCCGACATCGATGCCGAACAGCGTCGCCACCGCATCCAGCGACGCACGCCCCGCGACCTGCGCCCTGGCATGCTGCATGGTGCAGAGCGACGGACCCGGCGCCCAGGACATGCCGCAGAGTTGGAACTCATGGCGCAGGAATTCGATGTCGAAGCCGACATTGTGGCCGACCAGCACCGCACCCTCCAGGAAGCCGTGGATGTCCTGGGCGACGCTGTGGAAGGGGTCCTGGTGGCGCAGCAGGTGATCCGGCAGCCCATGCACCTTCAGCGCCTGCAGGTTCGATTTGCGTCCCGGATTGACGATGAGGCTGAGACAGCGGCCGGTCGGGGTCGCCTCCGCCAGTTCGATGGCGGCGAAGCTGACCATGCGGTCGCCGCCGGCCGGCGAGAGTCCGGTGGTTTCGCAGTCGATGACGACGAAGCGGCGGGGAGCGGTCTGCGTCCGGGTGGGCTTCGCCACTGCCGACCGGAGGGCCGGCACTGTGTCGATGGTACGGTTCATGACCTCTCGTCCCGGGGCAGGAGTGCCCTGCCATGTTACACACCGGGCGACTATAGGCGGCCCCGCCACCGCCGGTCGAGTGCGCGCTCCGTCGCGAGGCCGTCGGCCAATGCCGCGTTCCAGCACTCTCATCCGGGATATTTCAACGTCTAACCAAAAATTCCGCCTCCATGCAAAAAGTGGATTGTTGGAGCACCAATCACGAAGTATCATATTACAGTCGTTGTAATCGAATAACGATTACTGAAACGGACACCATACAGATCAAGGAGATCGCGTGTGGACGTGATCGCTGAGCTGTCGGGCCTGATCGGCGCCGACGCCGTTCTGACATCCAAATCCGATCTGGACGCGGCGACGGAAGACTGGCGCGGGCGCTACCGCGGGCCGGCCCTCTGCCTCGTCCGGCCGGCGACTGCCGAACAGGTGGCGGCGGTGGTGCGCTGCTGCGCGCGGCACGGGATTCCGCTGCTGCCGCAGGGCGGCAACACCAGCCTGTGCGGTGGCGCCACCCCCTGGGAAAGCGGCCCCGCGCCGGTCATCCTCAATCTGGCGCGCATGCGCGCGGTGCGCAGCATCGATCCGGTCAACAGCACGATGGAGGTCGAGGCCGGCTGCGTGCTCGCCACCGTGCAGGATGCGGCGGCGGCGGCGGGGCGGCTCTATCCGGTCAGCCTGGGCGCCGAGGGATCCTGCCAGATCGGCGGGACCATCGCCACCAACGCCGGCGGCACGTCCGTCCTGCGCTACGGCAACACGCGCGACAATGTGCTGGGGCTGGAAGTGGTGCTGGCCGACGGCACCATCTGGTCCGGCCTGTACGGTCTGCGCAAGAACAACACCGGCTATGACCTGAAGCACCTGTTCATCGGGTCGGAAGGCACGCTGGGCGTCATCACGGCGGCGACGCTGAAGCTGCATCCGCTGCCGACGCGCCATGCCGTTGCCTGGGTCGGGATGGCGGCTCCGGCCGATGCGCTGACCCTGCTGACCCGCGTGCAGCAGCGCTGCGGCGCCCGGCTGTCGGCCTTCGAGATGATCAACCGCTTCCAGCTCGATCTGGTGGTGGAACAGGTTCCGGGCCGCCGCAGCCCCATCGAGACGCCGGCCGACTGGCATGTCCTGATCGAGCTGTCGGACAACAGCGACGGCGACGCGCTGGACGCCGAGCTTCAGGCGATCCTGGAGGATGCCTTCGGCGACGGCCTGCTGACCGACGCGGCGCTCGCCGCCAGCGACGCCCAGCGCCACGCCATGTGGGAGGTGCGCCACAGCGTGTCGGAGGCCAACAAGAAGGCCGGGGTCGGCCTGACCACCGACTGCGCGGTGCCGCTGTCGTCCGTTCCCGCCTTCATCGACGCCGCGACCGCCGCGGTGCGGGCGCTGGTGCCCAACCTGCCGGTGATCGTCGTCGCCCATCTCGGCGACGGAAACGTCCACTTCATTCCCTTCTTCACCGTCGAGGAGTGGAGTGCCATTGCCGACCGCGACGCGCTGGCCGCCGCCATCCGCCATGCGGTGAACGACGAGGCCGCCCGGCTGAACGGCACCTTCAGCGCCGAGCACGGCGTCGGCCGCGTCCAGCTGGGCGAAATGGCGCGCTACAAGCCCGCCGCCGAACTGGCGCTGATGCGCGCGGTGAAGCAGGCGCTCGACCCGCAGAACCTGTTCAATCCCGGCCGCCTGCTGCCGCCGGGCTGAGGCCCGTTCCGTTCCTTCTTCCGCCGTTTCTTCGCCGTTCCGGCCCACCAAGAGGAGTTCCGACATGAGCATCCGCCAATCCGGCTGGTCCCGCCGCACCCTGCTGAAAGCCGGCGCCGCCGGCACGGCCGCACTTGCCATGCCGGCGATCTGGAGCCCGGCCCGCGCGCAGAACAAGCGGATCGTCGTGCGGGACGACGGCGGCATCTACACCAAGGCCTATGGCGAGGTGTTCTACAAACCCTTCACCGCGGCGACCGGCATCGAGGTGGTCGGCGTCCAGGCCAATGCCGAGCCGACGGCGCAGATCCGCTCGATGGTGGAAGCCAGGTCCTACACCTGGGACATGGCGAAGATCAGCCAGCCGGCCATCCTGATGCTGACCGGCGGCGACAAGCCGCTGCTGGAGAAGCATGGGCTGGAGGGCGACCCGGTCATCGCCTCGATCCCCAAGCAATACATGTCCGAATATGGCGTCGGCACCAACGTCTACACCACGGTGCTGGCCTACCGCACCGATGCCTTCAAGGGCCGCAAGGCGCCGGCCTCCTGGAAGGATTTCTACGACGTCGCAAATTTCCCCGGCCGCCGCGCCCTGCGCAAGCACCCGTTCGACACCATCGAACAGGCGCTGATGGCCGATGGCGTGCCGACCGGCCAGGTCTATCCCTGCGATCTCGACCGCGCCTTCAAGGCGCTGGACCGTATCAAGAAGGACATCGCCGTCTTCTGGACCAGCGGCGCGCAGGTCGAGCAGATGCTGCTGTCGGGCGAAGTGGACATGGTGCCGACCTGGGTGTCGCGTCCGCAGGCGGCCATTGCCGCCGGTGCGCCGGTCGGCATCGTCTGGGACCAGAACATCTGGGGTCTCGACAACTGGGCGATCCTGGCCGGCACGCCGAATGCGGACGCCTGCCGCCAGTTCATCAAGTTCGCCTCCGATCCCAAGCGGCAGGCGGAGCTGGTGAAGTATTTCCCGGCCGGCGTGACCCAGCCGGACGCCTTCAAGCACATCGACGCGAAGATCGCCGCCGACTGTCCGACCTTCCCGGCCAACATCGAGAAGGGCCTGCACATCGACGCCGACTATTGGCTGAAGAACCAGCAGAAGGGTCTTGAGCGCTACAATGCCTGGCTGCTGAGCTGAGGCACGGCGGGGGTGGGGGATGCCGTTGCGGCGCCCCCGCCCCCGTCTGGCGCCCCCGTCTTCGAGCACCCCATTCCCCTTCGGCCCCACCCCCTTCGCGAGGAGGCGCGCATGTCTTCTTCCAGCCTTTCCGTCCAGGGCCTTGCCAAGCACTACGGTGATTTCGTGGCGCTCGCCCCGACGGATCTCGTCGTCGCCGACGGCGAATTCCTGACGCTGCTCGGCCCGTCGGGCTCCGGCAAGACGACGCTGCTCAGCCTGCTGGCCGGGCTGGTGCCGCCCGACGAGGGAAGCGTGCGCATCGGCTCGCAGGACGTCACCTACGCCCCGCCCTATGAGCGCGACATCGGCGTGGTGTTCCAGAATTACGCGCTGTTCCCCCACATGACCATCGAGGAGAACATCGCCTTCCCGCTGAAGATGCGGAAGGTGGGGGCGGCCGAGGCCAAGCGGCGCGCGCTTGAAGCGCTGGAGATGGTGCATCTGCCGCACATCGCCGGCCGCTACCCGCGCGAGCTGTCGGGCGGCCAGCAGCAGCGCGTCGCGCTGGCCCGCTGCATGGTCTACAAGCCGTCGATCATCCTGATGGACGAGCCGCTGGGCGCGCTCGACAAGAAGCTGCGCGAGCACATGCAGCTGGAGATCAAGCGCCTGCACCGGGAGCTGGGAACGACGGTCGTCTACGTCACCCACGACCAGGAAGAGGCGATGACGATGTCCGACCGCATCTGCCTGATGAATGCCGGGCGGATCGAACAGCTGGGCACGCCGGCCGACCTGTATTTCCGGCCGCGCTCGCTGTTCGTCGCCGATTTCCTGGGGGAATCAAACATCCTCCCCGCCGCCCTGGGCAGGCGCAGCGGCGACGAGGTCGAGATCGGGCTGGGCACGCGGGGCGTTCCCGGCCGGGCGCTGGCCAACGGCAACGACCTGCCGCCGGGCACCGAGGTGCGCGTGATGGTGCGGCCGCAGAACCTGACGGTCGCACGCAAGGGCGGAAGCGCTTCCGACGGCCTGCAGGGCCGCGTGTCGGAGGTGATGGTCACCGGCAGCCTGACCAAGGTCTATATGGAACCGCTGGACGGCAAGCTGCCGCCGCTGGTCGCCGCCTTCCCCACCCGCAACGACGACGACGCGGTCCGCATCGACGACGTGCTGACGCTGTCCTGGAGCGGCCGTGACGCCGTGGTGATTGCTGATGCCGCCCGCGTGGCGGGGACGGCGTGAGATGGCCGGACAGTCGATGACCATGACCCACGCCCCCGGCGCCAAACGCCACTCGCCTCCGCCCGCCTGGCGCAAGCCGGTGCTGATGGGCGCTCCGCTCGTCCTGCTGCTCGTCGCCTTCCTGGTCTTCCCGGTCGGGCAGCTGCTGGCGCTCAGCATCCACAACGGCCAGGGCTTCACGCTGGCGCCCTATGCCCAGCTGTTCGCCTCCAGCCTCTATGTCACCGTCCTGTGGATCACGCTGAAGATCTCGCTGGCGACGACGCTGGTCGCGGTGGTCGCAGCCTATCCGGTCGCCTACCTGATCTCCGTCGCCAAGGGGCCGGCGAAGAGCCGGCTGATCTTCTGGGTCCTGCTGTCCTTCTGGACCAGTTTCCTCGTGCGTGCCTTCGCCTGGGTCGTCATCCTCGGCCGCAACGGCGTCGTCAACAGCACGCTGATGTCGCTGGGCATCATCGACCGCCCCCTCGACCTGCTCTATGGCTTCGGCGCCGTGCTGGTCGGCATGGTGCATGCCATGCTGCCGCTGGCGGTGATGACCATGCTGGCGGTGATGGAGAACATCGACCGCACCCTGCCGCGCGCCGCCAGCACGCTGGGCGCGCGTCCGGGCACCGCCTTCTGGACCGTCTATTTCCCGCTGTCGCTGCCGGGCGTCGCCGCATCGGCGATCATGGTCTTCGTGTCGGCCATCGGCTTCTTCATCGTGCCCGCCCTGCTGGGCGGCCGGAAGGAGACGATGATCACCCAGCTGATCGTCGATCAGGTGCAGCAGACGCTGAACTGGGGGCTGGCCGGCGCCATCTCGGTGCTGCTGCTGACGGTCGTGCTGGTGGTGTTCGTGCTGTATGACCGCGTCTTCGGCTTCGCCTCGCTGACCGGCGAGAGTGCCGTGGTGCGCAACCGCGACACCGCCATGCGGCGGCTGGGCGGGCGCGTGCTGGGCCTGCTGGGGTCGGCCAGCGACGCGGTGATCGGCCTGCTGCCGCGCCGCCATCCCATCCGCGGTCGGGCCGAGCAGCCTCTGGCGCTGACCGGCTTCGTCTGGCTGCTGCTGGCGCTGATCAGCCTGCCGGCCTTCCTGATGATCCCGCTGTCCTTCGGCAAGGGCGGCCTCGCCTGGCCGCCGTCGGGCTTCACGCTGCAATGGTACCAGCAGCTGCTGGACTCGCCGATCTGGATGCAGGCGCTGTGGCGTTCCATCGTGGTGGCGTTCGGCACCGGCCTGCTGGCGATGGCGATCGGCGTCCCCGCCGCCTTCCTGATGGTGCGCAGCCAGATGCGGGGCAAGGGCGCCATGCTG
>NZ_BADK01000310.1 GCF_000333595.1 Azospirillum sp. B506
CGCTGGTCGGCGGCTTCGCGCTGGACATCATCGCGCTGGGCAGCGGCGGCAACACGCTGCTGGTGTCGCAGCTTGAGACGCTGACCGGCGGGTCGGGGGTGGACATCGTGACGCTGGCCACCGCGGGCTTTGACAGTGCGGCGGACATGAACCGGGTGTCGGGCACCGCCGGCAACACGCTGCTGGTGTCGGGCCTGGAGACGCTGATCGGGTCGAGCGGCACCGACGTCGTCTATCTCGGCTCGGCCGGCAACACGCTGCTGGTATCGGGTCTGGAGATCCTGGTCGGCGGTTCCGGCAACGACGCGGTGACGCTGGGCGATGGCGGCAACACGGTGCTGCTGCGCGGCATCGAGACGCTGACCGGCAACGGCGGCACCGATCTGCTGCTGTTGGGCGACACCGGCAACACCGCGACGGTGTCTCTGTTCGAGACCATTCTCGGCGGCACCGGCATCGACACCATCCTGCTCGGCAATGCCGGCTCCACGCTGGCGGTGTCGGGGGTGGAGACGCTGTCGGGCGGGGCCGGCACCGATATCGTGACCATCGGCACCGCCGGCGGCACGCTGCTGGCGCTCGGCATCGAGACGTTGGTCGGCGGTGCGGGCATGGAGGTCATCCTCACCGGTTCGGCCGGGTCGACCCTGACCGTCTCGGGTGCGGACTTCGTGATCGGCAGCGCCGGCACCGATGTCCTGACCCTGGGGTCGACCGGCACCACCACCACCATCCGCAACATCGAGACGCTGATCGGTGGTGCGGGGTCCGATCTGGCGATCCTGGGCGACACCGGCAACAGGCTGACCCTGGGGGAGGGCATCGAGATCCTGGTCGGCGGCGCCAGTTCGGATGTCGTGACCATCGGCACCGCGGGCACGACCCTGCTGACCCGCGGCATCGAGACGCTGATCGGCGGTGTCGGCACCGACGTCATCACGCTGGGTGACACGGTGAACACCATCACCGTGACGGGCATCGAGTCGCTGACCGGCGGTGCGAACACCGACATCGTCTTCACCGCCACCACCGGCGTGACGATGACNGTCTCGGGCGTCGAGTTCCTGGTCGGCGGCACCGGTTCGGATGTCGTGACCCTGGGCTCCTCGGGCAACACCATCACCGTGCGCGGCATCGACACCCTGTCGGGCGG
>NZ_BADK01000309.1 GCF_000333595.1 Azospirillum sp. B506
AAAAGGCCGGGCCGCGCAGCGACCATGCCGCCGTCGAGCCATAGGCTTGCCGACCTTTCCGGCGGGGCATGACCTGTTCGCAGCTTCGGTGCCGCTGCCCTACGCGGCCTTCCGGTCGATGGCGTAGGCCGCCAATGCAGAGATGGCCGTGGCAATCACCTCGCGGACGGCGGGATCGGTGACGATGCCGTCGTCCCCCACCATGCTCCGATGGACCGGGATTTTGGCGCAGGCGTTTTCGGCGATGTCCGCCCCACGAACCCCAGGACCGTCCGCAGCGTCTCGTAGGTTCCTTCTGACCCGCCATAGGCCGACGGGTTGATCCAACTGACGGGAAGCTGGTACAGGCCGCCCTCCACGATCCAGTCCAGCAGGTTTTTGAAGCTTCCCGGAATTGACCCGGCATATTCCGGGGTCGAAAAGAAAACGGCATCCGCCGATCCCAGGGTGGCACGCAGGAACCCCGCCGGCTCGGGAAGCGGATCGTGGTCGTCATCCACGTTGAACAGGGGCAGGGTAGGTTCTATTCTGAAGTGCAACTTTCTTGTAATCACAGGGCTTTACGGGTTTCGAGCGCTGATCGGTAAGCATTATTCGCAGATCGATTTCGCCGAGCGCCGCCGCATCCAGGAGGCGCTTGCGGCGGTATTCTGAGTCGGCGGCCGGCAGCCGACGCACATCGGTTCATTTGCGTTATGCGGCGTCGCATGAACTCGGCGACCTCAGGCGAGTGGGTGCGGGCGCGGGTCAGGGCGATGACGGCGAACGGCATCCACCCACATGGGACATGGAGAGTGGGCGGAGCCGTCCCCCATCAGAGGTCGACGTAATCGATCCGCCGCATCAACTGGGCGATGGATCGCGCGACCGCAGCCACCTTGGGGGGGCACTACACGAAAGTGCGCAGATTGTCCGGGATGTAGGAACGCGGCGCGAACGTGGGCGTGGCTGTGCGTTGGCATCACCAACGGTGGTGACGGAAACGGTCGACCCATGCCCCGGAAACGGCGAAGGCCGCTGGCTGGCTGCCAGCGGCCTCGCTGTCGCGGAATGGTGTTTATCGGACATGACAGACACCCGGCCACCGGCTACACCCGTAACCCCGCTTTCCTGCCCTGGATGCCTGCTTTCATGGTCTCGGACGCTGCTCCCGCCCCCGCCCAGGATCAGGCGCTCGA
>NZ_BADK01000308.1 GCF_000333595.1 Azospirillum sp. B506
AATCGTTCCATGTCAATTGGGGCTCATCGCCATTGGTGCCGCAAATTTGTCGTCGGCCCTTATGGGATGCCGACGTGAATTTCCATGGGTCCGCGCCGCAATCCCTTTGAATATGTGGAGATTTCATGATGTGGCCAATAATGGACCTTGCGCGGCAGGCCCAGGATTATTGGATCGATGCAAGTCAACGCTCCATCCTGTTCCTCGATGCCTTGCGCCGCCGCGGAAACACCCATTTCGAGCATGGCGCCCGGACCGCGCCGAACGTCCTCAGCTTCGACTTCGAGGTCATAGCCGACGGGCGAAGCTTTGAGCGCCCGGTCAATTATGGGCTGGTGCGGATCGTTCCGCCGGCCGGCGTCGCCGTCGATGAGCGCAAGCGCCCCTTCATCGTGTTCGATCCGCGCGCCGGCCACGGGCCGGGCATCGGCGGCATGAAGCAGGACAGCGAGATCGGTGTCGCCCTGAAAGCCGGGCATCCCTGCTATTTCGTCGGCTTTCTCCCCGATCCGGTCCCCGGCCAGACGGTCGAGGACGTCTGCCGGGCAGAGGCCGCCTTCGTGGAGGCGGTGGTCCGCCTGCACCCCGATGCCGACGGGAGGCCCTGCCTGATCGGCAACTGCCAGGCCGGCTGGCAGATCGCCATGATGGCGGCGACCCACCCGGACACGGTCGGGCCGCTGCTGCTGGCTGGCGCACCGCTCAACTACTGGGCCGGGGTCCATGGCAAGAATCCGCTGCGGTATCTGGGTGGCCTTCTCGGCGGCACCTGGATGACGGCGCTGGCCGGGGATCTCGGCGCCGGGATCTTCGATGGCGCCGCCCTGGTGGCGAACTTCGAGCGGATGAACCCTGCCAACACCCTGTGGAAGAAGGCGTACAACGTCTATTCCAAGATCGATACCGAGGAGGAACGCTTCCTCGACTTCGAGACCTGGTGGGGCAGCCCCGTGCTGCTCAACGCCGTGGAGATGCAGTTCATCGCCGACGAGCTGTTCCTGCGCAACAAGCTGTCCAGCGGCGAGATCGTCTTCTCCGACGGTGCGCGGGTCGATCTGCGCAACATCCGCACGCCGATCGTCGTCTTCTGTTCGTGGGGCGACGACATCACGCCGCCGCAGCAGGCGTTGGGCTGGATCCTCGATCTCTACGACACCGACCGCGAGCTGATCGCCGGCGGCCAGACCATCGTCTATGCGCTGCACCAGAGCATCGGGCATCTCGGCATCTTCGTCTCGGCCAAGGTGGCGACCAAGGAGCATGACGAATTCACCCGGGCCATGGACCTGATCGACGTGCTGCCGCCGGGCCTCTAACGAGGCGTCTTCAGCGAAAAGACGGCGGACATGGCTCATCCGGAGCTGGTTTCGGGGGAACATCTTGGTCGTTTCGAGCGGCGCCGGCTCGACGACTTCCGGGCGCTGGGCGGC
>NZ_BADK01000307.1 GCF_000333595.1 Azospirillum sp. B506
CAGCAGACCGTACTCGTGCAGGCGAGGCAGCCACTGGGCGTCGCTCACGTCGGTTTTGCGCCCGGGACGTGTTTGGCATCGCGGGCGTTGACCAGCACGACCTCGAAGCCGCGCTGCTCGAGGATCTCGAACATGGGGACCCAGTAGACGCTGGTGGATTCCATGGCCACGGTGCGAACGCCGCAGCGTTCGAACCAATCGGCGAGACGGTGCAGGTCGCCGGTGAAGGTGCCGAACGAGCGCACCGGTTCGGGGTCGCAGTCGGGCGGCACGGCGGCCATGTGCATGGTGGCGCCGATGTCGATCGCCGCCGCATGGGGATGGATCGGGGCCATATCCCGCGCCTTGCGGGACCGCTTCGTTCGCGCCATCGTGCGTCCTCCTGCTCGTCGGGCCAAGGAGGGGCTGGGGCATGCGAAGTCATCAATTTCCCAACCGGGATCACCGCGCGGGTGTCACCACTCTCAAGTCCGCACCGCCCCATGGGCCACGTTTTTTGACGGGGTCTTACGCCTCCAAAAACCAGACGGCCGCTCCCCTCCGCTGCCCATCATAGCGCGGCCCGTTTCTCCACCCGCAGGCGGACCGAAGGCCCGCGATCGTTTTTTAAAATGTCGCGTTCCTGCCGGGTGCGCTCCAGCTCGCGTCGCAGCCGCGCGATCTCCGCCGTCTGCTCGTCCGGCTTGGCCGGAATGGCGGTGCCGGATACGGCAGGGGCGCCAGACCGTGAGCGCGGCGGGTGCCCTTGGGCTACCCGCCGCCAGTTCCGCAGCACCGAGGCCTGGAGGCCCAACTCCCGCGCCACATGCTCCAGTGGCCGGCCGCTCCCTTCCAGAAGGGCAACGGCCTCACGCTTGAACTCGTCCGTGAAGGATCGCCTCGTCTTCGTCATCAGATACCTTCCCGCTCCACTCGGAGCTTAGCTGTGGTGTCCACCGAAGCAGGGCAAGATCACAAACAGAGTGTACAACGTGCCGAACGGGATGCCGGTGAGCTGCCCGATGGCGCGCCATTGCATGCCGCAGAAGCATACGCACCAAATCGCCATAATCGCCTTGCGCAGCGCCGCTCCGGTTAGAGGCGCTTTGGGCCCGGTGCGGGCTGGACGGGTGCCGTCACTCGCCATCGCCGTCAGCTCAAACAGCACCTCCTCGACAAAGGCATCGACATCCGAGAACGCGTCCCAGGAGGCTGGGGTGGTGCTTGCGGGACGAGTGGCAGTGCCCATAGAATGCGGGTCCAAGCGGTGACATCGAGGGTGGCAGACCTACCAGAGCAAGCCCCTGCCGCAACACCCTTGCTCAGCTTAAAGTAGCATCCCGGCTAAAGCCGGATGGGACGCGCCCGCTGCGAACAGGTTCTAAGGAGACGATTGTGCGGGAGTAGAGCGGCAGATCATGTTGAAAGCGCACTCCATGTCACCGGCGAGGGGGCGATCGTCGGCGTAGGGGCCGACAACGCTCCTCACCGCCTGGTAGACCGCGTCGGTCCCCTGCGCCCGCCCTCCGTCCTCCGGCCGCAAGTCATAGGCCTGGGCCGCTGCCAGCAACTCGATCGCCAGGATCCGTTCGGTGTTTTCGAGGATGCCCAACAGCTTCAAGGCGGCTGGGGTCGCGTGGCTGATGTCGTCCTCCTGAAGCGCCGAGGTGATGCCGCCGTCAAGGCTGGCCGGACCGGCCAGCCGCCGGTTTTCGGCCACCAGGGATACTGCGGTGTATTGGGCGATCATGAAACCGGAACAGACGCCGCTGTCCGCCGCCAGGAAGGCCGGCAGACCGCTGACCAGCGGATTCACCAAACGGTCCAGGCGCCGTTCGGCCATCATCCCAACCGGGCAATGGACGTTCCCAGACTGTCCAGGGCCAGCCCCAACGCG
>NZ_BADK01000306.1 GCF_000333595.1 Azospirillum sp. B506
GTGCGACACTTTCGGCCCGATCGGCCCGTGGCTGGTGACCGCGAACGAGGTCGCGGATCCGCAGGCACTGCGCATGTGGCTCGAAGTCAACGGACAGCGCATGCAGGACGGCAGCACGGCGACGATGATCTTCGACGTCAAGACCCTGGTGTCCTACGTCAGCCGCCACATGACGCTGATGCCGGGCGACATCATCGCCACGGGCACGCCGCCCGGTGTCGGGATGGGGCAAAAGCCCGAGCCCGTCTTTCTGAAGGTCGGTGACGTGGTGACGCTCGGCATCGAGGGGTTGGGCGAGCAGAACCAGCGGGTCATCCCCCATCCGCTCGCCGTCCGATAGACGGTCACATATCGGGGCCAGCCCGTTGCGGCCGATGGTGGCCGCGCGGGCTGGCCATGCCCTCTTGAGCAATGGGAACAATAGGAGAGGGAGCACCTTGAATTGGCAAAGGTGGATCAGAGAATGCCCGTGATCTGAACTGCACCCATGGTGACCCTCCACGGCATGATCCTATCAACATCACCGAATGGAATAAACGTTGGCGCGTCGGCGGCTGTTGACCGAAGACCAGTGGGCAAGGCTCCTGGCGGTGCCGGACGACGAACGCGCGATGGTGCGCCACTATACGCTCAGCAGGGACGATCTCGACATAGTCACCCTCCGGCGTACAGCGCACACCCGCCTGGGCTGCGCCATCCTGCTCTGCTATCTTCATCATCCTGGGCGGATTCCCGGGCCGGGCGAGCGCCCGCCCATCGCGCTGCTGGCGTTCGTCGCCCGGCAGGTTGGCGCCGAGCCCGACGATTTCATCGCCTACAGTCGACGTGACCAGAACCGGCGCGAGCAGGTTGCCGCGATCATGGCACGGACCGGCCACCGTGCCTTTGATCGAACCCTCTTTCGCGACCTTGCCGCTTGGTTGACCTCCAAGGCACAGATCGCACGGGACCCGATCATTCTGGCGACCACCTTGATCGACGAGTTCCGCCGCCGTCGCATCCTGATCCCTTCTGCGGCAATCCTGGAACTGATGCTCCATCAGGCTCGTGGCCGGGCCGAACGGGTTCTGCATCGTGCCCTTGTCGATGGTGTCGATCAGCGGACGACAGACGCGCTGGACCGCTTGCTGACCCTGCAGGCCGACACTGAAACGACGATGCTCGCTTGGCTGCGTCGGGTGCCAGCGGCCCCAACTGCCCGCAACATGCTGGCGGTCATTGAGCACCTTTCCGCCTTGAAGGAACTCGGCATTGACCGGTCGTTGCGCGCACGCGTGCCGGAGGTCGCGTTCGAGCGGCTCGCGGCCGAAGGCCTGCGGATGACGCCGCAGCATCTTCAGGATCTGGCGACGTCGCGCCGTCGTGCTGTGCTCACGGCCACCGCGATCCGCCTGGAGATGGATCTGACCGACGTCACCTTGTCGATGTTCGACAAGCTGCTCGGCAGTCTGGCGCGGAAGGCCGAGCGCCGGACAGCCGAAAACACCCTGCGTTCCGTTCGCGATACCCAGACCCAACTGCGGGTGCTGCTAACCGCGTGCAAGGCGGTGATCGGCGCGCGGGAGACCGGCACCGATCCCTACGAGGCCGTCG
>NZ_BADK01000305.1 GCF_000333595.1 Azospirillum sp. B506
GGCCTGTTTCCGGTCACCGCCACCGGTGATCTGGTCGAGGTCGAACTGGTCGCCAAACAGCGGATGCAGCAAATCCTGCCGGAACCGGCGGAGCCGTCGCCGCTGATCACTTATGCCGACCGCTTCCCCGGCCCGGTCATCCGCATGCGCAAGGGCCAGCGGCTGCGCGCCACCCTGGTGAACGGGCTGGACGAGCACACCTCGATCCACTGGCACGGCATCCGCCTGCCGAACCTGGAAGACGGGGTGCCCTATCTGACCCAGCCGCCGACCAAGCCGGGCGAGAGTCACGTCTATGAATTCACCCCGCCCGACGCCGGCTCCTTCTTCTTCCATCCCCACTGCAACACGGTGGAGCTGCTGGGCCGCGGTCTTGCCGGGGTGCTGATCGTCGAGGAGCCGGACGCTCCGAAATTCGACGCTGATCTCGTCTGCCTGGTGAAGGACTGGCAGTTGGACAAGACCGGCAAGTTCGGCACCTTCATGACCGACCGCGGCGCTTCGCGCGCCGGCACCTTCGGCAGCGTGTCCACCGTCAACGGCGCCATCGAGCCGGTGTTCGAGGTCCCCACCAACGGCGACATCCGCGCCCGCTTCTACAATGTGGACAGCACCCGCGTCGTCGATCTGCGGGTGGAGGGGGCGGAGGCCTGGATCGTCGCGGTCGACGGCAACCCATTGCCGCCGCGTCCGCTGGACGGCTGGCCGATGGGACCGGCGATGCGCATCGACGTGCTGTTCCGCGCGCCCGCCAAGGCCGGCCAGACCCTGCGGCTGACCAACGTCTATTCGGCGGACCCCAAGCCGCTCGCCACCTTCCGCGCCGTCGGCCCCGCCCTGCCCAACAAGCGTTTCAAGCCGCGCGCCCTGCCCGCCTCCGCCATTCCGGAGCCGGATCTGAAGGATGCCCCGATCATCCCGATGGCCTTCTCCGCCACCGCGGTGGCGCAGGCTTTCGATGCGGCGACGCTGCCCGGCCTGCCCTATGCCGACGCTCTGTGCCTGTCGGCCAAGACCTTCTGGGCGATCAACCAGCAGAGCTGGCCGGAGGGCGGGCACGAACGCCTGCCGCCGCCGCTGGTCACGCTGGAGAAGGGCCGCAGCTATATCTTCGAGCTGGCCAACCTGACGCCGCACCTGCACCCGATCCACATCCACGGCTACACCTTCAAGGTGCTGTCCTCCGATGCCCGCAAGGTGGTGCCGCACCATGCCGACACGGTGCTGCTGGAGCCGAAGGAACGGCTGCGCGTCGCCATCAAGGCAGACAATCCCGGCGACTGGATGTTCCACTGCCACATCATCGAACACCAGGACACCGGCATGATGGGATACATCCGCGTTGCTTGAGTCCACGCTTTCCCGTTTCGCCGTCCAACGCATTTCGCAACCGGAATCCCCTCTCCCCCCCGGGGAGAGGGTCAGGGTGAGGGGGAAGCACGGGCGCCCGCCCGTGCCAGGGGATTGCCAAGGGGCAGAATGCCCCTTGGCGGCGCGCGACAGCGCGCCGGCCCCCTCACCCTCCCCACGCCTTCGGCGCGGGTCCCCTCCCTCTCCCCGGGGGAGAGAGGGCGTATTGCTGCGCTCCGTCTTCACTGTCGCCCTTCTCCTCCTCGCCGCACCTGCCGCCCAGGCCGCCGACAGCCTCGACAACCGCATCGGCGAGGCGCTGTTCCGCCGCATGTGGGTGGCCGCCCCGACCGCGACCCAGGCGGCGGACGGACTTGGCCCGCTCTACAACGCGCGCTCCTGCGCCACCTGCCACCCGCGCGGGTCCGGCGGCCGGCCACCCGATCCGGCGGTGAAGGACGACCAGGGCGTCGG
>NZ_BADK01000304.1 GCF_000333595.1 Azospirillum sp. B506
GGCGCGCGCCCGGCGCCCAGGTCGTAAACGCCGCCGATGCCGACCGTTCCTTCGATCAGCGTGAGAAAGCGCGCCGGGTCACGGCCCTGCGCATCGAGCGCCAGCCGGTCCATCACCGCCTCCAGCCGCGCCTCCAGATCCGCGGCGATGTCCGGCACCGGCAGATCCGCGAAATCGGCCGCCTCCACCGGCTCACCGAAGCGGATCAGGGCTTCCGGCGTGCGTTCGTCCCAGAACGGGTATTCGACCGCCAGCGGCACCACCAACGCCGAGGGCATGCGGCGGACCAGATGGGCGACGCCCGGCCGCAGGGTCACCGGGCGGCGGCGCGGATCGGTGAAGGCGCCCTCCGCGGTGATCCACAGCATGGCGTGCGGGTCGGCCAGGATATGCTCGGCAGTGCGCAGGAAGGTGACGGCCCCGGCACGGCCGGGCTGCAAGCCGAACAGGCCGAGGCGGCGCATGAAGCGGTAGCGGCGCAACATCTCCGCATCGATAGGCCCATAGCCCGGCCGTCCTCTGAAGCGCGTGGTGCCCATCGCGATCAGCAGGGCGGGGTCCCACCAGGACGGGTGGTTCAGGTAGAGGATGACCGGCCGGCCCGGCGGCAGGACCGGCCAGCCCGGCCGTGCCAGCCGCACAGCATGGAAGCCGCGCCGCAGCCGCCGCCTCATCACGCCGCCGAAGAACCAGCAGAGCAGCCGCGACCGCACCGCAACCGGATCGTCCGTCATGCCTCTTGCCGCCTTCCGTCAGGCCACCGCCCGTTCGGCGCCACCCTGGGCATCGGGCCGGCCCCCGCCGCGCATGTCCCGATCCAGACTGTCGGCGGCGATCCAGCCCGACATCAGCACCATCGGCATGCCCGGCCCCGGATGGGCGGCGCCGCCGGCCAGATACAGCCCGTCGACATCGCGGGACCGGTTGCCCGGCTTGAAGGCGCCCATGAAGCGCCCATGGCTCGCCAAGCCATAGATGGCGCCGTTCAGCACCTTGTAGCGGTCATGGATGTCGCGGGGAGTCAGCACATGCTCGACCCGGATGCGGTCCTCCAGGTCGGTCAGGCCGGCGGTGCGCTTCAGCTTGTCGAACACCACGCGGCGATAGGCCGGCAGCATGCGGTCCCAGTCATGGCGCGGGCGCAGATAGGGGGTGTGGACCAGCACATACAGCGCCTCCCCTCCCGGCGGGGCGACGCCCGGCTCGGTGCGGGCGGGGGCGGCAATGTAGCAGGTCGGATCGGGCGCCGGCTCCCCCTGCCTGTAGATCCAGTCGAATTCCTCCTCCGGATTGCGGGAGAAGACGAAGTCATGGTGCAGCAGATGGTCGTAGCCGCGGTCCAGCCCCAGGTAGAACACCACGCCGGAACAGGCCGGCTCATAGCTGCGGCGCCTGGCGAAGCGCTTGGCCGGCTGCCCGCCCACCAGTTCCTGGTAGGTGCGGACTGAATCCATGTTCGACACCGCGGCCGAGACCGGGATGCGCTCGCCGTCGTCGGTCTCGACCGCCCACACCCGCCCGCGATCCACCTCCAGGCGGCGGACACCGGCATTCGTTCGGATCTCCACCCCCAGCCGCCGCGCCACCCGTTCCAGCGCCGCCGGCACGGCACGGGTGCCGCCCATCGGATACCAGACACCGTCGTTGGTTTGCATGTGGGCGATCGCGCACAGCACGGCCGGCGAGCCGTAGGGCGAGGACCCGACATACTGGGTGAAATGGTCCAGCATCTGCGCCGCCCGTGCGTCCGGGACATGGCTACGGATGGTGCCGGCCACCGTGCTGCCCATGCGGAGCGCCAGCACGTCGGACAGGGTGCCGGCATTGAAGCTGTTGCGGAAGTTCAGCGTGTCGCCCAGGTCTTCCACCGACTTCCAGAAGAAGAAACGCTCGGAGATGCCGTGCAGCCGCTCCGACATCGCCTGGAAGCGGCGATAGCCCTCTCCCGCCCCGCTGCCCGGAGCCAGCCGGTCCAACTCGGCGGCCATGGTGCCGACGGTCTCCGACAGGTCCAGCACCGTGCCGTCGTCGAAGAAGCAGCGCCATTGCGGCTCCAGCCGGACCATCTCAAGCTCGCGGTCGAGATCGCAGCCGGCCTCTTCCAGGATGCGGCGCAGGACACGCGGCACCGTCAGGATGGTCGGCCCCATGTCGAAGCGGAAGCCGCCCTCCTCCAGCACCGCAGCCTTGCCGCCGACCCAGCCATTCTTCTCCAGCAGGGTGACCTTGTGCCCGCGCGCCGCCAGCACAACCGCCGCCGCCAGTCCGCCAAGGCCGCCGCCAATCACCGCGATCCGATCCGTCATGCGATTCCCCCCGCAATGGCCTGCCGCAGCATGCCCGACACGCCCATGGTCTTGGTGCGCCAGGGCGCCGGCAGGCCCAGTTCCTGGGCCAGCAGCCGCGCCGTGATGCGTGCGCCTTCGAAAATCACCGGCAACCCGCTGCCGGGGTGGGTGCCGCCGCCCACCAGATAAACGCCGTCCAGATCCTCGAACCGATTGCGCGGACGGCGGTGCAGCATCTGGTCCAGGCTGTGCGCCAGATTGAAGGTGGCGCCGCGGTGAACGGCGAACTGGCTTGCCCAATCGGCCGGCGTCACCACCCGCTCCACCCGAATCCGACGTTCCAGATCGCCCAGCCCGAAACCGGCCAACCGGTCAAGAATGAGCCGGCGGTAGTGCGGCGCCTCCGCCTTCCAGTCGATGTGGCCGCGTTGGTGGCCGACCGGAACCAGGATGTAGAGCGTGCTGCCGCCGGGCGGTGCCATCGCCCGATCGGTGACGCAGGCATTCTGAACATAGATCGACGGCCGGCGGGGCAACTCGCGGCACTCCTCGATCTCCGCGAGGTTGCGGGCGTAATCCTCCGCCAGATAGACGGTGTGGTGGTCCAACCCGTCCATCTTCCCTTCGATGCCCAGATAGAGCATGAAGGTGGAGCAGGAGAATTTCTTGGTGGCGAGACGGGCGTCGCTCCAGCGCCGGCGCAGGTCGTCGGGCACCAGCGTCGTCATCGCGCGGGCGAAGTCGGCGTTGATGACCAGCGCGTCGGCCGGATAGTCGCCGGCCTCCGTCCGCACGCCGACGGCGCGTCGGCCCTGGAACCGGATGTGGCGCACCGTTTCGTTCAGCCGGACGGTAACACCCAGGCTCTCCGCCGTGCGGCGCATCGCCTCCATCACCGCCTCCGTCCCGCCGCGCGGGTGGAAGACGCCGTGCTCGTGCTCCAGGAAGGACAGGATGGTGAACAGGCTGGGGCAGCGGAACGGCGACATGCCCAGATATTTGCTCTGGAACGAAAAGGCGAGACGGATGCGCGGGTCCTGGAAATAGCGGGATAAATCCGCATCCACCGACCGGTGCGGCGCCAGCCAGCCCAGGGCCTTCAGCATCGGCAGCGTGGCCAATGCCCAGGGGCTGGAGAAATCGGATTCCAGAACCGGCCTGAACCGCTCCATCTTCGCCCGGTTGTCGGCCAGGAAGCGCGGCAGCCCGTCGGCATCGCGCGGGCTGAGTTTGGCGATTTCCGCCATCAGCGCCTTCATCTGCGCATGGACCCGCAATTCGCCGCCGCCTTCGAACACCAGCCGGTAAAGCGGGTCGAGGCGGATCAGATCGACATCGTCCGACAGGCGCCGGGCGCAGGCTTCGAAGATCTCCTCCAGGATGCGGGGGTAGAGGAAGAAGGTCGGGCCGCTGTCGAAGCGGTAGCCGTCGAGCGAGAAGCCCGCCGACCGGCCGCCGATGCAGTCCTGCCGTTCCAGCACCGTCACCTTCGCACCCGTAAGCGCCAGGAGCATCGCGGATGCCAACCCGCCCGGTCCCGCGCCGATGATCACGACTTGTCGTTCCATCCGCTTGCCAAACGCTCCTGCGCTGCCGAACTCTGTCGTGATGGTTACGAAGCTGGGTCGAAAATGGATCGCAACAACAGCCCCTCTCCTGACGTCGTAACTCCTTGGAAGAAAGAAGAGGTCAATCGGGATACGGGTGGCTTTCCGGCATGGTCCGTACAGGATATTTCCTCGCGACTCGCGGTTATTCGCAGACTGCGCCACCGGATTTCCGCCGGTGCGGAAGAGCTGATCGGATCACTGGACAATCGGCCCGGCCGAACCGCTGCGGAAAGCGTCAGTGGCGAGATCCTGCCGCTGGCGGAGGCCTGCCGGTTTCTGGAACGTGACGCTGCGGCCCTGTTGGCGCCAAGGCGGCTCGGCCGGCGCGGTCGCCCGATCTGGCTGTTCGGGGTGGAGGCCGAGGTGCGGCGGGAGCCGGTCGGCACGATCCTGATCGTCGGACCGTCCAACTACCCGCTTCTGCTGCCGGGCGTCCAGGCGATCCAGGCCTTGGCTGCGGGGAACCGGGTCCTGGTCAAGCCGGCGCCGGGATGCAGCGCGCCGATGGTCCTGCTCGGGCGCTGGCTGGAGGAGGCCGGGTTGCCGCCGGGTCTGTTCCGGCTGTTGGACGAGTCCGCCGACGCGGTGGCGGAGGCCATTGCCGATGGAATCGACAAGCTGGTGCTGACCGGCTCGGCCGACACCGGACGGGCGGTGGCGGAGCGGCTCGCCCGGCATCTGGTGCCTTCGACGATGGAGCTGTCGGGCAACGATGCCGTCTTCGTTCTGCCCGGTGCCGATGTCGAGCAGCTCGCCCGCGCACTGGCCTTCGGGCTGCGGCTGAACGGGTCGGCAACCTGCATCGCGCCGCGGCGGGTGTTCGTTCCACACGGGATGGCGGCGGGGTTGGAAGCGGCGCTGCGCCGCCATGTCGGCACGATCCCGCCGGTGCCGGTGTCGCTTCCGACCAGGTGCCGGCTCGCCACCCTGGCGCGGGATGCGGTGGCGGGGGGAGCGCGCGCCCTGGGAGAGCTGCCGCGCGAAGACAGCCCGGCGATGATGCCGCTGATCCTCGCCAACGCAGCGCCCGGCATGGCGCTGCTGCGCGAGGAGGTCTTCGCCCCCGTCCTGTCGCTGGTGGCGGTAAAGGACATGGAAGAAGCGCTGAAGGTCGCCGCCGGCAGCCCCTATGCACTGGGGGCATCTATCTTCGGGCCGGTGGCTCAGGCGCGGGAATTGGCCGGGCGGATCGATGCCGGGACGGTGACGATCAACGACCTGATCGTGCCGACCGCCGACCCGCGCCTGCCCTTCGGCGGGCGCCATGCCAGCGGCTGGGGCGTGACGCGCGGGGCCGAAGGGCTGCTGGACATGACGCAGGTGAAGACCGTTTCGGTCCGCAGCGGCCGGTTGCGTCCTCATTTCGACCCGCCGCGCGAGGGCGACGAGGCGCTGATGCTGGCGGCCATGCGCCTGTTCCATGGCGCCCCCGGCACCCGGACCGGGGCACTGCGCCAACTTGTTCAGGCTGTGCGTCGACGGCCGCGCCAGTGATGCTCGCAAGACATGATGCCCGCATACAGGATGGATGACCGGATGCTCCCCTTGATCCTCGCCTTTCTGATCGGCTCCGTCGCCGGCTCCCGCACCCTGATCGCCCCGGCCGCCGTCAGCTGGGCCGCCTATGGCGGCTGGCTCGACCTGTCGGGAAGCTGGCTGTTCTTCCTGGGCCATCCGGTGTCGCCCTGGGTCTTCACCGCCATGGCGGTGGGGGAGCTGGTCGTCGACAAGCTGCCCACCACACCCAGCCGCAAACTGCCCTTCCCTTTCGTCAGCCGCATTGCCGGCGGCGCCATTGCCGGGGCCGCCATCGGGGCGAATGCCGGCTTCTGGATCGGCGGTCTGGTCGCCGGTGGCATCGGCGCCGTCGTCGGGACACTTGCCGGCTATGCACTGCGTATGCGCATGGCCGCCGTCTTCGGCCGAGACCGCCCTGCCGCGCTCGTCGAAGATGTGGTGGCGCTGGTGGCCGCAGCACTGATCGTTACCGCGGCTTGAGTGAGCTTACCTCTCGACGTCTCGCTATTCAGCCATGATCAGCCCTTCAACCAATTCGGGAGCCGGGACGTTTCGCTACGGAGTCCGCCGCAGGGGGAGCAGCAGCGGATAGGCTGCTTATGGAATAGGTCAGGCGATATGGCGGCCTTATTCCATGACCAGCTGCCGATCTCCTCACTACGCATATCTGAATATGCACAAAATGAGGGCCCCAAATGCGGTTTGCCCGAAATCCGGATAACTCGCTATTTCGTAGAATTGTCCATTCGAGGCACCGGAACCAAGGACCGTCCGAACCATGACCGTCGATCTGACTCACGCACAGGCGAAGAGACTTGCCGCCTTCTCGATTTCCGAAGACGATCTCGCCCGCCTGCGGGGCAACCGTGAGTTCGTGGACAGCCGCCTTCCCAAGCTTCTGGAGGATTGGCACCGGCATTTCGATGCGTGGCCGGAGATCCAGGCGGCGCTGAAGCATCCCGATGTGCATGCCGCCCGTCTTGACCATTGGATGCGGGCGGCGTCCGGCAGGATCGACACCGGTTTCCTGGAGTCCGCGCACCGGCTCGCGACCCAGTTCTACCGCAACGGCGTTCCGGCCTACGCGGTGGCGATCTGCCACCATATCGTCAGCTCCAACATCGCCCGCGAACTCGGTCTCGCCGGGGGCGACGAAGGGCTGGTGGCCGGGCTGTTCGGTGCCGGTGCCCGCCGCCACCGCGCCGCGCAGTTGGAAACCCTGAACAAGATCGCCTGGTTCGACATGGAACTGCTTCTTGAAACCTATCGGGAGGCGGAAGAGGAGAGCAAGCGCGCCACGCTCGACCAGCTCGCCGGCAGTTTCGAGGACAGCGTGAAAAGCATCGTGGACGGCACGGTTGCCGCCTCCAACCGGATGCAGGCCCATGCCCAACGCATGTCGGAGATCGCCACCACCACCAGCCGCCGGTCCGCCGATGTCGCGACCGAAACGGAAATCGCGTCGTCCAGCATGCAGACGGTGGCTGCGGCGACGGAACAGCTTGCCATGTCCATCGCCGACATCAGCCGGCATGTCGACGAATCCTCCCGGATTTCCTCGTCCGCCGTCGACGAGGCGGAACGGACCAAGGAAACCGTCAGCGGACTGGTGGACGCCGCCCAACGCATCGGCGACGTGGTCGACCTGATCAACTCCATCGCCAGCCAGACGAACCTGCTGGCGCTGAACGCCACCATCGAGGCGGCCAGGGCCGGCGAGGCGGGCAAAGGCTTTGCCGTTGTGGCGCAGGAGGTGAAGAACCTCGCCAACCAGACCGCCAAGGCGACGGAGGACATCTCCACCCAGATCGCCGGCATGCAGAATGCCGCCAGCCAGGCTGCCGGAGCGATCCACGCCGTCGGCCGCACCATCACCCACATCAACGAAATCGTCTCCACCGTCGCCGCCACGGTGACTCAGCAGACCGCCGCGACCCAGGAGATCACGCGCAACGTGCAGGAGGTCGCGGTCGGATCGCGCCGGGTCACCGAATCCATCGGCGAGGTGACCCAATCCTCGTCGGAAACCGGCGGCATCGCACAGGAGGTGCTGACCGCTGCAGGAGCACTTCACCGGCAGGCGGACGAGCTACACCGGGGCGTCGGCGAGTTCCTGACCCGGATCCGGGTCGCCCGCTGATCCGCCGTTCCACCATCCGCCGCCCAGCCATCTGCCGCTCCGCGATGCATGGCAGCCGCGCCCCTCACCCGCTGGACGGATGGGGCCGGCGGCAGGCAGCATGAGGCGGTTGCAATTCAGTCCTGCGGGTATGGGTTCGTGGTGGGTGCAAAAGAGGGGGGCGGCCCGGCGTTCCGCCTGCGGACGGTCGCGCAATGGGTGGGCCTGCTCGCCCTGTCGGCGGCGCTGACGCTGGGTCTGGATGCCGTCGGCCTGCCGGCGGCCTGGCTGATCGGGCCGATGATCGGGGCGATTGCGCTCGGCGTCGGCGGTGCCTCGATCCGCGTGCCCCCCTCCGGCTTCAGCATCGCGCAGGCGATCATCGGCTGTCTCGTCGCCCATGCCGTCACCTCCTCCATCCTGCTGTCGATCGCCCGGAACTGGCCGCTGATGCTGGGAACCGTCGGGCTGACGGTGCTGGTCAGCGGCATCGTCGGCTGGCTGTTCGTGCGCTACGGCAGCCTGCCCGGCACGACCGCGGCCTGGGGCGTGTCGCCGGGCGCGGCCTCCGCCATGGTCGCCATGGCCGGGGATTATGGAGCGGACGTTCGGCTCGTCGCCGTCATGCAGTATCTGCGCGTGGTGCTGGTGGTGCTCAGCGCCTCGCTGGTGACCCATGCCCTGACCGCCGGACCGCAGGGCGCCGGCCTGCCGGTGGCGCCGGTGGAAGCGCTGGATTTGCGCGGGCTGGCGGCGACTCTGCTGATCGCCGGGGTCGGTGGCTGGATCGGGCACCGCTTCCGCATCCCCTCGGGCGCTCTGCTGGTGCCGATGGTGCTTGGCGCGCTGGTCCAGGCAGGCGCGGGAGTGACCCTGCAACTGCCGCACGCGCTGCTGACCGTCACCTATACCCTCATCGGCTGGACCATCGGCCTGCGCTTCACCCGCGAGGTGCTGCGCCACGCCCTGCGCGCGGTGCCGCAGATGCTGCTGTCGACCGGGTTGATGATCGCCCTGTGCAGCTTGTCCGCCTGGGTGCTGGTCACGCTGCTGCCGACCGACCCGCTGACCGCCTTCCTCGCCACCAGTCCCGGCGGACTCGATTCCGTGGTGGTGATCGCGTTGGGCAGCGGGGTGGATCTGCCGCTGGTGCTTGCCCTGCAGACCCTGCGCCTGTTCGTGGTCGTGCTGTCCGGCCCGCCGCTGGCGCGGTTGATCGCACGCTATGCCTGACCCTTCGGCGACACGGATCGGGGCGCCATTGCGCCGCGGCCTCCGCCGGACGTATCCTCGATTCCCCCCTCAAGCCAGATCCCGGAGTGCCCCGGCAATGACCGACCGTCCCCACCGTCCCGAAACCATCGCCGCCGGCGCCCTGGGCTTTGAGGATGCGGCCAGCGGCGCGGTCATCCCGCCGATCCACCCGTCCACCACCTATGTCCGGGATCCCGACAACGGCTATGGCCGCGGCCGGGTCTATGCCCGCGCCGACAACCCCACCTTCGACATTCCGGCCAGGACCATCACCGAGCTGGAAAAAGGAATCGACACGCTGCTGTTCGCCTCCGGCATGGCGGCGGCGACCGCGGTGTTCCAGGCTTTGGATCCCGGTGACCATGTGCTGGTGCCAGACGTGATGTACTGGGCCTTCCGCAACTGGGTGCATGGCCCCGCGACCCGCTGGGGTCTGAAGGTCGAAGGGGTGGACACCAGCGACACCGACGCGGTGCGCGCGGCCCTGCGTCCCGGCCAGACCCGGCTGGTGTGGGTGGAGACCCCGGCCAACCCGCTGTGGACCGTCACCGATATCGCTGCCGTTGCCGAACTGGCGCACGAGGCCGGGGCGTGGCTGGCGGTGGACAGCACGGTCGCCACCCCGGTGCTGACCCGGCCGCTCGAACTGGGGGCCGACATCGTCATGCATTCGGCGACCAAATACCTGAACGGCCATTCCGACGTCGTCGCCGGCACCCTGACCGCCGCCCGCAAGGACGAGTTCTGGGGCCGCATCAAGGCGGTGCAGACCCAGCAGGGCGGAATCCTCGGCAGCTTCGAGGCATGGCTGCTGCAACGCGGCCTGCGCACCCTGTTCGCCCGCGTCCGCTGGCAGAGCGCCGCCGCCATGACGCTGGCGGAGCGGCTGTCTGCCCATCCGCAGGTGGCGGACGTGCTCTATCCCGGCCTGCCTGGCTTCCCCGGCCACGGCATCGCCTCCCGGCAGATGAGCGGCGGCTACGGCGGCATGCTGTCCATCCGGGTGAAGGGCGGCACCCAGGCCGCCATCGACACCGCCGCCCGTGTCGGTATCTGGCGCCGCGCCACCTCGCTGGGCGGGGTGGAAAGCCTGATCGAGCATCGCGCCAGCATCGAGGGGCCGAGTTCCCCGGTGCCGGGCGACCTGCTGCGGCTGTCGGTCGGACTGGAGTCGCCCGACGATCTCTATGACGATCTGGCCCAGGCGCTGGTCGAGGCCACTCGCCAGGGCTGAAACGGGCAGCAATCCCACCATCCACAGGACACGGTAGCGGGACATATCGACGCGGCACGGCGGCGCTTGGGCGTTTCCGAGTACCCCCAACGCGGATAGGGCTTGACAGTGAGAATGATTCGCGACGTTATTCTTTGAGAATAAGTCGCACTTGCTGTCATTACCGACCACCGACGTTCGAGGAGACCTCCATGTCGAAGCGCGCTGCCGGCTTTGCCGCCGTAGCCGTCGTTGCCCTGCTGCCGTACGGTGCCCAGGCTGCCGGTCCGGCCTATAAGGACGTTGCGAAGACCTACGCCGACATCGCCCATGCCGCCTATGAGGACGCCACCAACGGCGCCAAGGCGCTGAAGAAGGCGGTGGACGCCCTGGTCGCCAAGCCGACCGAGGAAAATCTGGCTAAGGCGCGCGACGCCTGGAAGGCCGCCCGCGTCCCGTACATGCAGACGGAAGCCTTCCGCTTCGGCAACCCGATCGTCGACGAATGGGAAGGCAAGGTGAATGCCTGGCCGCTGGACGAAGGCCTGATCGACTATGTCGACGAGGGCTATGCCGGTGGCGAAAGCAACCCCTATGCCAAGGCGAACGTCATCGCCAACCCGAAGATCACGGCCGGCGGCAAGACTATCGACGCCACCAAGATCACCAAGGATCTGCTGACCGAAAAGCTGCACGGCGCCGGCAAGGTGGAGGCGAACGTCGCCACCGGCTATCACGCCATCGAATTCCTGCTGTGGGGCCAGGATCTGCACGGCACCGGTCCGGGTGCGGGCGAGCGCAAGGCCACCGACTATGCCAAGGGCAAGGACTGCACCAACGGCCATTGCGACCGCCGCATCCAGTATCTGAAGGTCGCCACCCAGATGCTGGTCGATGATCTGGCCGAGATGACGGCCGACTGGGCCGCCAAAGGCAAGGCCCGCGTCTCCATCGCCAAGGCGCCGGAGAGCGAGGGTGTCGGCCGCATGCTGACCGGCCTGGGGTCGCTGAGCTATGGCGAGCTGGCGGGCGAGCGCATGAAGCTGGGCCTGATGCTGCACGATCCGGAGGAGGAGCATGACTGCTTCTCCGACAACACCCACAATTCGCACTATTACGATGAAGTCGGCATGGTGAACGTCTACAACGGCAGCTACAAGCGCACCGACGGCAAGACCGTCTCCGGTGCCTCGCTGTCGCAGCTGGTCGCCGCCAAGTCCGCCGACGCCGACGCCGCGGTGAAGACCGCCATGGCCAACAGCATGAAGGCGATGCAGGCGATCAAGGACACCGCCGACAGCGGCAAGATGGCCTACGACCAGATGATCGCCGCCGACAACGACGAGGGCAACAAGCTGGTCTCCAACGGCATCGACGGTCTGGTCGCCCAGAAGAAGGCCCTGGAAGGCGCCGTTGCCGCGCTGGGCGTCTCGGTCGAGTAAG
>NZ_BADK01000303.1 GCF_000333595.1 Azospirillum sp. B506
GCGCCATCAGCGTTTCGATGCGCCGGTGCAGAGCGATGGCATCGAAAGCCCCATCCGGTATCCGGGGCCGAAGCGCAGGGCAATCGCGGTAAGAAGCTCGAACCCGCCATCGCCGATCTCGCGGTCATTGACGGTGTCGCCATTGCCGCCGACATGGCGGATTGCCCGATAAAGGCGACTGGCGGCATGACCGACACGAAGATGGTGCAGGGTATCGTCAAGCACATCCGGATGGGATTTCCCGGACAGCCGGAGCCTGGGAAGCAGCAGAGCCGTCCGGTCGATCATGAGGCTTGTCCAGAGCGCCTCGTCGGATCCGCCACCCATTGCCCGCCGCCTGACATCCTGCCGGTTCAGTCGAAGCAGCCGGCCAATCGCTGCATCGACCGGTATCGTCTGAAACAGGCTCATGCTCACGACCGCAAATCCCATTGCCGCAAACAGCGCGATGGTGCTGTTGAGCGACCCGGCGAAGTCGCCGGCATAGGTGGCGCCCAGTCCCGAAAGGATCGGGATCGTCAGGGTAATGCCGAGCGCCATATAGGTCGTCGGCGGTCGTGCCTGCAGGGAGCCGGCGAACAGGAAGGCCGGGGCGAGCACTGCGACGAGACCGGCAAAGTCCGCCACGCGGGGAAGGATGACGTAGCTGTAGGCCAGGCTGATCGCAACTCCGGCGACCGAGCCGGTCATGTATTTGACGACATTCGGCGCCGGCGTGTCGACATTGCCGAACAGGGCGCAGCAGACGCCCAGGATCGACACCGCCATTCCACCCTCCGGCCAAGCCGACCAGATCCAGAACGCACAGCCGATGACGATGCCGGCGACCGCCCCCAGCGCGGACCGGGCTGCCATCCAGGGGTCGCGGTGATAGACATAGCCAATCGCGCGCCTGACGCCGAGATGCGATGCGGTGGCCGTTACAGTGCGTGTGCCGTTCCGCACAACGATCCGTTCAAGCCGGTCGCACTCGTGAATCAGGGCAATCATCTCGGCGAGGTGACCGGCGAGATTGGCGGCGATCCTGTCGCCAACCGTCATGGACTCTGCGGTTCTGCGTGTCCGCAGCGTCTTTGCACAGTCGATCAACCGGATCGCAATGGCGTCCCTTCCAGCCGCATCGGCTGTTGCCATCCAAAGCCCCACTTCATCCAGCAGTGCGGTCAATTCGTCGGGCAGGCTGCGGCTTCCAGTGCGAAGGGCATGGATGCGGTCCTCGACTTCCGTCGCAAGCGGAAGCAGTCGCGCAAGCCGGTCATGGATCAGTTGCAGCGTTTCGCGGCTCGGCGTAACCGGGACCGGGTCGTAAGGCAGGTGAACGGCCAGCCCCTGCAGGGCGAGAAGATCCCCCGCGAGCCGGTCACGGTCGCGGCGGAGCGCCTGCCCGGAGCTTCCGCGAAGTGCGTCAGCCGCCAGCCGGCGGGCGTCCCGCAGCGTAGCCGACAGCTTGGCGGTGAACTGGCCGGTCATGCGCTTCGGCAGGACGAAGCGATGGACAAGGACGGCGCAGAGGATGCCGATGGAGATCTCCTGAACCCGCACCGACGCCGTATCGAAGATGGCGGCGGGGTTGAGCACGGCGGGGAAGCCGATCAGGCTGGCGGTGTAGCCGGACAGAACGAAGGCATAGGCCCGCGCGGTGCGGTCGAGCAGCGAGAGGTAAAGGCAAAGGCCGATCCAGCTGGCAAGAACCACGCTGCAGACAATCGGATCGTTCACGAAGCACGGGATGATCGCCACGGTCGCCACGGCACCGACAATCGTCCCCGCGAAGCGATAGACGCCACGGCTGAGCGACGCGCCGGCCGAATTTTGTGAAACGATATAGACGGTGACGATTGCCCAGGAGGGTTTCGGCACTCCTGCACGCAGCGCGATGTAGTAGGCCAGCATCGCCGCGGCGAAGCTCTTCACCGAGAAGAGCAGCGCATCCGCGTCAGCCCGCAATATCGGCATCCGGGATTGCAGTGACAACGCGCGACCGATGGCCGCGATCTGGAGGACGATTCCGGTGATGGCGAAGCGCTGGTTTGAAGGATGGTCGGTTCTCATGCCGCTGAGTATCGGCGCGTTGCACAGCATTATAAATTAGGTATCCTGTCAAAAAATCCCTGAATCATGCCAAAGTCGATTATGCCGAACCCCATCTCCGCACCGCGGTCTGCCGTTTCAGTCTATGACCCCGATCTGGCCGATCGGCCTGCGGTCGCACGTTTGCTCGATTTCGCGGAATACGAGGCGGAAGTGCCTGTGCATGTGCATCGGAGGGGGCAGTTGATTCTCGCGCTGCATGGCGCCGTCACCTGCAGCGCGGACGACGAGATCTGGATCGTGCCGCCGGACTGCGGCGTCTGGATCCCGGGCAGCATGCCGCACAGTGTCAGGACGACGGCAAATGCCCGCCTCAGCTACCTGTTCGTGGAGCCGGGAGCCGCAAATCTGCCCGATGTCTGCTGTACGCTATCGATTTCTCCGCTGGTGCGGGAACTGGTCAACCGGTTGACCGGCGAGGTATCGGACTATTCGCCGGACAGCCATGCCGCCCGGCTCGCGAGGGTAACGCTGGACGAGTTGACCGGGATGCCGCGCGAACACTTCAACCTGCCCATTTCCAACAGCCCGAAGATCCGGGCGATCGCCGACGCCTTGACGATCGATCCATCCGACCGGAGTACATTGGGAGAATGGGCAAAGCGCGTTGCGATGAGCGAGAGGTCGCTGGCTCGTTTGATGATCCGGGAGACAGGCCTGACGTTCGGGCGATGGCGACAGCAGTTTCATCTTGTCGTCGCGCTTCGTGACTTGGCCGGCGGGGCAACGGTGCAGACTGTGGCGGATTCGCTGGGCTATGAGTCGGTCAATGCTTTCATCACGATGTTCAAGAAAGCCCTGGGAAGTACACCGGCGCAGTATTTCACTCAACGCAGGGTGAAACTGTCACAGTCCCGAATAAGACGAGGGCAATGGGCGTCGAGGCCGGAACGCCCAGCCGATAACGGACGAGACCAGCAATTTGGACGCCAACGTCGCTGCCCGGATCATCGCCTCGACGGCGGCTCCGCATAGGCTGCCCGATCCACTTCCCCCGTCCGCCCGGCTCGGCTATCGTCCCGGGCTTTCCCCCTCCCGGATCTGGAGACGGCACGACATGACCCGCAACATCGACCGGCTGCTCGACGTGATGGCGCGGCTGCGGAATCCCGACGGCGGGTGTCCGTGGGACCTGGAGCAGACCTATCGCTCCATCGCGCCACACACGATTGAGGAGGCCTATGAGGTCGCCGACGCCATCGAGAAGGACGACAAGGTCGCCCTGCGCGAGGAACTGGGCGATCTGCTGTTCCAGGTCGTCTATTACAGCCAGATGGCCCGCGAAGAGGGGCTGTTCGACTTTGACGAAGTGGCCGGCGTCATCACCGACAAGATGATCCGCCGCCACCCCCACGTCTTCGGTCCGGAAGAGGTGAAGTCGTCGGACCAGCAGACCTCGCGCTGGGAGGACCACAAGGCGGCCGAACGGGCGGCAAAGGCCGCCGAGGAAGGCCGGGCACCGTCGGCGCTGGAAGGTGTGATCGGCGGTCTGCCGGCACTGACCCGGGCGCTGAAACTGCAGAACCGTGCGGCGCGCGTCGGCTTCGACTGGACCGATCCGCGCGACATCCTCGACAAGATCGAGGAGGAGGTGCGGGAGCTGCGGGCGGAGATGGACGCCGGCTCGGCGCAGGAGCGCGTGGCGGACGAGCTGGGAGACCTGCTGTTCGCGCTGGTGAATCTCGGCCGCCGGCTGAAGGTTGAACCGGAAACGGCTCTGCGCGGCACCAATGCCAAGTTCGAACGCCGCTTCCACCGCATCGAAGCCCTGCTGGCCGCCGGGGGCCGCAAGCCGCAGGATGCCACGCTCGACGAAATGGAAGCACTGTGGCAACAGGCCAAGCGCGAGGAGCGCGGAGAAGTCTGAGGCTTCAATAGCGCCAGCGGTCGAAGGCGAAGGCCCAGCGGCGGCGCACCGCGCGGCGGTCCGGATCCTCAAGCTCATGGCGGGCGCGGCGGTACTCGCACACGCCGGCGAGATACCGCTCCATGTACGGCTTCACCGGCCCGAACGGCCCCAGTCCCAGCCCGCCATAGACTTCGGCCAGCGTTTCCAACGGATCGGCGACGAAGCGGTCGTAGCGGATCTCCACCAGCCGGCCGGGCGGCAACAGCGCCCGGTCGCGGTCGAACCGCGCCATCATTGCCGGATACAGCTCCAACACCAGCCCGCCCACCGCCTGCGGGTCGTAGGCTTGCAGCGAGAACTCCCGCAGCAGCGTCAACAGCATGCGTCGGGTGGAGCTGAACACCTCATAGGGATCGCGGTGGATGTGGACGAAGACCGCATTGGGACACAGCGCCAGAAGCTCCGCCAATTTTGGCGTGTGGGCCGGATTTTTGATCAGCAGGCGCTGGCCGCCGGCGTAAATCTGCATCTTGGTCAAGTAATGGGTCATCCGACGGCGCCACAGCGCGACGGCTTCCGGCCGGCAGCCCTCGAACAGGACGCCTTGCCGGAAGGCGCGGTGCAGGTGCCTGGGGAAGAAGATGCCGTGGTAATAGGACAGCGGCTGCATCAGGCCCAGGGCCAACTCATCCTCCTGCGGAGAGGTCGGGTCGACCGGCATGGCGTCGATGATACGGTCGGGCGGCAGCCATTCCTCCAGCCTCGACCGCCAGAAGGCGTTCAGGCTGAGAAATCCCCAGGGCAGGCCGACCGCCAGCGGGTCGGGGGCGGTGAACCGCTCGTCCTGGGCAAGCAGGTTCAGCAGATGGGTGGTGCCGCTGCGCCAGTGACCGAGGATGAACAACGGCGGCGGCCCCGCAGCCCTGCCCTGCCCCGCCAGCCGCTCCACCATCCGCCGCTCCAGCAGGTCGAGGGGGGCACGGATCGCGGCGGCACCGACGGCGGTCGCAACGCGGTGCAGGTGCAGCGGCCCGACACCGCCGCCCTGGCGCAGCACGGCCGCCAGCGTGGCCACGTCCGCCCCCGCCAGCGGGTGGAAGATGCGGTGACCGTTGCGGCGCAACCAAGGGGTCATGGCGCGCCCGCCCTCTCCCCCCGCCCTGTTCCCGGTCCGGCCGGATAGGCCCGGCCGCGCCATTCCGATGGCTTGCCATGGCGGGCGCGCAGCAGTGCCGACCACTGGATTGCCAGCATGATGAGCACGCCGACCGGATGCAGCAGGGCACCGATGACGCTCTGGCGGAAGCGGACGGCAAGCATCAGGCGGGATGCCAGACCCGCCACCGCCGCCAGCCCGGCCAGGAGGACCGCTGGCAAATGCAGCGGGTGCAACAGTGCCGAACCCAGCAGAACCCAGGGCAGCAC
>NZ_BADK01000302.1 GCF_000333595.1 Azospirillum sp. B506
CCGACGACCGCGCGGCAACGGCTGCACACTGTCAAACCGGATCGTCCTGGGAAAAGCTCTCGACGAGAAGCGAGGCGATGCGCTCGATGCAATGCCTGCCGATGGCTGCCGTGGACCCGTTGGGGTCGCCGAGAATGCCGTTGGCGCTGACCGCCGCAAGCCCATCGCGCCACATCAGTTCCAGGTCGCCTTGCGAAAGAAGCCCCAATCTTCCGGCCTCGTAGCGGGCGGTGCGCACGCGCTCGGGGTGGAGGTCGAGCATCAGCGAGGTTTCAGCGATGTCGGCATGGCCACCGACCTTGATCGGTTCGCCACCCGCTTCCTCGACGGCATCGCGCCACCGTTCCAGCCACGCCTTCGCATCGGTGAAGGCGGAGATTCGGCAGGAGGCGGGCACGGCCGACCGCAGTCGCGGCAACATCCTGGCCAAGGGCGGAGAATTGCCGACATGGGCGGAGAAGATGAGAATGTGCTCGAAGCCATGTCTTGCCAGGCTGGTGCAGTAGTCCCGGCAGATCATTTCGAATGTGCTGTCCTGCAGCGAGATCGTGCCGGGAAATGCGAGATGGTGGGACGAGCAGCCGACCCTGATGGTCGGCGCCACCAGCGCGCCTCCCACCCCCTTCGCCACCAGGATGCCGAGACGGTCCGCATGGTCGGCATCGACGCTGAGGGTCAGGTGCGGTCCATGCTGCTCCACCGCCCCGCAGGGGATGACGATGGTCCGGGTGCCGCCCGCGATGGCGAGAGCGACCTCGGACGAAGTCATGAACTCAAGCCGGAGATGATCGCCGTCAGACATTCTGCCGCCTCGTTTTGCGTTGGAGGAACCGCTCCCGCGCCGCGGCCGTCTCTCCGCGGTTCAAGTAGTCACGCATGTCGCCGAGCGTGCGCGCCTCAAGCTCCTCGTCTGTCATCCGCGGCGCCTCGGTGAAGGTCCGTTTGATCGCCGAAAACAGATGAATGTCCTTGAGGCGAAACGCCTCGGCAACGGCCCGGGTCCGGTCCTGCAACTCCTGGAAACCGACGATTTCGTCGACGAGGCCCATCCTCTGTGCTTCCTGTGCCGAAACAAGCTCCCCGGAATAGAGAAGGCGCTCCGCAGCGCGGCGCCCGAGGCGGTTCATCGCCTGCCGCATGCCCTTCGCGGCGGGGAGCAGGCCATGATTGATTTCTGGAAAGCCGAACTTCGCGCCCTCACTCGCCACGACATGATCCGCAAACAGAACCAGTTCCAGCGCCCCGCCCACCGCATAGCCGTTGACGGCGCATAGCAGCGGCGAGCGGTAGCCTTCGAGCACGACAAGCAACCGGTGAAAGGCGCGCATGCGCGGGATCGCAGCGTCCGCCCTGAGGGTGATTTCACGAATATCGCCGCCTGCACAGAAGAAGCGCTCGCCGGCACCGGTCAATATCAACGCCGGCGCCTCGGCCTCCTCGCCGAACCGGACGAGATCGTCCGTCAGCGCCTGGATCAGATCGAGGGAAAGCGCGTTGGCGGGTGGCCTGTCGATGGTCATCCGGACCAGAGTGGTGGATAAGCGATCCAGCCTCAGCATGGTGCATCCTTTCAAATCGCGCGGGGATCCGCGGTGCCGGAGGTTAGCGCGTGCGCCTCGAAACGTTCTTCCGAAGACCCCCCGCGAGCGCGCCCGTGAAAGGATGTTCTGGCGCGATCCAACTGTTTGACGGCGAAAGATGCCGTGCGATCCCCCGGCCCGTTTACAACGCGTCGGCGGCGGTTGCCGATTCAATGGCGACGGTCGCCGTCATGCCCGCCGCCAGTTCGACGCCGGGCGGGACGCGGTCGATGTGGATTCGCACGGGAATGCGCTGGGCAAGGCGGACCCAGCTGAAGGTCGGCTCGACATTCGGCAGGCCGCGATGGCCTGGCGTTCCGTTGCTGTCCTCGATGCCCCGGCCGATGCTTTCGACATGGCCGGAGAGCGCGTCATCGAACCCCATCAGCATGATCTGCGCCGGGCTGCCGACACGGATCAGCCGCAGCTTCGTTTCCTCGAAATAGCTGGTGATCCAGAAGCTGGTCGCATCGAGGATGGCGATCTTCGTCACGCCCGCGGTGGCATAATCGCCAGGCCGCAGCCGCAGATTTGTGACATATCCGTCGATCGGCGCCCGGATCGTCGCCCGTGCGAGGTTGAGCTTGGCAAGATCGAGCGCCGCCACCGCGCCTTCATAGCTTGCAGCGGCCTGTGCGGCGGCGCCGGCCGTCTGTTGCAGATCCTCCTGGGAAACGACCTCGCGCAGCTGGCTTCGCCGCCGTGCCGCCGCCTGACGGACAAGCATGTCCTGCCGCCTGGCTTCGGCCTCGGCCTGCGCGGACGCCACCGCGAGCGAGAAGCGTTCGCGGTCGATCACATAGAGGACGTCGCCACGATGCACATATTGATTGTCGGCGACAGGGACGGCGCCCACGGTCCCGGACACCTCCGGCGCGATCTGGACAACCTCAGCGCTCACCCGGGCATCCCGCGTCCACGGCGTCTGCTCGTGGCGCGTCCACACCTGCAGCGCCACGAGCGCTGCGACCGAGCCGAGCAAAGG
>NZ_BADK01000301.1 GCF_000333595.1 Azospirillum sp. B506
GATCAGCTTGTTGACAGCGTATTTGGTCCAGACGATGGCGTCGCGAGGGCCGGAGGCGAGCATCTCGGCATAGCGGACCGCATGGTCGACGACGGTTCCTTCCGGCACGACCTTGTTGATCATTCCGGCCGCCGCGGCGTCCTCCGCCGAGATGAAGTCCCCGGTCATCAGATAGTGCTTCGCCCGCACCGGCCCCAGAAGGAGCGGCCAGATCACCGCACCGCCGTCGCCGGCGACGACGCCGGCCGTCACATGCGTGTCGGCGAAGCGGACGCCGGGCTGCGCGAAGACGACATCGCAGAACAGGGCGAGCGTGGCGCCCAGCCCGACGGCGACGCCGTTGACCGCGGCGATCAGCGGGCATTCCAGTTCGAGCATGTTGCGGATGAGATGGCGCCCGGATCGGGTGGGCGAGATCGGCCCCAGATCGTCATCGAGTGCGGTCTGATCGCCGCCGGAACAGAAGCCGCGACCCGCACCGGTCAGGACGATGGCCTTGACTGTCCGGTCATTGTCGAGGTCAACGAACAGTTCTTCCAGCGCGGCGTGCATGGGCCAGTCGATGGCGTTGAGGATTTCGGGCCGGTTCAGGGTGATGATGGCCACGCCGCTCGCGCGCTTCTCGACGAGCAGGCCCCTATAGGTCTTGTCGGTCATGGGAGACTCTCTTCAGATCGGTCGAGAGGAGATCAGGCCGAAGCGCTCGTCTTCCGCATCCTGCGGATCTGGTCGAGGATCTCGTCGGTCGGACGCACCACATTGTTGCGGTCGTTGAAATGCGGAATGACATGGCGTCCGACCAGTTCGATGGCCTTCATGATCTCTGCATGCGAGACAGAGTCGATGTGGAACAGGATTTCTTCGGCGCCGGTTTCGATGAAGCGTTCCAGCTGGCGGATGACCGTATCCGGGCTGCCGCAAACCAGACTGGCGGAGTCGTTCAGGAGGTAATCCCAGTCGGTGGCCGCACGCTGGAGCGCTTCCAGCCCCTCCCCCATGTAGGCGTAGTCGTCCGCAATCTTCGCCAGCCGCGGATAGGCATCGGTCGAGATGCGGGCATACTGCATCAGCGGTTCGGCATAGATGTCCTTCGCCGCCTGATCGGTTTCCGCAATACCAAGGAACACCGGCATGCCGAGACGCGGACGGTCGAGCGGGCCGTTCGGGTCCCGGCGCCAGTTCGACCGGTAGGCTTCGACCATCTTCGCCTGGGCGTCCCAGCCTTGATACAGCGTGTGGCTGAGAACGGCGAGCCCCTGGCGGGCCGCCCAGACGTGGCTGCGTTCGCTGGTCGCGGCGATGCCCATCAACGGATAAGGCTTCTGAAGCGGCTTCGGCACCAGCATGCGCGGCGGAACCTGATAATGCTTGCCCTCGAAGGCGAAGATGTCCTTGCTGAAGGCTTCCCGGATCAGCGCGATCCCCTCCTCCATCTGCTCAAGGGTTTCCGCGGGTTCCACGTTGAACGCGCGCATGGCGATGGTGGTGTTCGCGCGGCCGCAGTACAGCTCCATGCGGCCGTTGGACAGGATGTCGGTAACGGCGGCACGTTCCGCTGTGCGGAGGGCATGGTTGATCTTCTTGGGCATCAGCGAAACCGCAGGCCTCAGCCGGATGCGGGACGTGACCGCCGCGAGATAGCCATACACGACTTCGGGGGCAGAACTGGAGATCCCGCCCAAGGCAACATGTTGCTCGGACAGGCTGACGATGTCGAAACCCATCTTTTTCAGCAAGACCGCTTCCTCGANCAGCTCATG
>NZ_BADK01000300.1 GCF_000333595.1 Azospirillum sp. B506
CAGTTCGCCATCGGCGGCACCACCAGCCACAGCAGGGCGAGGCAGGCGACGGTCAGCGCCGTGTTCAGCGGCGTGTTGAACAGATTGTTCCGTGTCCAGCTTATGGGGGCCCAGCCGAAGGGCTTCAGCGCCGTCATGCCGTTGGCCTGCGGCGGGGTCGAGGCCTGGGTGGGCTCTTCCTCGTAGGACGCGGCCCAATGGGCGGGGGGGACGGGAGCGGTGGGAATCGGGGCCTGATCGGCCGGGAACTGCTTGCTCATCGGGTCACCAGAGCCACGCGGCGGTTGTACCAGTTCATGAAGCCGGAGATGGCGAGGCTGATGATGAGATAGACGAGCATCATCATCGCCACCGCCTCCACCACCTGGCCGGTCTGGTTGGCCGAGGTGTTGGAGACGCTGACCAGATCCGGATAGCCGATGGCGACGGCCAGCGAGCTGTTCTTGGTCAGGTTCAGATACTGGCTGGTCAGCGGCGGCACGATGACGCGCAGCGCCTGCGGCAGGATGACGAGGCGCAGGATCTTGCCCGGCGACAGGCCGAGCGCCAGCCCGGCCTCGGTCTGGCCGTGCGGCACGGCGAGGATGCCGGAGCGCACGATCTCGGCGATGAAGCCGGCGGTGTAGACCGACAGGCCGATCAGCAGCGCGGTGAATTCCGGGGTGACCGACCCGCCGCCCTCGAAGTTGAAGCCGGCCAATGCCGGCACGTCGAAGGCCAGCGGGGCGCCGGTGACGATGAAGGCGAGGGCCGGCGGCAGCAGCAGGGCGGCGATGGCGACCGGCAGGGTGGGGAAGGGCTTGCCGGTGGCCTCGCGGCGGCGGCGGCCAAAGCGGACGACGGCGATGGCGGCGGCGATGCCGGCGACCAGCGCCAGCAGGATCCAGCCATGGCCGGCATGCTCGACCAGCACCGGGAACTTCATGCCGCGGTTGCTGAGGAAGATGCCCGGCAGCACCTCCAGCGCCTCGCGCGGGCTGGGAAGCCGGTTCAGGATGGTGTACCAGACCACCAGCTGCAACAGCAGCGGGACGTTGCGCACCGTCTCGACATACAGGGTGGCGAAGCGGTTCACCATCCAGTTCGACGACAGCCGCCCGATGCCGATCAGCACGCCCAGCACGGTCGCCAGCACGACACCGGCGGCCGACACCGCCAGCGTGTTCAGCAGGCCGACGACCAGCGCCTTCAGGTAGGTGTCGGAGGCGGAATAGGAGAGCAGGCTCTCGCCGATCTCGAAGCCGGCCTCGCGGTGCAGGAAGCCGAAGCCGGTGGCGACGCCGCGGGTGGCGAGGTTGGTCAGCGTATTGGAGACGAGATACCAGGCGACGGCGAGGGCGCAGGCCAGGAACAGAGCCTGATACAGCCACCCCCGCACGCGCGCGGAATTCAGCGCCTGGACCGGGTTTGTCATGGTGTTGCTCCGTGCGGGGGTGAAAGGCCCTCCCTTCCCCCGGAAGGGGAAGAGAGGGAGGCGCCCTTACTTCATCGGCGGGGCGTACATCAGGCCGCCTTCGGTGTAGAGGGCGTTCTGGCCGCGCGGCATCTTCAGCTTGGAGCCGGTGCCGACGTTGCGCTCATAGCTCTGGGCGTAGTTGCCGACCTGCTTGATGATGGCGTAGGCCCAGTTCTCCTCGACGCCCAGCGCCTTGCCGTTGCCGGCGGTGACGCCCAGCAGGCGCTTCACGTCGGGGTCGGCGGAGGTCATGGCGGCGTCGACATTCTCCGACGTCAGGCCCTTCTCCTCGGCCTGGACCATGGCGTAGAAGGCCCAGGTGACCAGGTTCATCCACTCCTCGTCGCCCTGGCGGACGGCGGGGGACAGCGGCTCCTTGGAGATCAGCTCGGGCAGGATGACGTAGTCGTTGGGGTTCTGCACCTCGGCGGCGCGGATGGCGGCCAGCTGCGAGGCGTCGGAGGTCAGGGCGTCGCAGCGGCCGGCGAAGAAGGCCTTGTTCAGCTCCTCGTTCTTCTCGATGACGACCGGCTTGAAGGTCATCTTGTTGGCGCGGAAGTAGTCCGACACGTTCTGCTCGGTGGTGGTGCCGGGCAGGACACAGACGGTGGCGCCGTTCAGCTGCTTGGCGCTCTTCAGCCCAAGCTTGGCCGACACCATGAAGCCCTGGCCGTCATAATAGTTGGTCGGCGCGAAGTTCAGGCCGTTGGCGGTGTCGCGGGTCAGGGTGCGGGTGGTGTTGCGGGCCAGCAGGTCGATCTCGCCGGACTGGAGCGCCGGCAGGCGCTGCTGCGCCGACAGCGGGGTGTATTTCACCTTTTCGGCATCGCCGAACATGGCGGCGGCGACGGCGCGGCACATGTCGACGTCGAGGCCCGACCACTTGCCCTTGTCGTCCGGGGCGGAGAAGCCGTACAGGCCCAGATTGACGCCGCACTGGACATAGCCCTTCTGCTTCACGCCGTCGAAGGTGGCGCCGGCCTGGGCCGTGCCGGACAGGGCGAGAGCGGAGACGGACAGGGTGGCCGCGATGGCGAGCGCGCTCAGATGGGACTTCACGGGGCGTGGCTCCTTCAGCCTTGGTCATTCGGGGGGGCCGGGGCAGGAGGCTCCGGCCGCCGCGTGTCCTCACAATCGCGCCGTGGATTGAACAAAGTGCCCGCCCGGCATGAACGGCTGTGGCAGAGTTGTGAACAGCTTTGGACAAAACTGCCGCCCGTCCGGCGAAGGCACCGCTTTCGCTTCGCCCTCAGATGGTCACGGGGGCCGCCCGATATTTCACGTGCATGGGCTTGGTCCTGCACTTACAAGCGACGGGTGCCGGTCATATGTCTGTGCGGGAAATTGCGGGAGATAACGCAGGAATGGGGTCCGATCGGCCGGTCTGGCAGTGGTTTGCCCGATTTTCGCTGCTGCGGCGCGGTCCGGTGCCGCGCTTCGCCATGGCTCTGCTGACCTTCGCCGCGGCGCTTCTGCTGCGTCTGGCCGCCGACGGCGCCTTGCCGCCAGGCTTTCCCTATCTGACCTTCTTCCCGGCGGTGATCCTGACCACCTTCATCGCCGGCCTGGGGCCGGCGGTGGTGACGGCAGTGCTGTCGGGGCTGGCGGCCTGGTACTTCTTCATCCCGCCCTACGAAAGTTTTGCTTTCAGTCCCTCCGTCGGGCTGGCGCTGGCCTTCTATGCTGTGATCGTCGCGGTGGACATCGCGGTGATCCACGGCATGCAGGTGACGACGGCCCGCCTGCAGGAGGAGCGCGGCCGGACCGCCTCGCTGCTGGAGGCGCAGACCACCATGTTCCACGAGTTGCAACACCGCGTCGCCAACAACATGCAGTTCGTCTCCGCCCTGCTGGAACTGCAGAAACGGACGGTCGGGCACACGCCGGAAGGGGCGTGGGCGGCGCTGGAGGAGGCGGGCCAGCGGCTCGACACCATGGCGCGGGTGCACCGGCGGCTGCACGATCCCCGCTCCGGCGACGATTTCGGCCGCCACATCGACGGGCTGTGCCGGGACATGCTGGCGGCGGCCGGCGTGTCCGGTGTGTCCTGCCGCGTGACGGTGCGGGCGGCGCCGCAGTCGCCCGAACGGCTGCTGGCGCTCGCCATGCTGATCGTCGAGGCGCTGACCAACAGCCTGAAGCACGCCTTCGCCGGCCGCAAAGACGGCACCATCGTCATCGAGCTGCACGAGGTGCCGGACCAGCCCGGCCAGCTTCACCTGCTGGTGATGGACGACGGGGTCGGCCTGCCCGACGGCTTCGATGGGCAGCGCCTGCCCAGCCTGGGCTGGAAGATCATCCAGAGCCTGGCCGCCCAACTGTCCGGCCGGTTGAGCCATGGCCCGGCCGAAGGGGCCGGCACGCGGATCGATCTGCGCTTTCCGGCCTGATTTCGCATCTGCACCGAGTCCAATCGCGGCTTTTCCGTCGCCATCGGACGAACTATCTGTGATCTTGCCGGTCGCTGCGGGGAACCGGCAAGGGAAAGCAGGAGAGGACTTATGGCGACGCTGAAGGAATTCGAGGACGCACTGAAGGCGTCGGGCAACACGGCCGCGCTGGAGATCCTGGAGTCCCTGAGGGCGCGCGACCGCTCCCAGCGTTCCGTCCGGGCGGCGCGCCGCCTCACCGGGCGCAAGATGACGCCGGAACTGG
>NZ_BADK01000299.1 GCF_000333595.1 Azospirillum sp. B506
TTCAGCCGGCGCAGCAGGGTTCCGCACCCGGGCCAGGATCTCGCGCGGCTCGAAGGGCTTCGCGATGTAGTCGTCGGCACCCATCTCCAGCCCGATGATGCGGTCCAGCTTCTCCGCCCGGCTGCTGACCAGGATGATGCCGATCTCCGACGCCGCGCGCAGCTCGCGGGTCAGGGTCAGCCCGTCCTGGCGCGGCAGCCGGATGTCGAGCAGCACGAGATCCACCGCCGTCGCCGCCAGCAGATCCTTCAGCTCCTCCGCACTTCGGGCCTGCAGGACGTCGAAGCCCTCATCCGTCAGGTAGGACTTCAGCGTCTCGCGCGTCACCGCGTCGTCGTCGGTGATGGCAATGGTCGCCGGCATGGCCCTCTTGTCCGCTTCTTAAGCGCGCCCTTACGCCTCAATGTTCCAGGATCTGGCCCAGGAACTGGCGGGTGCGCTCGCTTTTCGGGTTCTCGAAGAATTCGGCCGGCGACCCGCTCTCGATGATCGAGCCTTCGGCCATGAAGACAATAGAGTCGGCGACCTGCCGGGCGAAGCCCATTTCGTGGGTGACGCAGACCATGGTCATGCCCTCGCCCGCCAGCTCGGTCATGACGTCCAGCACCTCCTTGACCATTTCGGGGTCGAGTGCCGAGGTCGGCTCGTCGAACAGCATGATCTCCGGCCGCATGCACAGCGCGCGGGCGATGGCGACGCGCTGCTGCTGGCCGCCGGACAACTGGCCGGGGAACTTGTGCGCCTGGTCGGGGATGCGCACCCGCTTCAGGTACATCATGGCGATCTCCTCGATCTCGGACTTCGCCATGCCGCGCACCCAGATCGGGGCCAGCGTCAGGTTCTGCAGCACGGTCAGGTGCGGGAACAGGTTGAAGTTCTGGAACACCATGCCGACCTTGCGGCGGATCTTCTCCACCGCCTTCACGTCGTCGGTCAGCTCGATGCCGTCGACGATGATATGGCCGGTCTGGTGCGCCTCCAGCCGGTTGATGCAGCGGATCATCGTCGACTTGCCCGACCCGGACGGGCCGCAGACGACAACCTTCTCGCCCTTGCCGATGCTGATGCTGACGTCACGCAGCGCGTGGTAGCTGTTGTACCACTTGCCGACCTTGCGGAGTTCGATGATGGCGTTGGCGGTCATGACGTATCTCCAGGGCCGGTCAGCGGCGGGTGTAGCGGTTGGCCAGACGCTCCAGCCACTGGCTGTAGCGCGACATGCTGAAGCAGAAGATCCAGAACATCAGCCCGGCGAAGACATAGACCTCGGCGAAGTAGGGGCGCCATTCGGGGTCGGTCGTCGCCACGGTGGCGGCGGTCAGCAGGTCGTACAGGCCGACGATGGTGACCAGCGAGGTGTCCTTGAAGGCGCTGATGAACTGGTTGACGATGGGCGGGATGACGATGCGCAGGGCCTGGGGCAGGACGATCAGCATCGTCTTCTGCCAGTAGGACAGGCCCAGAGCGTCGGCGGCCTCGTACTGGCCCTTGGGAATCGCCTGCAAGCCGCCGCGCACGGCCTCGGCCAGATAGGCGGCGGTGAACAGGGTCATGCCGGCGAGCGCGCGCAGCAGCTTGTCGACCGTGACGCCTTCCGGCAGGAACAGCGGGAACATCACCGATGCCATGAACAGCACGCTGACCAGCGGCACGCCGCGCATCGCCTCGATGAAGCCGACGCAGAAGGTGCGGATGGCGGGCAGCGAGGACTGGCGGCCCAGCGCCAGCAGGATCGACAGCGGGAAGGCGAGCGCGATGGAGAAGACCGACAGCATCAGCGTGATCGGCAGCCCGCCCCAGCGGTCGTTCGGCACATAGCTGAGGCCGGCGACGCCGCCCCACATCAGCACGCCCATGCCGACCAGCGTCAGCGCCCAGGCGCCGGCCAGCCAGGGCCGCCAGAAAGCGCGCACGCCGCTGGCCCCCAGCATCGCCACGAACAGGGCGCAGGCCAGGAAGGGACGCAACTGCTCGTC
>NZ_BADK01000298.1 GCF_000333595.1 Azospirillum sp. B506
GGCTGGCCGACGAGGTGGCGGGGCTGCTCGACACCATGGGGTTGACGCCGGTGGCGCACAGTGCGGTCGGCTCGCTGGCCTATGGGCAGCAGCGGCTTCTGGAGATCGCGCTGGCGCTCGCCATGAAGCCGAAGGTGCTGATCCTCGACGAGCCGGCGGCGGGCGTGCCCCATTCGGAAAGCCAGCGCATCCTCGACGCCATCGACCGGCTTCCGAAGGATCTGGCGGTGCTGATGATCGAGCACGACATGGATCTGGTGTTCCGGTTTGCCAGCACCATCGTCGTGCTGGCGCAGGGGCGGCTGCTGTGCAGCGGCACCGCAAAGGAGATCGTCGGCGATCCGCGCGTGCGCGAGGTCTATCTGGGGAGCCGTGCCGATGCCCACTGAACCGCGGGGAGCGCTTGAGGTCTCGGATCTGCGCGCCGGCTATGCCAAGACGCTGATCCTCGACGGCGTGTCGCTGTCCGTGCCGGCGGGCGGGCGGCTGGCGCTGCTCGGCCGCAACGGGGTGGGGAAGACGACGACGCTGGCGACGCTGGTCGGCCAGACCACCCGCCATGGCGGCAGCATCCGGCTGGACGGGGTGGAACTCGGCGCGATGAACAGCTCGGCGCGGGCGGTGGCCGGGCTGGGCTATGTGCCGCAGACGCGCGACATCTTCAAATCGCTGACGGTGGAGGAGAACCTCGTCACCGGGCTGAAAGGGCGGCCGCGCTCGGCGCTGCAGGAGGCGTACGAGCTGTTCCCGCGGCTGGGCGAACGGCGGCGCAACGGCGGCGGCGAACTGTCGGGCGGCGAGCAGCAGATGCTGTCGGTCGCCCGCGCCCTGCTCGGCAAGCCGACGGTGCTGCTGCTGGACGAGCCGCTGGAGGGGCTGGCGCCGGTGATCTGCGACACGCTGATGGCGGCGCTGTCGAAGCTCGACATGACCATTGTGCTGGTGGAGCAGCAGGTCGACCGTGCGCTGGACTTTGCCGACCGTGTGGTCTTTCTCGATCGCGGCCGCGTGGTGCATGCCGGTCCGGCGGCGCAGGCGAAAGCCGATCCGGCGCTGCTGGAGCGGCATCTGGGCGTGGCGCTGGCGGCGTAGGGGAGGTGATATCCCCCTCTCTCCCCCCCGGGGAGAGGGGATCTTTGGGGGCTCGGTACGCTCTACCGGAACGGCGGCGCGTAGAGCAGCCCGCCCTGGGTCCAGGGCTTGTTCGGGCCGCGGTCCATGCCGTAAGGGGTGCCGAGGTTGCGGTCGAAGATCTCGCCGTAGTTCCCCACCTGGGCCAAAACCTGCAAGGCCCAGTCGTCGGGCAGGCCGAGCGTGCGGGAGACGCTGCCGGCATGGCCCAGCATGCGGTGCAGTTCCGGGTCGTCGGGGATGCGGCCGGCCTGCACATCCGCCGACGTGATGCCCTTGGCGTCGGCCAGCACGATGGCGTGGAGCACCCAGCGGGTGATGTCGTACCAGTTGCGGTCGCCGCGCGCGATGTAGGGCGTCAGCGGCTCGCGCGAGATCACGTCGGGATAGATGTAGATGCCCATGCCGGCCTGCCGGTAGCCGGCCAGCGAGGTCACCAGCACCGTGCGATCGGTGGTCAGCAGGTCGCATTCATGGGCGAGGAAGGCCTGCAGCGCCTCGTCCAGCGTCTGGAAGGTGCGCATCGTCCAGGGCAGGTCGGACTTGCGGATATGGTCCTCCAGATTGCGGACCGTGGTGGTGGCGGTCTTGACGCAGACGGTGCGGGCGCCCAGCCGGTCGAGCGGCGGCGGCGTGCCGTCCGCATGGATGGCGAAACCCTGGCCGTCATGCAGCAGCGGCATCAGGAACTCGATGTCGTGCGACAGCTCGCGGCTGAAGGTCCAGGTCGTGGTGGTCAGCGCCACGTCGACCTCGTGCTTCTCCACCGCCTGGAATTCCTGCGGCTTTTCCGGCAGGCGGACGACGCGGACCGCCTGGGCGTTGCCCAGCGTCGCCGCGGCGAACACCCGGCAGACATCGACGAGGAAACCGTCGAGATGCCCCTGCGGGTCGGAGAAGGAGATGCCGCTGACGCCGCTGCGCAGGCCGCAGATCAGGAAGCCGCGGCTGTGGATGCGCTCCAGCGTGTCGCCGTCCTCGGCCAGCGCCGATGGGGCAAAGGCCGGCGAGGCCAGCATCAGCGCCAGCAGCAGAAGCAACGGCAGCCGCATCCCGACACCCATCCCCTGACCCGTCTCCTCCGCCGCAAGCCCGCGGTGGGCGGGATCAGGCCGCCTGCCCGGCGCGCAGCGTGCCGAGCAGACTATGCAGCGAAGCGGCTTCCTCGGCCAGCGTGTTCGCCGTTTCGGTCAGCGAGGCGGCGATGTCGCCGGTGCGGGCGGCCTGGGCGCTGACGCCGTCGATCAGCGCCGCCACCTCGCCGGTGTTGCCGGCGATCACGCCGACGCGGTTGCGGATGTCGGTCGAGGAGGCGGTCTGCCGGGCCACCGCCTCGCCGATCAGATCCTGCACCTCGTTGATGCGCTCGACCGAGCCGGAGATGCGGGCGAAGGTGCCGACGGTGTTCTGGATGCTGCCGTTGATGGCGCCGACCGAACTGGCGATCTGCACGGTGGCGTTGGCGGTCTCCTCCGCCAGCTTCTTCACCTCCGCGGCCACCACGGCGAAGCCGCGGCCCGCCACGCCGGCCGCCGCCGCCTCGATGGTGGCGTTCAGGGCCAGCAGCTTGGTCTGGTGGGCGATGCCGGTGATGACGTCGACGATCCGGCGGATCTGCTCGGTGTTTTCGCCCAGCTGCCCCACCACTTCGCGGGCGGCGGTCAGTTCGCCCAGCGTGTCGCCGACCACCCCCGCCGCCTCGGTCGTCAGGCTGGAGACGGTGCCGATGGTGTCCATCAGCGTGCGTGCGCTGTCGTTGCAGGTGTTGGCGTTGCGGTTGCTCTCGGCGACGAAGCTGCCGGCGCTGACCGTGCTGTCGATGGTGCCGGAGGATTCGCAGCGCAGCGCGTCGGCCAGCTCGCGCAGCTGGCCCGACTGGGCGGCGACGCCGGACGCCACCTGATGCACGTCCTCCATCAGCTGGCGGGCGAGTGCTGCGGAGCGCATCTGCTCGGTGACGTCGGTCCAGGACAGCGTCTTGCCCAGCACGTTGCCCTGGTCGTCGAAGACGGTGTCGACATGGGCCTCCACCGTCGTCTCGTCCACCGTCAGCGTGCGGCGCGGGATCGGCGGCCGGGCGGGGTCGGCGCAGGCGGCGGTGAAGTCCGGCCCCTGGGCCAGCAGGTCGGGGCCGGTCGGGTCGATGCCATGCGCCTCGCAGAAGGTCCGGGCGGCCGGGTTGACGAATCCCACCTGTCCATCGGTGCGCAGGAGCGCCGTGGGAACCGGGCTGCTGTCGACCATCCGCTTCATCAGCAGCACCTGCTCGACGCTGCCGCGCAGGCGGCGCAGGGCGGCGGCCATCACCGCCAGCTCGTCGCGGCCGGTGCGGGGGATTTCGATGGACAGGTCGCCGGCAGCGATCTGCTCCATGGCGCGGGCGAACTTGCGCAGGTTGGCGATGACGGCGACGCGGAGCAGCAGCGCGGCGGCAATGGCGACGGCCAGCGCGAAGGCGCCGACCATCTTGAGCGCGTCGTTGCGCAGAGCCTCGGTCGCGCCGACGAATTCGGACACGTCGCGTGAAATCTCCGCCGTCGCCCAGGGCAGCCCGCCGTCGCCGCCGAGCGACACGGTGGTGGTGGAGAGCTGCGCATGGGTCGACGGCTCGCCGCCCTTGGCCTCGAACAGCACGCCACCCTTGGCATCGGTGAAGCGGATGTCGGCGTCGAGAACGGCGCCCAGGCTGGACAGGGCCGGCAGCGGATCGGTCACCACCTCCAGGAAGCCCAGGACGCGAAAACCGCCAATGGGGACGATCATGCTGAACAGCGGCCGGCCCCGGCCGTCGCGCCACAGCAGGCTGGCCGGACGGCGCTTGTCGGCGATGTCGCGGGACTTCAGCGCCTCGAACAGCGGGGCGACGGTGGCGACGCTGTCCTGCTCCCCGCCGGTGGTGGCGATGCGCGCCATGTCTGCGTCGTAGACGGCGACCGAGACCAGCCGCACCTCGCGGTCGACCACCACGGGGCGGGCGTTGATGTTCTTCAGCGCCAGCGTCGTCTTGGCCGGATCCTTCTGGTTGATGCTGTCGACCAGGAAGGCGTCGCGGCTCCATTCATTGGCGTGTCCCTGGAGCCACTCCGTGTAGTTCTTGCGGATGCGGTCGTTGGCGAGCACCCGCAGGGTCGCCGCAGCACTGCTGTTGAAGGTGGTCAGCGCGAAGTCGGTGTAGCGTTGCGACACCCAGGCCTGGCTGGCGATCAGCGCCGCCACCAGAACGCCCACCACCGACACCATGGCGCGGCGCAGGGTCCAGAAGCGGTGACGTGCGCCCCCGTCGTCCGTGGTGCCGCCCGCTTTCGTCCAGATCGCTGTCATGCCCAAACCCCCCGCCGCAGTGAACGGTTTCACGGATTGCTACACGCACATCCTCGCAGGGCCCTTTGAACGGTTTAGCGTTCATTTGTGAACAGTTCGTGTCTTTTCGTTTGCATTTGAGACAAGCCGGGATGACAGAGGAAAAGAAACGGGCGGCTTTTTCGTCCCATCGGCGATCCATGACTTTCCTATGGAAGAATCGATCAAGAAGGAAAGCAACCGCATGTGGTGGAGTGACTTTGAAAAAGGCTGTTTGCCTATTGAGATGCATAAAAAATGGGCCACAGGAGCGCGCGAAAAATTTTCGCGACTTCCGTGGCCCAGGTTGCCGAGCGCGTGGCCGCCGCGAGACTGAAGCGACGGGGGAGTTTGCTCGGGGTTCGGTGGATGGGCGCCTATACCCCCTCTCCCCGGGGGGAGAGGGGATCATCCTGCGTGACGTCGCCGGCGAACAGGTAGCCCGTGCCGTGGACGGTGACGAGCAGCCTCGGGTCGGCGGGGTCGGTCTCGATCAGGCGGCGCANGCNGCGGAACAGGCTGTCGATGGTGCGGTCGGTGGCATCCGTCTTGCGCCGCGTCGTCCCCGTCAGCAGATAGTCGCGGGTCATCACCCGGCGGGGT
>NZ_BADK01000297.1 GCF_000333595.1 Azospirillum sp. B506
GCCAGGCGGCGGCGCTGGGCATCCGCACCGAGCGGCTCTATCTGGCGACCTTCGCGCTCGGCACCGGGCTGGCGGCGCTGGGCGGCGTGCTGGGGGCGGAACTGCTGCCGCTGGAGCCCTATTACGCCATCCGCTACATCGTGCTGTTCCTGGCGGTGGTGGCGGTCGGCGGCGCCGGCAGCATCTTCGGATCGGCGGCGGCGGCGCTGGCGCTGGGCATCGTCGACACCGCCGGCAAATACCTGATCCCGAATTTCGGCGAGTTCTTCTTCTACGCCGCGCTGATCCTGATCCTGTTCCGCTGGCCCCACGGCTTCTTCAAAGGGAGGACGGCATGACGAGCGTCGCCGAGCGTGACGGAAAGGCTGCTGCCGTGACCCGACCGGTTCCCCCCGTCAGGCGCCGCGATCTCGGCTGGATCGGCATTCCGCTGGTCGCGGCGGCCGGGCTGGCCGCCTATTGGCTGCTGCCGGACGATCTGGCGCTGCTGACCCGCATCGCCGCCTCGGCCCTGTTCGTGCTGTCGCTCGACCTCGTGCTCGGCTATGGCGGGATCGCCACGCTGGGGCAGGCGGCGATGTTCGGCACCGGCGCCTATGCCGCCGGCATCGCCGCGGTCAACTGGAACAGTGACCCCTTCCTCATGCTGGCGGTGGGCGGGCTGGCCGGCGGGCTGATCGCGCTGGTCACCGGTGCCCTGATCCTGCATGCGCGCGGGCTGACCCTGCTGATGCTGACCATCGCTGTCGGGCAGATCGTGCAGGAGGTCGCCAACAAGGCGCGCGACTGGACCGGCGGCAGCGACGGACTGTCGGGCATCGACCCGGCGCCGGTGCTGGGGCTGTTCCGCTTCGACATGTTCGGCCGCACCTCCTACCTGTTCGCGCTGGCGGTGCTGGTGGTCGGGCTGATGGTGGCGCGGCGGATCGTGCGCTCGCCCTTCGGGCTGGCCTGCCGCGGGGTGAAGGAGGATCCGCTGCGGATCTCCGCCCTCGGCGGCTCGCCGAAAAGCTATCTGGTGACGCTCTATGCGGTGGCGGGGCTGTTCGCCGGGGTGGCGGGGGCGCTGACCGCGGTGACCAGCGGCATCGTCGGGCTGGACAGTGCCGGCTTCCCCTGGTCGGCGGAGGCGCTGGTGATGCTGGTGCTGGGCGGCACCGGGCGGCTCTATGGCGCGGTGATCGGCACGGCGGCCTTCATGGGCATCCATCACATCCTGGCCGCCAGCGATCCCTTCCACTGGATGGGCTTCATCGGCCTGTTCCTGATCGGCATCGTCCTGTTCCTGCCCGGCGGCATCGCCTCGGGTCTGGAGCGTCTGGGCGGGCTGTTGCGCCGGAAGGAGGACCGGGCATGACCAAGCTGTTGGAAGTCGAGGGGCTGTCCAAGAATTTCGGCGGGCTCCAGGTGTCGTCCGACATCTTCATGACGCTGAATGCCGGCGACCGCTGCGCCCTGATCGGGCCGAACGGGGCGGGCAAGACCACCTTCGTCACCTCGTCACCGGGGTGATCCCGCCCAGCGCGGCACCATCCGGCTGGACGGCCGCGACGTCACCGGCTTGTCGCGGCGGAACGGGTGCGG
>NZ_BADK01000296.1 GCF_000333595.1 Azospirillum sp. B506
GACATATCCACGTATGCACTCTAGCCCGGTACGGTCAACCCGTTTACACGAATTTAATCTGCCAGTGGGGGCGGAATGCCCGTATTGCTGTGTCACCGGTGATATCGCGAGGCCATGGCCAGCAGAAAACAGCCCAGAAGCACTATGCCGAAAATCCTGTCACCCATACGGGCATAGGCTGTGACGCCAGACGGCGCTTTCGGCAACGTGGTATCGATGAAGCCACGCTCACCCAGTCCGAGCAATTGTCGCACACGACCGTAGGAATCGACCACCCCGGATATTCCCGTATTCGCCACCCGGACCAGGGGGAGGCCCTCCTCCACGGCGCGGACCTGATTGATGGCGAAATGTTGGTGCGGACCGGCGGTGCGGCCATACCACGCATCGTTGGTCAGGTTCAGCAGCCAGTGCGGCCGGTCGGCGGTGTCGACCACGGCACCGGGGAAGATGCTCTCATAGCAGATCAGCGGGCTGAAGGACGGCAGTCCGGCCACATGATCCCCCAGATGCAGGGTGCGCGGACCGGGGCCGGGGGAGAATTCCGCCCCGTTGCCGGCGATGGCGCCGACCGGCAGCCATTGCCGCAGCGGCATATATTCGCCGAAGGGGACGAGGTGAAACTTGTCGTAGTCGGCCACGGCGGCGCCGCTGCCGTCCAGCGCGACCATGCCGTTGAAATAGCGGCGTGCGCCGTCCGCACCGATCGTTGTCCGCGGCGCCCCGGTGATCAGCAGCCCGCCCGGCGGGATGACCGATGCCATGGCCTGCCGCACCCGCGCATCCTCCTCGACGTAGAAGGGGACGGCTGTCTCGGGCCAGACGATGACGTTGGGCGGTTGGGCGGCAGGATCGGCGGGAGGCGCCGCGGACAGGGCGAGATGGCTCTGGAAATTCTGCATCCGCTCGCCGGGCGCCCATTTCAACCGCTGATCGATCGCCGCCTGGACCAGCCGCAGCCGGATGCCCGGGACCGGTTCGTCGACCGCCCCGGCCAGCCGCCAGGCTCCCCAGCCACCGAGAACGGCCAGCACGGCCAGACCGGCGGCGACGGCGGCACGGGCGCGGCCGGGGCTGGTGTCGCGGTCGGGCAGGGCGGCGGGCAAGCTTGCCACCAGCACGGTCAGCAGGGTCAGTCCATATATGCCGACCAGCGAGGCGGTCTGCAGCACCGGCAGCACGCCGACCCAGCCATAGCCGATCAGGTTCCAGGGGAAACCGGTGAAGACATGGCCGCGCAGCCACTCCCACAAACACCAGCTGGCGGCGAACAGCAGCGGCCGCCCCAGCCCGGCGCCGAAGCCGCGCCGGCGCAGCAGCTGGAAGGTCAGGGTGGCGCTGCCGCTGAACATCGCCAGCAGGACCGGCAGGCCGACGGCCGACAGCGGCAATGCCCACCAGAAGCGTTCGATGTCGGTGAACAGCGCGGCGCTGATCCAGTAAAGTCCCAGCAGGTGATGGCCGAAGCCGAAGAACCAGCCGACGGCGAAGGCGCCCTTCTTCGTCTCGACACCCTCCAGAAGCCAGATCAGGCCGGGAAACGCCACCAGCACAACCGGCATCAGGTCGGCCGGCGGCAGCGCCAGGGTGGCGAGCCCGCCCAGCAGCGCCGCGGCGGCCATGCGGCGCCAGCCGGTCAGCGCGGACAGCCGCGCGGATACACGGCCCAGCCGGGCCGGGACGGGCAGGGTGTCGGTGGCGGTCAAGGCGGCAACTCCGGCAGCGGCAAGGGGGGCGGCAAGGCGGGCGGCGCCATAGGTAATGTGGCCGGGCAGGGGTGCCAAGGCTGTTGTGGGCGGGGCTGAGTTGTGGAAGCGGGGGTGACGGGGTGCCCGCGCAGCCTCGGAGGACTGCTTGCGGAACAAAGACCGAAGCCCTTCTCCCGCCGGGGGAGAAGGGCTTGTGGAAGCGGACTGCCGTCAGTCTGAATTCGGAAGAGACGCCGACGGTGCTACGCCGTCTCCGCCAGTTCCGAACTGTTGGCCGGAACATTGTGGACGCGCAGGCGCTTCAGGCGGCGTGAGTCGGCGTCGACGATCTCGAACTCCAGGCCCGAGGGATGGACCAGCCGTTCGCCCGGCCCCGGCACGCGGCCGGCGATGGAGACGACCAGACCGCCCAGCGTGTCGATGTCCTCGCGTTCCTCCTCGGACAGGACCGGACCGACACGATGCTCGAAATCCTCGATGGGCAGGCGGGCGTCGGCGATCAGGCTGCCGTCGGGGCGCTCGACAAGACGCGGCGCCGCGGTCTCGTCATGCTCGTCCTCGATCTCGCCGACGATCTCCTCCACCAGATCCTCGATGGTGACGAGTCCGTCGATGCCGCCGAACTCGTCCACCACCAGGGCCATGTGCTGGCGGGTCTGGCGCATCTGTACCAGCAGGTCGAGCACATGCATGGAGGGGGCGACGATCTTCGCCTCGCGGATGATGCCGGTCAGGTTCGGCTTCTGGCGCAGCCCCTCCGCAGAGGCGGCCTGCTTCGCCATCAGGGTCATCACATCCTTGATGTGGATGATGCCGACCACGTCGTCGAGGGTTTCGCGGAACACCGGCAGGCGGGAATGGCCTTCCTCGGCGACGCGCTGGACCAGGGCGGGGAAGGGGGTGTCGATGTCGACGGCAATGATGTCGGCGCGCGGCACCATGACGTCGGCGACGGTGCGGTCGCGCAGCTTCAGGATGTTGGTCAGCAGCGCCCGTTCGCCGGCGCCCAGCGAATCCTCGCCGTCCTCGCTGGCTGCATCGTCCAGGCCGGAGATCAGCTCTTCGATGGTGCCGCGCAGGGAATTGTCCTCGCGGCCGCCCCAGACGGTGCGGAGCCACCCCTTGAACAGGTGGCCCAGGGAATGGTCTTCGGCCCCGTGGTCATCACGGGGCGTGCGACTGTCGGATATATCGCTCATCGGTCCGGCGGTTGGTGGTTGGCGGCGTAAGGATCGGCGATTCCGAGCGTGGCGAGCAACCGGGTTTCCAGCGCCTCCATCTCCTCGGCCTCATCGTCCGTCTCGTGATCATACCCCAGCAGATGCAGAACACCATGCATCACAAGGTGAGTCATGTGGTCCGCAAAGTTTTTCCGCTGTTCGGCGGCTTCCCGCGCGACCGTTTCATACGCAAGGATGACGTCGCCCAGCATCACCGGCACGCCGTCTTGCGCTTCCGGTTCCTCCGCCTCGGTCAGGGCGAAGGACAGCACGTTGGTCGGCTTGTCCTTGCCGCGATACTCGCGGTTCAGCCGGTGGACCAGCTCGTCGTCGGCCAGGACCACCGAAAGCTCGGCCGGGCCTTCCTCGTCGTCATACGCGGCACCGAGGGCGGCGAGGGCCGCGCGCTCGGCCAGCCACTCGGCATCCTCGGCCCAGTCGCCGGCTTCACGTGAAACAGTGATGTCGACCGCACTGGTCATTCCGGTTCTCCAACGATCCCAGGTCCGTTTCCGGTCGTTTCGGGTATGGAACCGGTACGGCGGGCCTGTTTGCGCTCCGCCTCGCGCGCCTCGGCCTGGTCATAGGCGCGGATGATGCGGGCCACCATCGGGTGGCGGACAACGTCGGCGTCGGTGAAGCGGACGAAGCGCACGCCCTCCACTCCGCGCAGGATGTCCAGCGCGTCGCGCAACCCTGACCGGGTACCCGACGGCAGGTCGATCTGCGAGATGTCGCCGGTGACGACCATCCGCCCGCCCTCGCCGAGACGGGTCAGGAACATCTTCATCTGCATCGGCGTGGTGTTCTGCGCCTCGTCCAGGATGACGAAGGCGTTGCCCAGCGTCCGGCCGCGCATGAAGGCCAGCGGCGCGATCTCGATCTCGCCGGACTCGAGCCGCTTCTTCACCTGTTCCGCCGGCAGCATGTCGTGCAGCGCGTCATAGAGCGGACGCAGGTAAGGATCGACCTTTTCCTTCAGATCGCCGGGCAGGAAGCCCAGCCGCTCGCCCGCCTCGACCGCCGGGCGCGACAGCACGATGCGGTCGACCTGGCCGTGGGTCAGCAGCGCCACCGCCTGCGCCACCGCCAGATAGGTCTTGCCGGTGCGGGCCGGACCGAGCCCAAAGACCAGTTCCCTCTCCGCCAGGGCCTGCAGATAGGCGGCCTGGGTGGGGGTACGCGGGGTGATCGGACCGCGCCGCCGGGTGCGCAGCGCAATCTCGGCACGGGTGATGGTCGCCTGCGGGCCGGGGGCGCGCGGCTCTTCGCCGGTCGAAACACCGGCGAAACCCGCCTCGGCGGTCGCCATGCGGACGGCACCGTCGACTTCGCCGCCGTCGATGGTCTGGCCGCGGCTCAGCCGGCCATACAGGCCGTTCAGCGCCGTCCGCGCCGTTTCGGCGGCCTCGGACGGCCCGGAGATGGTCAGGGTGTTGCCGCGGGAGATCAGCGACACGCCGAGAAGGGATTCGATGCGGGCGAGGTGGCGGTCATGCTCCCCGTACAGCATCGGCAGAAGCCGGTTGTCATCGAATTGAACGTCGATACGCCGTTCGGGCAGACCGTTCAAGCGCTTGCCTCCAAGGTTACGGCAGGCTGGAAGGGAGAGGCGGTGGTGTGTTCGCCGGTCGTTGTTTCGGTGGTCACCACGGTGCCGGCGAGGCTGTTGGCCAGCGCGGCGTCGACCCGCACCTCGACGATGCGGCCGAGCAGCCGTTCGTTCGCCTCGGCATGGACCGATTGCATCCACGGGCTGCGGCCCAGCAGCTGGCCGCCGCGGCGGCCGACGCGGTCGAACAGGACGGGCACGCTGCGGCCGATGAAGCTGTGGTTGAAGGCGACCTGCTGGGCGTTCAGCAGCTGATGCAGCGCCGCCAGCCGGGACTCCTTCACCTCTTCCGGTATCTGGGCGCCCTCGACCGAAGCCGGGGTGCCGGGACGCGGGCTGTATTTGAAGGAATAGGCCTGGGCATAGCCGATGTCGGTGACCAGCTTCAGCGTCTGGGCGAAATCGGCGTCGCTCTCGCCGGGGAAGCCGACGATGAAGTCGCCGGACATCGCCAGATCGGGCTTGGCGCTGCGCAGCCGGTCGACCAGACGGCGGTAATCGTCGGCGCTGTGCTTGCGGTTCATCGCCGCCAGGATGCGGTCCGACCCCGCCTGCACCGGCAGATGCAGGTAGGGCATCAACTGCGGCACCTCGGCATGGGCGCGGATCAGGTCGTCCGCCATGTCGCGCGGGTGCGAGGTGGTGTAGCGGATGCGCTCCAGCCCGTCGATTTCCGCCAGTTCGCGGATCAGCCGGCCAAGGCCCCAGCTGCTGCCGTCCGGCCCGTCGCCATGCCAGGCATTGACGTTCTGGCCCAGCAGGGTGATCTCGCGCGTGCCGTGGGCGACCAGCCGTTTCGCTTCGGCCAGGATCTGGCCGGCGGGGCGGGAGAACTCGGCACCGCGGGTGTAGGGCACCACGCAGAAGGTGCAGAACTTGTCGCAACCCTCCTGCACCGCCAGGAAAGCGGAGACGCCCTGGCTGCCGGATTCCTCCGGCAGCAGGTCGAACTTGGATTCGGCCGGGAAATCGGTGTTCAGCACGCTGCCGGCGGCGCGGCTGGCCTTCGCCACCATCTCCGGCAGGGTGTGGTAGGTCTGCGGGCCGAAGACCATGTCGACGAATGGGGCGCGGGCGACGATCTCCTCGCCCTCGGCCTGGGCGACGCAGCCGGCGACCGCCAGGATCATCC
>NZ_BADK01000295.1 GCF_000333595.1 Azospirillum sp. B506
CGGGTTTTTTCGCATGCTGGAGCGGGACAACGCGCCGCAGCGCGGCAAAATCGATGACTTTTCGGCTCTTTTCTATACTTTTCAATGACTTACACCACAGGTTTTGCGACTTGACAGGGTAACGCCCCGCCCGTATGGTCTCGCCGCTTTCGCATGGCTGCGAGCCAAGAGTGATTGAGAGGCGGAATGACCGACAAAACGCCCCCCGATCCCTTGGATGACCTCGAAGCCCGGTTGCGGAAGGCGCGTGAGGGACAACGCGGCTGGTCGGGCGGACCCGGTAGCAAATACCACCGTCCGCCGCAGGGCGCTCTCGGCACCGCCTGGCGCATCGGGACGGAACTGGTTGCCGCCATGATCGTCGGCGTCGGCGGTGGGCTTCTGCTCGATCGCTGGCTCGGCACCGCGCCCTGGGGACTGATCGTCATGTTCTTCCTGGGGGCCGCGGCGGGAGTGCTGAACGTCTACCGGGCCGTCACCGGCTTCGGCATCGCTGCCGGCTACCGCCGGCCCCCTGGGGACGACAACGAGCGCCAAGACGGCGACGCACACTGAGCGAGGACGACCTTGGATCCGCTGCACCAGTTCCAAATCAATTCGTTGTTCCAGATCGTGCTCGGCGGCTACGACGTGTCCTTCACGAACTCGGCCTTCTTCATGGTCGTGGCCGTGGCGGCGATCTACGCCCTGCTGGTCATGGGCATGGCGAACAAGTCGATGGTTCCGGGCCGCCTGCAGTCGCTGGCCGAGATGTTCTACGAGTTCGTCGCGAACCTGGTGCGCGACAACGCCGGCCACGACGCCCAGCCTTATTTCCCGTTCGTGTTCTCGATCTTCATGTTCGTGCTGATCGGCAACATGATCGGCATGATCCCCTACACCTTCACCTTCACCAGCCACATCATCGTGACCTTCGCGCTGGCGGCGACGGTGTTCGTGTTCGTGACCATCCTGGCCCTGCTGAAGCACGGCCTGCACTTCTTCTCCTTCTTCATGCCGCATGGCGCTCCGAAGGCGCTCGCCCCGATCCTCATCCCGATCGAGGTGATCTCCTACGTGATGCGCCCCGTCAGCCTCTCGATCCGACTGTTCGCCAACATGATGGCCGGTCACACGATGCTGAAGGTCTTTGCCGGCTTCACGGTCATGATGATCAGCGGTCTCGGCGCGCTGGGCTTCGTCACCGGCCTCGTCCCGCTGGCGATCAACGTCGCCCTCACCGGCTTCGAGTTCCTGGTGGCTTTCCTGCAAGCCTACGTCTTCTCGATCCTGACCTGCCTGTACATCCGCGACGCCCTGGAACTGCACTGAGCAGCGCCTGACGATCGCCGGACCCGAGTTCGCCCAACAGTTCCAACACGTTCACCCTTACCTAGAGGAAGAGAGTACAATGGATCCTCAAGCCGCCAAGTTCATCGGTGCCGGTCTGGCCGTTATCGCCCTCGCCGGTGTCGGCCTGGGTATCGGCAACATCTTCTCGACCCTGATCGGCTCGATCGCCCGCAACCCGGCCGTGCAGCCGAAGGTCTTCCCGATCGGCATTCTGGGCTTCGCGCTGACGGAAGCCGTCGCGCTGTTCGCCCTGCTGATCGCCTTCCTGATCCTGTTCGCCTAAGGCCAGAGCGGCTTTTCAAAAAAACAGCTCTGACGCGGCGCCGGGCTTCCTCACCGAAGTTTCGGCGCCGCTCCTTTGCCTAGGGGGACCGATCATGCCGAACCTGTTGGCCAAAGGCGGGCTGCCCGCTGGTCGGGCGTGGCGGGCGCTTCGCTCGCTACCCTCACCACGATGGCCGGCACCG
>NZ_BADK01000294.1 GCF_000333595.1 Azospirillum sp. B506
GCGAAGGTCCCCTTTTCCGTCGCACCGATCACCGCGTCCAGCTCGTCGGTGGCGGTGCGGATATGCTCGTCGCGGATTTCGGCCGGCTGGAGCGCGGCGATCTCCTGCTTCGCGGTCTCGATGTATTTGGCGAGATCCACGACCTCCTTGTACAGGCGCAGGTCGGTGGCGGAGATGTCGCCGTCCATGCTGCCCAGGATGTTGCGGACGATGTCCGTCACCTCGTCGCGCGACAGCGGCTGTGCGGCTTCCGCGAAAGCGGTGTCGAGGCGCTGTCTCAGGAGCTTCTGTTCCGTCACGGCGGATTGAGCGGAAAAGGTCATCGGGCGTGTCCAGCGAAAGGGGCAGGGCCTTGGCGAAATATGCCGGATCCTCCCCGGTTCACGCCCTCCAGCGAGCGCACCGTCGGTGCCATCCGAGGGCGGAGGTTCGATGCTCCGACCGCTTGTGGCGCCCAACCGTCCCAGGAACTGTCCGAGCCGACCAAGCCTATGGCGCGAGGGTTAAGAGCCCGTAAAGATGCCCCTGCGCCGTGCCCTGTCTTCACACCGGAGTTGCCGGCATATCACACTGTGGCCAACGCAGCCACATTGGCGCGGGCCTGGAGGGAGCGGAGGATCAGAACAGACCGGCGGCAGCCGGCGCACCCAGAAGCGCGATCAGGACCAGCACGGTGATGGCAACCAGCCGTTCGGTCGGCGACCAGCGTTTCCAGTCTCTTCTGAAGCTTTTCAGTTCGTCCGCCATGACAAACCTTCCGGGTTCGAGAACTACATTGCAACGCAACGAAACTGCATCCGGTCCAGTTGACGCATGGTTAAAATCGACATCCGGTGCGATCATCTCCGGCCACTGGCACAGAAATGCCACAGTCACGGCCTCCGGACCTCTGATCCAGGTCAAAGATCGGCCAAATTGTCGACATTTCCCAATTCGCGGGCGGCGATGAACCACGCTCCGGCGGTGTGCCACTTACGGCCGCTTCCGACACCGGCCGGTAATGCCTAGATGATACGCTCTAGATCAAGCCTCCGATGCCGGAGGCATCTGGCCTCCGATGCCGGAGGCATCCGGCCTCCGATGCCGGGGGCACCGATGGGAGATGCGGATGGCGAAGGGAACCGACCTGAAGATCGGGCTTGCGCTGGGCAGCGGCGCGGCGCGCGGCTGGGCGCATATCGGCGTCCTGCGCGCCCTGGAGGAGATCGGGATCAAGCCCGACATCATCTGCGGCACCTCCATCGGCGCTGCGGTGGGCGCCGCCTACCTGACCGACCAGATGGACGAGCTTCAGGCCTGGGCGCAGAAGATGGGCTGGCTCGGCATGCTCGGCATCATCGACCTCACCTTCCGCCGGGGCGGCCTGGTCGCCGCCGAAAGGC
>NZ_BADK01000293.1 GCF_000333595.1 Azospirillum sp. B506
GCCGGGTTGTGGAGTCCTTCGACCGGCCTTGCCACCCGTTGCAGCCGGGGATCCCCCATCTTCAGGATTTCACGCATGATGTGTCCGTCACTCCGCCCGATACCCGCTCAATGAGTCATCGGGATCGGCCGCGGTGCAAGTGGCATCTGCGATGTCCGGAGCCGTTCAGCAGCCGTGGCTTCGGTCGTAGCCGTTGATGGCCGGTGCGCGCCATCCCTCCGGCAGTCGGGCGGGCTTGTGGATCTCGACGAGGAGGGGATGGCAACTGGCCGTGTCCGAGGAATGCTCCGACGAGCAATCGCCGCCGGGGCAGGCGGACATGCAGCCGAGCAGGTCCACCTCGGCGAAAAATTCGAGATAGTCGCCCGGCCGCACGGGGCTGGCCTTCATGAAGTACTGCCCGGTATCCCGGGAGAAGCCCGTGCACATGAAGACGTTCAGCACATCGTGGATGTGGGGTTCGGCCTCGGACAGGGTCATGCCGGTGGCTCTCGCCAGGGCGCGGGTGAGATTCGAATGGCAGCAGTGGTGGTAGTGGTCCCCGGCGCTGAGCAGAGTGTGCGTATAGGGGTCGCAGCGGGTGCCGATGACGTCATGCACCGACCCGCCGAATTCGTCGAAACCGTACCAGTCGAGCGTGTCGTGCGTGATGGTGGCGATGGGGCGGAGATAGGGGAAGTTGGAAAACAGCTGATCGCCGAGCCCGACATGGGTGCCGTTCAGCGCGCGGGTCTTGCCGGTGTAGAGCCGCTCCTTCAAATCGTTCGCGTTGAAGAGGTTGAGGTCGCCCACCTGCGCGCCTTCCGTCGAGATGATGCGGAAGATATGGCCGGCGGGCACGGTCCAGGTGGCCGCATCGCGCGGCGGGACCACCACCGTCCCGATCAGCTCCATCCCCTCCCGCACCGCGCGGTATGCCGCCAGATCGGCACGCGGCAAGGTCTGGGTGGGATAGCAGATGACAGGCCTGACCGCCTTGCGTGCAGCGGCATCTGCGGGTGGTGCGGTGATGGGGGTGGGCTTCATTGGCTTTTCCGTTCGCTTCATCAGGTTCGCCGCCGGGATCGCCGCCGGGATCACCATTGAGATCGACAACGGCCATGCGATAACCTGCTCAATGACTGAATATGGATTGTTGAGTATCATAAAAATTATTGTTCAACAAACTTGATTTGATCCGGCAGCGCCGGGATCTTCGGGAGGTGCCGATGACGATCAGGACGACTATGGAAACCGACGGGACATCCCTTGCCGGTGCGGTGGCGATCCGCATTCGCGACATGCTGATCGCCGGCGAGTTCGAACCCGGACAGAAGCTTTCGGAACAGCGGGTGGCAGCGGATTTCGCGGTGTCGCGGAACACGCTGCGCGAAGCGTTCCGCTTCCTGACCAGCCAGCGGCTGCTCTCCTATAGTCCCAACCGCGGCGTCTTCGTCACGGTGCCGGACGAGGCCGCGATCATCGACATCTACCGTGTCCGCGCGGTGATCCAGCGAGGTGCGGTCGAGGCGGCAAGCCGGGGCCATCCGGCGCTCGCCCGCATGCGGGCCCTGGTCGAAGAGGGCAGGGAGCTTGGCGCCGAACGGGACTGGCAAAGGGTCGGCACGAACAACATGGAGTTCCACCGCGCCATGGTCGGCCTGTGCGATAGCCCCCGGCTCAGCGCCAGCTTCGACCTCGTGCTCGCCGAACTCCGGCTTGCCTTCGGACAGCTCAAGGACATGGCCCATCTTCACGAACCCTACATCGAGCTCAACCACACTCTCCTTTGTGCGCTGGAGACGGGCGACCGGCAGGCATCGATGACGGCGCTCG
>NZ_BADK01000292.1 GCF_000333595.1 Azospirillum sp. B506
CATGTCCTCGCTCTTCTTCAACGTGCCGATGCTCTCCTTGGCAGCCTGTTCCAGCACGTCGCCGAAGGACGCGCCGTCGCGCGCGGCCATGCCGGGGCCGGTCGTCTTGGCGGCGGTGGTGGCATAGGCCGCGGCGGCGTTCAGCGGATTGATCATGGCGGCGGTTCCGGTGCGTCAGGAGGGTTGAAGGCGGCGGGAGATGCGGGCGTCAGGTGCGCAGGATGTCGATGGTGCGCGTCAGCATCTGCCGCGCGGTGTCGATGGCCGACAGGTTGGCTTCATAGCTGCGCTGGGCCTCGCGCATATCCATCGCCTCCACCACACTGTTGACGTTGGGCAGCAGCACATAGCCGTCGGCGTCGGCCGACGGGTGCGATGGGTCATAGCGGCGCTGGAAGTCGCTTTTGTCCACATCGACCTTGGCGACGCGGACCTTGTCGACGTCCATCGCCCGGTCCAGTTCATTCTTGAAGATCACCGTCTTACGGCGATAGGGCAGATCGCCCGGCGTCTCGGCGGTGGTGTTGGCGTTGGCCAGATTCTCCGAAATGACCTTCAGGCGCGTGCCCTGCGCCTTCATGCCCGAGGCGGAAACCGCCATCGACTTGTAGAGATCCATCGCACCGCCTCCTCAAAACCCCAGCCGGAACAGCTTGCCGGCCGGTTGGCCTCAACTGCCCGAGCGGATCGCCGACTTGATCATCGCCACCTGCTTCTTATACAGGTTGGTGATGGTCTGGTAATCCATCGAACTCTGGCTCATCCGCATCATCTGGTCTTCCAGGACGACGTTGTTGCCGTCCGGCGCCGTTTCGTACGGGTCGCGCACCTTCTGCTCCTTGGNCATGCCGCCCGCGCCACGGGTGCCGGCCAGATTGGACCGGTCGGTCGCCACCGGGGTCAGCCGCCGGC
>NZ_BADK01000291.1 GCF_000333595.1 Azospirillum sp. B506
GGCAACCGCATCCGGTTCGGTCAACGCCGTCAAATAAGCATCGACGCCGCGGCGCAGCGCCTCGACGAAGACCGCGACCAGCGGCAGCAACAGGAACAGCGCCAGGAACAGCAGGGCCCCGGCGATCAGGGCGACGCGGACCCAGGCGAACATCCTGCTGAAGAAGGTCCAGAAGATGCAGAAGGCGACGGCCTGACCAGCCTCGATCCAATGATGACCCCGCTCCGTCTCGTTTTCATGGGCACGCCGGATTTCGCCGTGCCCAGCCTTGCCGCGCTGATCGAGGCGGGGCATCAGGTCGTCTGCGCCTACAGCCAGCCGCCGCGTCCGGCCGGCCGCGGCCAGCAGGTGCAGAAATCGCCCGTCCACCGCTTCGCCGGGGAGCACGGCATCCCCGTGCGCACGCCGAAAAGCCTGCGCACTGCTGAGGCCCAGGCGGAATTCGCCGACCTCAAGGCCGATGTCGCCGTGGTCGCCGCCTACGGCCTGATCCTGCCGCAGCCGGTTCTCGACGCGCCGCGGCTGGGCTGTGTCAACGTGCATGGCTCGCTGCTGCCGCGCTGGCGCGGGGCGGCGCCGATCCAGCGCTCCATCCTGGCCGGCGATGCCGAGACCGGCATCACCATCATGCAGATGGACATCGGGCTGGACACCGGCGCCATGCTGTCTCGGGAAGCGGTGGCGATCACCCCCGCCACCACCGCCAGCAGCCTGCATGACGAGCTGGCCTCCCTCGGCGCCCGCATGATCGTCCCGGCGCTGAACGGTCTGGCCGCCGGCACCCTGACCGCCGTGCCGCAACCGGACGAGGGCGTCACCTACGCCGCCAAGCTGACGCGCGAGGACGGCCGGCTCGACTGGACCCAGCCCGCCGCTTACGTCGAGCGGCAGGTCCGCGCCCTGACCCCCTGGCCCGGTTGCTGGTTCGACGCGGCAAATGGCGAGCGCATCAGGGTC
>NZ_BADK01000290.1 GCF_000333595.1 Azospirillum sp. B506
CCCTGCGAGCGGGCGCTGCCTTTATGGTGCTTCTTCACCACGTTCACGCCCTGCACAACGCCTTGGTTCTCCTTCGGGAAAACCTTCAACACCTCGCCGGTCTTGCCCTTGTCACGGCCGGTCAGGACAACGACCTTGTCCTTGGTCTTGATCTTGGCGGCCATTACAGCACCTCCGGCGCCAGCGAGATGATCTTCATGAACTTCTTGCCGCGAAGCTCACGAGTGACCGGCCCGAAAATACGGGTGCCGATCGGCTCGCCCTGCTTGTTGATCAGCACGGCGGCGTTGCGGTCGAAACGGATCGCCGACCCGTCCTCCCGACGCAGTTCCTTCGCGGTGCGGACGATGACGGCGCGATGCACGTCGCCCTTCTTGACGCGGCCCTTCGGAATGGCCTCCTTGACCGAGACGACGATGACGTCGCCCACAGTCGCGACCTTCCGCTTGGACCCGCCAAGCACCTTGATGCACTGCACCCGGCGCGCCCCGCTGTTATCGGCGACTTCCAGGTTGGTTTGCATCTGGATCATTGTTTACGACCTTTCGTTATCACGCGGCGCCGCTGTCGGCGGCGGACTCCGTCACGACCGTCCAACGCTTGGACTTCGAGATCGGGCGGCATTCGATGATCGAAACGGTATCGCCGACCTTGAACTGGTTGCCCTCATCGTGGGCGGCGTACTTCTTCGACTGACGAATGAACTTCTTGTACACGGGGTGCATGACACGGCGCTCGACAAGAACCGTAACGGTCTTGTCGCACTTGTCGCTGACCACCGTGCCCTGCAGAACGCGGCGAGGCATGGATGATCCCCCTTACTTGCCGGCGTCGGCGGAGCGGGCACGCTCGCCGAGGATGGTCTTGATGCGGGCGATGTCGCGGCGCACCGTGTTCACCCGCGCGGTGTTCTCCAGCTGGCCGGAGGCCTTCTGGAAACGCAGGTTGAACTGTTCCTTCTTGAGCTGGATGAGCTGATCGTTCAGCTCATCCGCGCTCTTCGTACGAATGTCTACGGCCTTCATGCCGCGGTCTCCTCGACACCGCCCAGGCGGGTCACCAGCTTCACCTTGATCGGCAGCTTCGCGGCCGCCAGAGCGAAGGCGGTTTTTGCCACATCTGCCGGCACGCCGTCCAGTTCAAACAGGATGCGGCCGGGCTTCACGCGGGCCGCCCAGTACTCCGGCGAACCCTTACCGGAACCCATGCGGACTTCGGCGGGCTTGGTAGAGACGGGGAGATCCGGGAAAATGCGGATCCAGACGCGGCCCTGACGCTTCATCGCGCGGGTGATCGCGCGGCGGGCCGCTTCGATCTGCCGGGCGGTGATGCGCTCCGGCTCCAGGGCCTTGAGGCCGAAGGAGCCGAAGTTCAGGGCGGTGCCGCCCTTGGCGTTGCCGTGGATACGGCCCTTGTGGGCCTTACGGAATTTCGTGCGCTTGGGAGAAAGCATCGCTCGGCCCCTTTACTCGCGTTCGGAGCGCTCGGAGCGCTCGCGACGGTCGCGGCGATCGTGCCGCTCGCGGCGCGGCTCGCCGTCGGTCGACACCGGCTCGGAACCCATGCGCTTGTCCTGCGCCATCGGGTCGTGAGCCATCACCTCGCCCTTGAACACCCACACCTTGACACCGCAGGTGCCGTAGGTGGTCTTGGCGGTGCCCACACCGTAATCGATGTCGGCGCGCAGGGTGTGCAGCGGAACGCGGCCCTCGCGGTACCACTCCATGCGGGCGATTTCCGCACCGCCGAGACGGCCGGAGCAGTTGATCCGGATGCCCTGGGCGCCCAGACGCATGGCGGACTGCACGGCGCGCTTCATGGCGCGACGAAATGCCACACGGCGCTCAAGCTGGCTGGCGATGTTCTCGGCGATGAGGCGAGCGTCGATCTCCGGCTTGCGGATCTCGACGATGTTCAGGCTCACCTCGCTGCCGGTCATCTTCGACAGCTCAAGACGCAGCTTCTCGATGTCCGCGCCCTTCTTGCCGATCACCACACCCGGACGGGCCGAGTGGATGGTGATGCGGGCCTTCTTGGCCGGACGTTCGATCACGACGCGCGAGCAACCGGCCTGCTGCAGGCGACCCTGCAGATAGCCGCGCAGCTTCAGGTCCTGGTGCAGCAGGTTGGCGTAGTCGCGCTTGGCGAACCAACGGCTGTCCCAGGTCCGGTTGATGCCGAGGCGCAGCCCGATCGGATTGATTTTCTGACCCATTACTCGGCCCCCTCGGCAACGGCGGCGTCACGCTCGCGAACGATGATCGTCAGGTTGCTGAACAGCTTCTCGACCCGGGCGCCGCGGCCGCGGGCACGGGCGTGGAAGCGCTTCATCACCAGAGCGCGACCGACCGTCGCCGACGACACGTACAGACGGTCGACGTCGAGCTGGTGGTTGTTCTCGGCGTTCGCGATCGCGGCCTGCAGGACCTTCTTCACCTCGCCGGCGATGCGGCGCTTGGAGAAGGTCAGCTCGGCCACGGCGCGGCTGGCATCCATGTTCCGGATGAGCTGGGCGACGAGGTTGAGCTTCCGCGGGCTGGTGCGGATCATCGGATTGCGGGCCAGAGCCTCGTTCTCCGCGACCCGGCTGGGGTTGGCAGGCTTGCCCATGGCTTACTTCCTCTTCGCCTTCTTGTCCGCCGCGTGGCCATAGAAGGTCCGCGTCGGAGCGAACTCGCCGAACTTGTGACCGATCATGTGCTCGGTAACCAGAACCGGCAGGAACTTGTGGCCGTTGTAGACGCCGAACGTCAGACCGACGAACTGCGGCAGGATGGTCGAACGACGCGACCAGATCTTGATGATCTCGTTGCGGCCCGAAGCCCGGCTCTTGTCCGCCTTCTTCAGCAGATAGCCGTCGACGAACGGGCCCTTCCAAACGGAGCGTGCCATCGTTCGACCTCCTTACTTCGAATGACGGCGGCGCAGGATCAGGCCATCCGTCTTCTTGTTGTGACGAGTCTTCTTGCCCTTGGTCGGCTTGCCCCACGGCGTGACCGGATGACGGCCGCCCGAGGTGCGACCCTCACCACCACCGTGCGGGTGGTCGATCGGGTTCATGGCGACGCCACGGACCGACGGACGCACGCCGAGCCAGCGGTTGCGACCGGCCTTGCCAAGGTTGGTGTTCATCTGGTCCGGGTTGGACACGGCACCCAGGGTGGCCATGCACTCGCCACGAACCATGCGCAGCTCGCCCGAGGGCAGCTTCAGCTGGGCGTAGCCGCCGTCGCGGCCGACCAGCTGCAGGTAGGTGCCGGCGGACCGGGCCACCTGACCACCCTTGCCGGCCTTCAGCTCGACGTTGTGCACGATCGAACCGACCGGGATGTTCTTCAGCGGCATCGCATTTCCGGGCTTCACGTCGGTGCGCTCGCCGGAGATCACGGTGTCGCCGACCTTCAGGCGCTGCGGCGCCAGGATGTAGGACAGCGTCCCATCCTGATACTTGATCAGCGCAATGAAGGCCGTGCGGTTCGGATCATATTCGAGCCGCTCGACGGTGGCCGGAACGTCGAACTTGCGACGCTTGAAGTCCACCAGACGATAGGTGCGCTTGTGACCGCCACCCATCCGGCGCGCAGTGATGCGGCCGGTGTTGTTGCGGCCACCAGACTTGGTCAGGCCCTCGGTGAGGGTCTTGACCGGCTTGCCCTTCCACAGCTCCGAGCGGTCAACGATGACCAGCTGGCGGAGCGACGGCGTAATCGGGCGGTATTGCTTCAGAGCCATCGGATCACACTCCCGCTCAGATGCCCGTGGTCACGTCGATCTTGTTACCCTCGGCGAGGGTGACGACGGCCTTCTTGAAGTCCGAGCGACGGCCGATGGTGCCGCGGAACCGCTTGGTCTTGCCCTTGGAAACCAGGGTGTTGACCGCGGTCACCTTGACGTTGAAGAGACCTTCAACGGCGGCCTTGATCTCCGGCTTGGAGGCCGTGAGCGGCACGCGGAACGTGACCTGGTTGTGCTCCGACACCAACGTCGACTTCTCGGTGATGACGGGAGCGAGGATCAGGTCGTACATCCGCTCCTGGCTCACCGCAGGTTTCGACTGCTTGCTCATTTCAGGCGAGCCTCCAGTTGCTCGACCGCGTTGCGGGTCAGGACCAGCGTGTCGCGGCGGAGAATGTCGTAGACGTTCGCACCCTGCTCCGGCAGCACGTCGATCAGCGGGATGTTGCGCGAAGCCTTGGCGAAGTTCTCGTCCAGGTTCGAGCCATCGATGATCAGCGCCGAAGTCAGGCCGAGGGTGGCGAGACGGGCCGCCAGTTCCTTGGTCTTGTGCGTCTCGGCGGCCGCAGCCTCCAGGACGATCAGCTTGCCCTCGGCGGCCTTGGCCGACAGGGCGGTCTTGAGCGCCAGCTTGCGGCCTTC
>NZ_BADK01000289.1 GCF_000333595.1 Azospirillum sp. B506
GGGTGGTGTTGACGGTCGCCAGCGACGGCAGGCCCAGCAGCGGCTCCAGCGCATCGCCGATCACCTGCGCCCACGAATCGGCACCCTCNGGCGTGGCGATCAAATCCTGCCGCACCTCCAGCAGCACATTGGGGTAGCCGGCGGGAGTCGCGTGGGTTTCCACCGTGCCGCCCAACGTGCCGCGGCCGGAATAGGGCTGGTTGTCGCCGACGCACCAGCGGCCGCCAGCCTTCAGCGCCTCGATCAGCGGCACCGGCAGGCGGGGATCGTTGTCCCACAGCACGCCGATGTGCCAGGGCCGCGCCACCCCGCGCATCGCCGGCGTGAAGCTGTGCACCGACACCAGCACCGGCACCTGCCCACGCCCACGGATCGCCGCCACCGCCGCCGCCACCGCGGCGTGATAGGGTTTGAACAGCGCCTCCACCCGCTGGGCCTGGGCTTCGGCATCGAGCGCGCGGTTGCCGGGGATCACCACGTCGTCGCTGACCACCGGAATGGCGGTGGGATCCTCCAGCGCCCGGTTCGGATCGATCACCAGCCGCGAGAAGCCCGACAGCACGGCGGTGGCCCCGAACCGCGCCGCCAGCCGCCGAGTCACCTCGGCCGCACCGATGTCATAGGCGATGTGGCGGCAGAGCTGCTCCTCCGGCAGGCCGAGGTCGCCCAGCGAATGGGGAATGGCGCGGGAAGCGTGGTCGCACACCAGAAGCAGGGGGCCGCCGGCATCCGGGTTGAGCGTGGTTGCCGGCGGCGGATCGCCAGGGCCCAGCAAGGGAATCGTCCCGCGCGGCGCCGGTGCGGGAGCGGTGACGGGCTGGCGATGTTCGGAGGGTGAGGAAGACATGCGTCACAGTACCGCAACCTTGACGCCGGATGCCACACTGCGGGCCACGGCGGGCGGACGCGCGGCCGATGGTGGTAGTCCGAACGGCAAACTGCTAGGCTTCCCTCTCTCTTCGCGCGAACCCACCCGGAAGACGACCCGCATGCTTCGCCTGCTCACCCTCTGCCTTGCCGTCATGGCGCTGCTCAGCGCTTGCGGACCTGTTTACGAGACGCAATACAGCTTGGTCCCGCCGAGTTCGGCCGACGGACGGCTCTGCGTCAACCAATGTCAGCAGAACCGCAATTACTGCCGGCAAAATTGCGGCATGTCGCAGCAGTCCTGCGTGAACGAGGCGCGGTCGCGCGCCCTCTATGAGTATCAGGCCTATGTCAGCCGCCAGCAGGCGGAGAAGAAGCCGGTCAAGAAGTCCGTCAGCGATTTCGACCGCTCCTATTCCTGCGGCAACAGCAGCTGCGAGGCGCGCTGCGAGTCCGACTATCGCGACTGCTTCGGCGGCAGCTGCGGCGGACAGGTGATCCCCAAGCGCGTCTGCACGGCCTTCTGCGACCAGGAGAAGCCGGCACCCGCCGCTGTTCCGATGCAAAGCCCGATGCCCTCGGGTGCTGCCACGGCGCCGATGGGTGCGGCTCCGATGTCCAACGGCGGCTATGCGGCAGGCGCCTCGCTGTGCCAGCCCGGCATGCGGGTGTCGGTGGAGTGGAAGGGCGATTGGTACCCGGCCACCGTCAAGGGCAATCCCCGCCAGGATGGGCGCTGCCCGGTCCATTACGACGATTTCGGATCGGAAGACGACGAATCTGTTTCGCTCCGCCGCATCCGTCCGCGCTGATCCGCCCCTGCCCGATCCTTGTCGCGACAGCCTCCGGGAGAATCCCGGAGGCGCACGGCAGCCATGACTGGCAACCGGCTGGCCCGCAGGCCGCCCGGCGGATATAAGCCGGCCATGCCAGACGCCAGTGCCTTTTCCCCCGACCATGCCCACCGGACGCAGCGCCTCGCCCTGACAGCTCTGCTGGTCGGTGCCTTGGGCATCGCCTTCGCACCCATCTTCGTCCGCCTGTCGGACGTCGGACCGGTCGCCATCGGATTCTGGCGCACTGCGTTGGCAATGCCGGCACTGGCCCTTTGGATGGCCGCCGAGTCGCGGCAAAGAGGCGGACGCGTCAGCCGCCGCCCCTCTTCCATCGCTGACTATGCCCGGCTGTCGCTGGCCGGCCTGTGCTTCGCCGGCGATCTCGCGATCTGGCATACCTCCATTCGCTATACTTCGGTTGCCAACTCCACGCTGCTGGCGAATTTCGCCCCGCTGTATGTGGCGCCGGCCGCCTGGTTCCTGTTCAAGGAGCGGATCACACGCCGTTTCATCATGGGCATGCTGCTGGCGCTGGTCGGCGCTGTCGTGCTGATGGGCGAGAGCTTCCAGCTCGATGCCGACCACCTGTTCGGCGATGCGCTCGCCATTTTGACCGCCGCCTTCTATGCCGGCTACATCCTGTCGGTCGGGCGCCTGCGCAGCGAGTTCTCCACCGCAACCATCATGACTTGGAGCGGCGCCATATCCGCGGCGGTGCTGCTGCCGATCGGCCTCTATGATGGCGAGGCGATGCTTCCGGCCACCGCCGGCGGCTGGGCCGTGCTGGCGGGGCTTGCCCTGTTCAGCCACGCCTGCGGACAGAGCCTGATCGCCTACGCGCTGGCCCATCTGCCTGCGTCGTTCTCGTCGGTCAGCCTGCTGCTCCAGCCCGCCGCAGCGGCGATCCTCGCCTGGATCCTGCTGAACGAACCCTTGGGACCCTTGCAGGCGCTGGGAGCCGCGGTGATCCTGGTGGGCATCCTGCTGGCCCGCCCCGGCGGTCGCTGAGGCTTCGGTCCAGCCCTCTGTTTTTCCATCCCGCGGGCAAGGCAACGCGGCGCCTCTGTCGCCCATTGACCGCATCCGCCGGGACCGTTACCGGTATGACCAATCAGCAATGATCCGTTTTCCGACCGAAGGGGAACAACCCGTGCCCGGCACCGATGACAGCGCTCACGTCCCCTCCTCTTCCCAGCGCATTTCGGAATGGGTGGCGCAACAGCTTCTCGACCGCATCGCGCGCGGCGAACTGGTGCCGGGGGAGCGTCTGCCGGGCGAACGCCAATTGGCGGAACAGCTGCATGTCAGCCGCGTCTCTGTCCGCGCCGCCCTGCAGAAGCTGAAGACCCAGGGGTTCCTGACCGCGGTCCAGGGTGGCGGCACCCGGGTGGTCTCGTCGGCCGGCGTGATGGACGGGGCTCTGACCGCCATGGTCCGCAGCACGCATCAGAACCTGTGCGACCTCGTCGAAATCCGCCTGGCGCTGGAAAGCTGGGCCGCCCGCCGGGCCGCCGAGCGCGCGACCCAGGAGCAGATCGACACCATCGGCCGCATCCTGGCGGCGATGAGCGAGACCAACCGCGACGGCGGACGCGCGGCCGACGACATGGATTTCCACGTCGCCGTCGCCCAGGCGTCCGGCAGCCCGGTCTATCTGCACCTGTTGTCGACCATCCGCGATATCCTCGGCAACATGGTCGAGATGAAGCACACCGAGCCCTTCATGGAGAACCATGAGGCGCTGATGATCGAGCATCATCGCGCCATCCATCAGGCCATCGCCCGCCGCGATCCCGATGCCGCCGCCAACGCGGTCGCCGCCCATCTCGGCTGGATCCTGGCGCGTTACCGCACCATGTCGGACCATACCGCTTCCGGCGCGCCCACTGCGACCGACCCCCAACCTTCCGTCAAAGCCGTCTGACGCCGGCAGGGAAAGCCGGCAATAGCAAAAAGGCCGCAGCCTCCCAAAGGGAGACGCGGCCTTTTTCACATCCACCCGGCGGTGACGATCCTCAGTTGGTGAGAATCGCGCCGATCTGGTTGGTCACCTCATCGATGTCGGCCATGCCGTCCACCACCTTCAGGACGCCTCGCCCCTGATAGTAGGGCAGGATCGGCGCCGTCTGCTGGTGATATTGGGCCAGACGGGTGGTCACCGTCTCCGCGTTGTCGTCAGCACGCCGCTTGAATTCGGTGCTGCCGCAGACATCGCAGACGCCCTCGACCTTCGGCTTCTCGAAGCTGTCGTGATAGCCCTTGCCGCATTTGGCGCAGGTGTAACGGCCGGTGATGCGCTCCACCAGCACGTCGTCGACCACCCGCATCTCGATCACATGATCGAGCTTCAGGCCCTTCTCGTCCAGCATCCGATCCAGCGCCTCGGCCTGGGCCACGGTGCGCGGGAACCCGTCGAGGATGAAGCCGTTCTTGACGTCGGGCTTGGAAATGCGTTCGGCGATCATGCTGACCATCAGCTCGTCCGGCATCAGCTTGCCGGCGGCCATGATCTCCTTCGCCTGCTGCCCGAGCGGCCCGCCTTCGGCCACCATGGCACGGAGCATGTCGCCGGTCGACAACTGCACCAGACCACGAGTGTCTTCCAGACGGCGCGCCTGGGTCCCCTTCCCGGCGCCCGGCGGACCGAGCAGTATGAGGTTCATTACTTTCTCCCCCGAAGCTTCGATTTCTTGATCAATCCCTCATACTGGTGGGCCAGCAGGTGGGAATGAATCTGCGCGACCGTGTCCATCGTGACGGTGACCACGATCAGCAGGCTGGTGCCGCCAAAATAAAACGGAACCGAGTGCTGGGATATCAGGATTTCGGGGAGGAGACAAACCGCCACAAGGTAGGCGGAGCCGATCACCGTCAACCGCGTCAGAACATAGTCGATGTGGTCGGCGGTGTTCTTGCCCGGACGGATGCCCGGGATGAAGCCGCCATACTTGCGCAGGTTGTCGGCCGTCTCGGTCGGATTGAAGACGATGGCGGTGTAGAAGAAGCAGAAGAACACGATCAGCGAGGCGTACAGCAGCATATACAGAGGCGTGCCATGCGCGACATAGCGCGACACCGCCTGCAGCCACTCCGGCCCTTCGCCGCCGGCGAAGCCGACCGCGGTCAGCGGCAGCAGCAGCAGCGACGACGCGAAGATCGGCGGGATGACGCCGGCCGTGTTCATCTTCAGCGGCAGATGCGACGCTTCGCCGCCGAACACCCGGTTGCCGACCTGACGCTTGGGATACTGCACCAGCAGACGCCGCTGGGCACGTTCCATGAAGACGATGAAGAACACCACTGCGACCGCCATCACCAGCATAAGGATGATGAAGACGGTGGACAGAGCGCCCTGGCGGCCGAGTTCCAACGTGTTGACCAGCGCGCGCGGCAGTTCCGCGACGATGCCGGCGAAGATGATCAGCGAGGTGCCGTTGCCGATGCCCCGTGCGGTGATCTGCTCGCCCAGCCACATCAGGAACATGGTGCCGCCGACCAGCGTGATGACCGTGGCGATGCGGAAGAACAGGCCGGGATCGATGACCGCCGCGCCGGTCGAGCCACGCATCGACTCAAGCCCGACCGCAAGGCCATAGGCCTGCACGGTGGCGAGAACGACGGTGCCGAATCGGGTGTACTGGTTGAGTTTCTTGCGCCCGGCCTCGCCTTCCTTCTTCATGGCCTCCATCTGCGGCGACACGGCGGTCAGCAGCTGCACGATGATGGACGCCGAGATGTACGGCATGATGTTGAGCGCGAAGATGGTCATGCGGTGGAGCGCACCGCCGGCCAGCATGTCGAACATCCCAAGGATGCCGCTGCCCTGCTGCTTGAAGACGTCCTGCAGGATGTGCGGATCGATGCCCGGAATCGGGATGTAGGTGCCCAGCCGATAGACGATCAGGGCCGCCAAGGTGAACCAAATCCGCTTTTTCAGCTCGGTCGCCTTGGAGAAAGCCCCGAAATTGATGTTGGCGGCAAGCTGCTCGGCCGCTGATGCCATGGTCCAATCCCTGTCCCGTAAGCGCGAACGGGGCGGCACTGCATGACGCAGGCCGCCCCTCGCGACATCGCTTTTTGTAGTGCCCCGAAAGCCCGTGCGCAAGCACGGGCTTGTCGCGGACCTTTACTCGGCGGCTTCGGCGGCGGGAACGGTCAGCGTGACGCTGCCACCCGCCTTCTCGACGGCCTCGATCGCCGACTTGGACGCGCCGGCGACCGTGAAGGAAACCTTCGCGGTCAGCTCGCCCTTGCCCAGCAGACGGACACCGTCCTTCTTCACCTTGCCGGTGACGCCGGCGGCGTTGAGCGCCGCGGCATCGATGGTCTCGGATGCGTTCAGCTTGCCCAGGTCGATGGCCTTCTGGACCATGCCCAGGTTCACCACCGAGTATTCCTTGGCGAAGATGTTCCGGAAACCGCGCTTCGGCAGGCGGCGGTGCAGAGGCATCTGCCCGCCTTCGAAGCCGTTGATCGCCACACCGGTGCGCGAGGTCTGACCCTTCACGCCGCGGCCAGCGGTCTTGCCCTTGCCGGAACCGATACCGCGACCGACGCGCATGCGCGCCTTGCGGGCACCGGCGTTGTCACGCAGGTCATTCAGCTTGGTCATGATCTCAGCCCTCGTTCTCGACGCGGACCAGGTGCGCGACCTTGGCGATCATGCCCCGCACGGCCGGAGTGTCCTCCAGCTCGCGGGTCCGGTGCAGCTTGTTGAGACCCAGACCGACCAGCGTCTCGCGCTGGTCGTGCTTGCGGCCGATCGGGCTGCCGATCTGGGTCACGACGACGGTCTTCTTCTCGCTCATGATCAGGCCTCCTGACCGGCGCCGGCCTCGCGACGACCGAGGATGTCGCTCACGCGACGACCACGGCGCGCCGCGACCGACCGCGGGCTGGTGACCTGGGTCAGGGCGTCGAAGGTCGCCTTGATCATGTTGTGCGGGTTCGACGTGCCGATCGACTTGGTGACGACGTCAGCGACGCCGAGCGCCTCGAAGATCGCGCGCATCGGACCACCGGCGATGATGCCGGTACCGGCCGGAGCGGCCCGCAGCACGACCTTGCCGGCACCGAAGTGACCGTTGGTGTCGTGATGCAGCGTACGGCCTTCGCGCAGCGGAACACGGATCATGCCGCGCTTGGCCTGATCGGTCGCCTTGCGGATGGCTTCCGGGACCTCGCGGGCCTTGCCCGAACCGACGCCGACACGGCCCTTGCCGTCGCCGACGACGACCAGAGCGGCGAAGCCGAAGCGACGACCACCCTTGACCACCTTGGCGACGCGGTTGATGCCGACGAGCTTTTCGATCAGCTCGCTTTCTTCCCGCTCGCGCGGCTGCCGGTCGCGGTTGTCCCGCTCCCCACGTTCACGTGCCATATCCGGGCCTCCTTAGAACGACAGCCCGCCCTCACGGGCGGCGTCGGCCAGGGCCTTCACCCGGCCATGGTAAATGTACCCACCGCGGTCGAACACAACCTCGGTGACCCCAGCGGCCTTGGCGCGCTCGGCGATCAGCTCGCCGATGCGCTTGGCAGCATCGACGTTGCCGCCGTGCTTGAGCTGCACGCGCAGCTCCTTCTCCAGCGACGAGGCGGACGCGAGCGTCTTGCCGTTTTCGTCGTCGATGATCTGGGCGTAGATGTGCAGATTGGACCGGAAGACCGAGAGGCGAACACGCCCGCCGGCCTTCTTGGCAATCTGCGCGCGCACGCGCTGCTTGCGGCGCTCGTGGAGTTGCTTTGGCTTCAGCATGGCGGTTACTTCTTCTTACCTTCCTTGCGCAGGATGGTTTCGGTCTCGTACTTGATGCCCTTGCCCTTGTAGGGCTCCGGCTTCTTCCAACCGCGGATTTCGGCGGCAACCTGGCCGACCTTGTGCTTGTCATAGCCGCTGACCGAGATGGCCGTCGGCTTGTCGCACTTGATCGTGATGCCTTCCGGGATCGGGTACTTGACGTCGTGCGAGAAGCCGAGCTGGAGAACCAGCTCCTTGCCCTGCACGGCGGCACGGTAACCGACGCCGTTGATTTCCAGGTTGATCGTGAAGCCCTGGTTGACACCCGTGACCATGTTGTTGATCAGGGTGCGCGAGGTCGCCCACATGACGCGGGCGCGCTTGCTGTCATTTGCCGGCTTCACCACCACCTTGCCGTCTTCCAGCGAGGCGGTGATGTCGTCGATCAGGGTCATGCTGAGTTGCCCCAGCTTGCCCTTGGCCGTGACCAGCTGACCGTCGACCTTCACGTCGACGCCAGCCGGGACCGGCACGGGATGCTTGCCAATGCGCGACATCTGCCAATCCCCCTTAGAACACGCGGCAGAGGACTTCACCGCCAACGTTGGCGGCGCGGGCCTCATTGTCCGACATCACGCCGCGCGGGGTCGACAGGATCGACAGACCCAGCCCGTTGTAAACACGGGGCAGGTCGGCGATCTTCGAGTAGACGCGACGGCCGGGCTTGGACACACGGGCGATCTGCTTAATCACAGGCTCGCCTTCGTGGTACTTCAGCTCGATCTTCAGGTTCTTGACGCCCGGACGCAGCTCTTCCTCGGACCAGCCGCGGATGAAGCCTTCACGCTTCAGAACTTCCAGGACGTTGACGCGCAGCTTAGACGCCGGGGAAACCACAACGGACATGCGGGCGTGCTGACCGTTGCGGATGCGGGTCAGCATATCGCCGAGCGGATCGCTCAAAGACATTCTCGGACCCTCCTTACCAGCTCGACTTCGTCATGCCCGGGATCTGGCCGGTCGAGGCCAGTTCGCGGAGCGTGACGCGGGACAGCTTGAACTTGCGATAGAACGCGCGCGGACGCCCGGTCATTTCGCAGCGGTTCCGGATGCGCACCTTCGAGGAGTTGCGCGGCAGCTCGGCCAGCTTGAGGCGGGCGGCGAATTGCTCTTCCGGCGGGAGGGTCTTGTCGTTCGCGATTGCCTTCAGGCGCGCACGCTTGTTCGCGTACTGCTTGGCCAGCTTGGCGCGACGCTTGTTCTTTTCGATGGCACTGGTCTTAGCCATGGTCGTGCTCCAGCCTCAGCTCACGAACGGCATGTCGAAGGCCTTCAGGAGAGCCTTGGCTTCCTTGTCGGTCTTCGCCGAAGTGACGATGATGATGTCCATGCCGCGGATCTGATCGATCTTGTCGTAATCGATCTCCGGGAAAATGATCTGCTCCCTGACGCCCATGGCGTAGTTGCCACGGCCGTCGAAGCTGTCACCCCGGGATCCACGGAAGTCACGGACGCGCGGGCACCGCATCGTCACCGGCGATCCAGGGACTCGTACATGCGGT
>NZ_BADK01000288.1 GCF_000333595.1 Azospirillum sp. B506
CTGAGGGCGAGGCGGCCACCGCGTCCTGGCTGAAGGCGATGAAGGAGAATGCCAAGCCCTATCGCGGCAACAGCGTCGCCATGAAGGCGGTGAATGCCGGCGAAGTCGAAGGTGCTGTGATCTACCATTATTATTACATCGGCGATCAGGCCCGCACCGGCGGCGAGAACAGCAAGAACGTCGCCCTGCATTATTTCCGCAACGGCGATCCGGGCGCCTTCGTCAGCATTTCCGGCGCCGGCGTCCTGGCGTCGAGCAAGCACAAGGGCGAGGCCGAAGCCTTCGTGAAGTTCCTGACCGGCAAGGGCGGCCAGGAAGTGCTGCGCGACGGCGACTCCTACGAATATGCCGTCGCCGGCGGTGTCGCCTCCAACCCGCGGCTGGAGCCGCTCGACAAGCTCCAGGCGCCGAAGGTCAAGCCGGAGGCCCTCAACAATAAGGCCGTCACCGACTTGATGACGGCGGCCGGCCTGCTGTAATCCCTGCTGCCGTTGCCCGCGGCATCGGATCGCGGGCAACGGCGGTCGAGGTCCCTCCATCCGGGCGGACCAGGGGCCGGTAGCGGAGTTCGCCGTCATCGCTCTCAACACGCAAGATCCACACTACCCGCCTGACAGCAGCCACACCGCCGTCCGCGCTGCGGCATCCCCCGTCACAGCCAGGGGAACCGGGCGTGCGCCGCTGCCGGTGCTCGCCGTCACATCCCTGGTCGCGGCGCTGGCCCTCATGCCGCTCGCCTTCGTGGTGTGGATCACGGTCCAGACCGGCTGGGACACCGTCGTCGAGCTGGTCTTCCGCCGCCGGGTCGGCGAGCTGCTGGTAAACACGCTGCTTTTGGTCCTGCTGACCCTGCCGTTGTCGGTTCTGGTGGCGGTGACGCTGGCCTGGCTGACCGAGCGGTCCGACCTGCCCGGGCGGCGCTTCTGGGCCTGGCTGGCGGTGGCGCCGCTGGCGGTTCCGGCCTTCGTCCACAGCTATGCCTGGGTGACCGTCGCCCCCAGCCTGCATGGGCTGGCGGCGGCCGTCCTGGTTTCCGTCCTGGCCTATTCGCCCTTCCTCTATCTGCCGGTGGCGGCGCAGCTGCGCCGGCTCGACCCGACCATGGAGGACGTCGCCGCCTCGCTCGGCCACGGACCCTGGCGGGTTTTCCTGACCGTGGTGCTGCCGCAGCTGCGGGTCGCGGTCTATGGCGGCTGCCTGCTGATCGGCCTGCATCTGCTGGCCGAATACGGCCTCTATGTGATGATCCAGTTCGACACCTTCACCACCGCCATCGTCGACCAGTTCCAGTCGGCCTACAACGGCCCCGCGGCGAACATGCTGGCCGGGGTGCTGGTTCTGCTCTGCATGGGGCTGATGGGCGGCGAGGCGCTGCTGCGTGGGCAGGAACGCTATGCCCGCGTCGGCAGCGGCGCCGCGCGGCAGGCGGCAGCCGCCAAGCTCGGCCGGGCCACCCTGCCCTGCCTGGCCATCCCGCTGCTGTTCGCGGCGCTGTCGCTCGGCGTGCCGATGCTGACACTCGGCCGCTGGCTCGCCATCGGCGGCACCCGCATCTGGCAGGGCGCCGACATCGGCGGCGCGATCCTTCAGACCGTCGCCCTGGCGCTGGCCGGCGCGCTGCTCACCACGCTCGCCGCCGCCCCGATGGCCTGGCTGTCGGTGCGCGCCCCCGGCCGGCTGCAACGGCTTCTGGAAGCCTGCCATTACTATGTCGGCTCGCTGCCGGGCGTGGTGGTGGCGCTGGCGCTGGTGACGATCACCGTCCGGGTCGCCCTGCCGCTCTACCAGACCGTCGGCACGGTGCTGCTGGCCTATATGCTGCTGTTCCTGCCGCGGGCCCTGGTCGGCCTGCGGGCCAGCATCGCCCAGGCGCCGGTCGAGCTGGAGCGCGCCGCCATGGCGCTGGGCCGGACGCCGTTGCAGGCGGTGCGTCAGATCACCTTCCGGCTCGCAGCACCCGGCGCCGCCGCCAGCATGGCGATGGTTGCGCTCGGCATCACCAACGAACTGACGGCGACCCTGATGCTGGCGCCGAGCGGCACGCGCACGCTCGCCACCGAATTCTGGTCGCTGACCAGCGAGATCGACTATGCCGGGGCGGCTCCCTATGCGGTGATGATGGTCGCCGCGTCGCTGCCGATGACGATCCTTCTCCACATCCAATCGAAACGGGCCGCCGGACGATGAGCTTCCTTCAGGTTCAGGGACTGGGAAAACGCTACGGCGACGCGGTGGCCCTGGAGGATGTCGCGCTGTCGGTGCGCGCCGGCAGCCGCACCGCCATCGTCGGCCGCTCCGGGTCTGGCAAGACCACGCTGCTGCGCATCGTTGCCGGCTTCGAGACCGCAGACAGCGGCCGGATCCTGCTGGACGGACGCCCGCTGGTGGACACCGGCACGATGGTGCCGGCCCACCGCCGCGGCATCGGCTATGTGCCGCAGGACGGCGCCCTGTTCCCCCATCTCAGCATCGCCGACAACATCGCCTTCGGGCTGGAGCGCAACGACCCCAACCGGCGGACCCGCGTCCTGGAACTGCTGGAGGCGGTGGAGCTTGGCCCGCAGATGCTGGAGCGCCGTCCGCACGAGCTGTCGGGTGGCCAGCAGCAGCGCGTCGCCCTGGCCCGCGCCCTGGCCCGCAAGCCGGCGCTGATGCTGCTGGACGAGCCTTTCTCGGCGCTCGACACCGGCCTGCGCGATTCGCTGCGCCGCACCGTCGCCCGCGTGCTGCGCGAGGCCGACATCGCCACCATCCTCGTCACCCACGATCAGGCCGAAGCGCTGTCCTTCGCCGATCAGGTGGCGGTGATGCGCGAAGGCCGCCTGACCCAGGCCGGCCCGCCCCAGGAGCTGTACCGCCGGCCGCGCGACCGCGAGACGGCGACCTTCCTGGGCGATGCCATCATCCTGCCGGCAGAGGTCGAGAATGGCTGGGCAAGTTGCAGCCTCGGCCGGCTGGCGGTCGCCGGCGGCCCGCGGCGCGGTGCCGCCGAGATCATGCTGCGTCCGGAACAGCTTCGGCTGGTGGTCGATCACGACCACGCCCCCATCGGCGGAGACAGTGGCGCCACAGGCTGGGGCCGCGTGGTCGATGTCGAGTTCGGCGGATCGGTCTGCAAGGTCGCGGTCACGCTCGGCAACGCGCCGGGGCAGCCCGGCCCGCTGCTTCTGCGCCATTCCAGCATGGATCTGCCACGAATCGGCAGCCGCGTCCGCATCCATGTCCAGGGTGAGGCGCATCTCTTCGACATGGCCTGACGTCCTCCAGAAAGGCCGTCAGCGCACCCCCACCATCGTTTCCTCCGCCAGCCAGTCCACCACCCGGCGCAGCGCCTCGTCCTCGCCGGCACCATCGGCGAGCGCCGCCTGGAAGATCGCGATCTGCCGGTGGGCGCTGGTGCCCCGCGTGAGGATCTCGCGCGCCCGTTCGACCTCGGCGGTGCAGCCGAAATAAAGGGCATCCTCGCGGGTCAGATCGATGATCTCGTCCAGCAGGTCGGCATAGGGCACGATGCGGCCCTGGCCGAAATCGACCAGCCCGCTGTCCAGCCCATAGCGCTGGGCGCGCCAGCGGTTTTCCTCGATCAGCAGGTTCTTGTAGGGCCGCCATGTCACATTGCGCGCCTTCAACCGCCACAGCATGCGCAGCAGGCAGCGATAGAGGGCAGCCACCGTCACAGCATCGTCCAGCCGGGTGCAGATGTCGGTGATGCGCATCTCCAGCGTCGGGAAGCGCGAGGAGGGCCGGATGTCCCACCACAGCTTGCTGGCGTCCTCGATCACCCCGGCATTCACCAGCACCGCGACATGGCTCTGATACTCGCCATAGCTCTGGAAGCCGGCGGGCATGCCGGTGCGCGGCAGCTCGTGCCAGACGCTCAACCGGTAGGACCGGCGTTCCATGTCGCGCCCGCGCCAGAAGGGCGAGGAGGTCGACAGCGCCAGCAGATGCGGCAGGAAATAGCGGAC
>NZ_BADK01000287.1 GCF_000333595.1 Azospirillum sp. B506
CGGCTCCCCCCGCATGAACTTCATCGAGGGCGAGATCGCGCGCGGCGCCGGCGCCGACTGCATCGGCATCCGTCCCGAACACCTGGCGCTGTCGACCGACTCCGGCCTGTGGTCCGGCACCGTCACCGTGTCCGAACATCTGGGATCCGACACCTTCGTCTATGTGCAGGTGGACGGCATCGGCACGATGTTGGCACGGGCCGGCGGCGAGTTCCCGGTGCATCACGGCGACCGCGTCTGGCTGACGCCGCAAACCGAAAAGCTCCACCGCTTCGACGATCAGGGCAATGCCCTGCATTCCGTCGCCGCCGGTGCGAAAGTGGCATGAAAGGGTCCAGTCCGATGACCAGTCCCATGAAGCGTCTCGACGGCAAATCGGCCATCGTCACCGGCGCCGCCCGTGGCATCGGCCGCGCCTTCGCCGCCGCCTATGTCGCGGAGGGCGCCACCGTCGCCATCGCCGACATCAACCTCGCGGCGGCGGAGAAAGCGGCGGCCGAGATCGGCCCCGGCGCCTATGCCGTGGCGCTCGACGTGACCAGCCAGTCCTCCATCGACGCCGCCATTGCGACGGTGGTGGAGCGGGCCGGCGGCATCGACATCCTGATCAACAACGCCGCCCTGTTCGACCTCGCCCCCATCGTCGAGATCTCGCGGGAGAGCTACGACCGCCTGTTCTCGATCAACGTCGCCGGCACGCTGTTCACCCTGCAGGCGGTGGCCAAGCGGATGATCGCACAGGGCCGCGGCGGCAAGATCATCAACATGGCGTCCCAGGCCGGGCGGCGCGGCGAAGCGCTGGTCGGCGTCTATTGCGCCACCAAGGCGGCGGTGATCAGCCTGACCCAGTCGGCCGGCCTTGATCTCATCAAGCACGGCATCAACGTCAACGCCATCGCCCCCGGCGTGGTCGACGGCGAACATTGGGACGGCGTCGACGCCCTGTTCGCCAGGCACGAGGGCCTTCAGCCCGGCGAAAAGAAGCGCATGGTCGGCGAAGCGGTCCCCTTCGGCCGCATGGGCCGTGCCGAGGATCTGACCGGCATGGCGATCTTCCTGGCGAGCCGGGAGGCCGACTACATCGTCGCCCAGACCTACAACGTCGACGGTGGCAACTGGATGAGTTGAGAGAAGACCTCCCTCTCCCGCCCCCGAGTCCCATCTCCTCTGGGAAGCGTCCCCTCTCCCCCCGGGGAGAGGGTTAGGGTGAGGGGGATGCACAGCGAATACTCTCAAGAATCGCGCACTCCACGCCGCCCACCCAATCCAAGCCATGCATCCCCCTCACCCCGACCCTCTCCCCGGGGGGGAGAGGGAGGATCCCCCGCAGGACCCCGACCATGACCATCGCCCTTTCCGCCGCCACCCTTCCAACCATCGCCGCGCGGGCATCGGTGCCGCTCTATGACCGGTCCGCCCTGTCCGCCGGCATCCTGCATTTCGGCGTCGGCAACTTCCACCGCGCCCATCAGGCGGTCTATCTCGACAGCCTGTTCGCCCTGGGCCGCGACCATGACTGGGCGATC
>NZ_BADK01000286.1 GCF_000333595.1 Azospirillum sp. B506
CGACGTCTCCGTTCTGCGCGACCGGGCACCGCTGTTCGTCACGCTCAGCGACGGCCGCATCCAGAATGCCTACACCGTCAAGATCGCCAACATGTCGCTGACGGAGCGTCATTACCGTCTCACCCTGGCGGGCCTGCCGCAGGCGAGCCTCAGCCTGTCCGGCGACGGCACCGAGGCTGGAGAGCTGTCGCTGACCGCCCGCGCCAACGCGGTGGAAACCTACCGCATCCAGGTCCGCGTCCCGCGGACGGCGCTGGCCGGCTCCTCCACCCCTGTGACGGTCACCCTGACCCCGGACACCGGATCCGGACAGCCGGCCAGACACGACAGCGTCTTCCTGGCACCTTAGCCAGGACCGAAAGGAAGGCCCCCCTCTTTCCCGCTGGGGGAGGGGGTGGCACCGGCACCCGAACGCACCTATGATACCGACGCTGCCACGGCAGTGCGGGCAAGGGAACGGCCAGGACATCCATGCAATCCGACCATACAGGGCAATCTGGACCGGCCGATCCGTCGGAGGCCGCCATCTGGCAGCCCGACCTGACCAGCCGCGCCAAGCCGGTCTATCTCGCCATCGCCGACGCCCTGGCGGACGACATCGCCGCCGGCCGTCTGGCGGCGGGACAGCGGCTGCCGCCGCAGCGCACGCTGGCCGACCGGCTGGGTGTCGACCTGACCACCGTCAGCCGTGCCTACAGCGAAGCCCGCCGCCGCGGCCTGCTCGACGCCCGTGTCGGCCAGGGCACCTTCGTCAGCCCGCAGAATAGGCCGTCCGACGGCCAGCCGCCCGACACCACGCCGCCCGAAGCCGTCCGGCACCACCACGAAGCCCCAGCCGCGCCCGCAGTCATCGACATGACCATGAACCAGCCGCCCCTGCCCGATTCGCCGGAGCTACTGGACCGGGTGCGGCGCGGGCTGGCCCAGGCGATGCTGCGGCTCGATCCGCAGGCGCTTCTGCGCTATCCGGAGGCCGGCGCCGGCTTCCGCGCCGCGGAGGACGACCGCGCCGCCGGCATGCGCTGGATCGCAAGGCGGCTGCCCGGTCTCGACGACAGCCGCCGCGTCGTCGTCTGCCCCGGCACGCAGAGCGCGCTGCTGGCTCTGCTCTGCATGCTCACCCGTCCCGGCGATACCGTCTGTACCGAGGCGCTGACCTATCCCGGCTTCAAGGCCATCGCCCGCCAGCTCGGCCTGCGGGTGGTCGGGGTGGCGATGGACGGCGACGGCCTCGATCCTGACGCCCTGCGCGCCGCGGTGGAGACCTATGCCCCCAAGGCGCTCTACTGCACCCCTACCCTGCACAACCCGACGACGGCCACCTTGCCGCTAGAGCGCCGCACCGCCATCGCCGCCATCGCCCGCGACCATGGCATCCCGGTCATCGAGGACGACATTTACGGCGTGCTGCCGCAGGATGCGCCGCCGCCCATCGCCGCCCTGGCGCCGGACATAACCTTCCATGTCGTCGGACTCGCCAAATGCGTGGCGCCGGGCCTGCGCATCACCTATGTCGCCGCCCCCGACACCCGTCAGGCGATGCGGCTGGCCGCCGCCCAGCGCGCCACGATCCTCGGCACCCCGCCGGTTCCGGCCGCCGTCGCCAGCCAATGGATCGCCGACGGCACCGCCGACGCGCTGCTGGCCGCCATCCGCAGCGAGGCGCAGGCCCGCCAGCGCATCGCCCGCGACCTGCTTCCGGCCCCGTCGCTCACCGCCCATCCCGACGGCTTCCATCTGTGGCTGAGCCTGCCGGCGCCCTGGACCCGCGGGGAATTCGCCGCCCATCTGCGCAGCGCCGGCATCGCCGCCGCGGTCAGCGACACCTTCCTGACCGCCGGCCCGGCGCCGGAAGCGCTGCGCATCTGTCTTGGCGCCCCCATCGGCCGCGCCGACTGCCGCCGCATGCTGGAAACCCTCGCCGACGCCCTCGACCAGAGCCCCGCGCTGGCCGGCATCGTCATCTGAGGCGCTGTGGCGCCCGGGGCCTTCAGACCAGGTCCCGCGCCATGCCCGACCGGACCAGCAGGTCGGTGTCGGGCGAGAAGCGCGCCTTCAGCGGCAGCATCGCCGCTCCCAGCACGCGGGCCATCGGCCCGATGGAGCCCGCCATCACCGGTGCGGCCTTCAGCCCCGACCGGTTGAAGCGTTCCACCGCCGCCGACAGCCGCTGCGTGAAGCGGTCGCGCCAGAAGGGCGGCAGGAAGCCGTCGACCACCACCTCCTGGAAATCGATGACGCTGAGCGCCGAGACGACGGCGCGCGACAGCTCGGCACAGGCGGTTTCGGCCCAGGCGTCGAAGATGGCATCCGCCCGCCCGCCGCTGCCGTCGGGGAGCGCTGCCGACAGCGCCGCCGACGGGTCGATCCCGGCGGCCTCCAGGTCACGCTCCAGCAGGAAGATGGAGGCGGCGTGGATCAGTTGTCCAGGCCGCTCGCCGCGGCCGTCTGGCCCTGTGGGCGCCGTCGGCCCCGTCGGCATCGAGCCGATGGCGCCGGCATTGCCCTGCTCGCCCCGGTACAGCCGGCCGTCGAGCACCACCCCGCCGCCGATGAAGGTGCCGAGATAGATATAGAGTGCGCTGCGGCTGGTGATGGCGTGGCCGGCGATCATCTCCGCCGCGCAGGCCGCCGCCGCGTCGTTGTAGAGCGTCACCGGCAGCCCGGTCTCCCGCGCGAAGGCGCCGCCGATGTCGGCGTCGCGCCAGCCGTCCAGCGCCCCCGGCGCCAGCCCCAGTTCCGCCGACCAGGCATGGATTTCGTCCGGCATGGCGACGCCCAGCCCGACCACCCGCGCGCGCGCCGCCGGCGGCAGATGCGCCAGCAACCCGACCGCCTGCGCAATGGCGGTGGAGATCGTCGGCTCCGGCAGCGGGGCGTCGTAGCGCACCCGGCTCGCCCCCAGCTCCTCCCCCAGCAGGTTGATCAGGATCGCCTCGACGCTGCGCCTGCCGATCTTCACCCCCAGCGCATAGGCGCCCTCCGGGTTCGGCGCGATCGGGGTGGACGGCTGGCCGACCTGCCCGCGCACCTTGTCGAGCTTGACCAGCAGCCCGTCCTCCAGCAGCCGGTTGACGATCACCGACGCCGCCTGCCCGCTGAGACCGGTCTCCCGCGCGATTTCCGCCTTGGACAGCATGCCGGCCTGCAGCAGCGCATGCATGACCAGCCGCTCGTTGTAGGCGCGCAGCCCGGTGGTATCGCCGCCCCGCATCCTTCTACCGCCTCCCCGCCCTTGACCTCGACAATAATCCGTATAACGTCCATTCATAACAAAATCAAAGTGATTTATTTAATCGGGTTCGCTCATGATCATGGCCTTTGGATCGATCAACTTTGAAACTTCGCCACCGTAGCAAGCGGCACCCCAAGGGAGCAAGGTCGGCGGCAAATCCGGCTTAATCCTTATCTCCAGGCCATCGTCGGCCCTCCTGGCCACATCGCCTCCCCACCCTGCCACACGGGCCGTCCGAGGCATACGCCGCTGAATATCAAAATCAATGTGATTTATCTATTGCGGCCCTCGCCCGGCTGCGCCATAGTGTTGGTGTGCCCTACAAACCGATTGCCGCAAACGCATCCGGGTGTCGGGCGACCAGTCGCAAAGGCCGGCGGGACGAAAGCCAGGGCGCGGCCGGACAGGATTTTGGGGAGGAAAACAGAAATGAAGCGTGCGCTTTCCTTGATCGGCGCGGCCGTCGCCGCGTTTCTCGGCAGCTCCGCCCAGGCGGAAACGCTGTCCATCGCCACGGTGAACAACGGCGACATGATCCGCATGCAGAAGCTGTCGGAGCATTTCAACAAGGCGCATCCCGACATCACGCTGAACTGGGTGACGCTGGAAGAGAATGTGCTGCGCCAGCGCGTCACCACCGACATCGCCGCCAAGGGCGGCCAGTACGACATCCTGACCATCGGCACCTACGAGGTTCCGATCTGGACCAAGCAGAAGTGGCTGATGCCGCTGACCAAGCTCGGCGCCAATTATGACGTCGAGGATCTGCTGCCCTCGATCCGCAGCGGCCTGACCACCGACGGCACGCTCTATGCCGCGCCCTTCTACGGCGAAAGTTCGATGGTCATGTACCGCAAGGACCTGTTCGAGAAGGCCGGCCTGACCATGCCGGAGGCGCCGACCTGGGCCTTCGTCTCCGACGCGGCGCGCAAGCTGACCGACAAGAAGGCCGAGGTCTATGGCATCTGCCTGCGCGGCAAGGCCGGCTGGGGCGAGAACATGGCCTTCCTCAGCGCCATGGCGAACTCCTTCGGCGCCAGCTGGTTTGACATGACCTGGAAGCCGCAGTTCAACACCGACCCCTGGAAGCAGACCCTGACCACCTATCTCGGGCTGATGAAGGACGCCGGCCCGCCGGGCGCCTCCTCCAACGGCTTCAACGAGAATCTGGCGCTGTTCCAGTCCGGCAAATGCGCGATGTGGATCGACGCCACCGTCGCCGCCTCCTTCGTCTCCAACCCGGCGCAGAGCAAGGTGGCGGACAAGGTCGGCTACGCGCTGGCCCCCGACACCGGGCTCGGCAAGCGCTCCAACTGGCTGTGGGCCTGGAACCTCGCGATCCCCGCCAGCAGCAAGAAGGGCGATGCCGCGCAGGCCTTCATCTCCTGGGCGACCTCCAAGGAGTATCTCGACCTCGTCGCCAAGGAGGAGGGCTGGGCCAACGTGCCGCCGGGCACCCGCACGTCGCTCTACACCAATCCCGAGTACCGCAAGGCCGCTCCCTTCGCCGACCTGACGCTGAAGTCGATCCAGGCCGCCGATCCGCAGCATCCGACGGTCCAGCCCGTGCCCTACACCGGCGTGCAGTTCGTCGCCATTCCCGAGTTCCAGGGCATCGGCACGGCGGTCGGACAGGCCTTCTCCGCCGCGCTCGCCGGTCAGACGACCGCCGACCAGGCATTGCAGACCGCCCAGACTCTCGCCACCCGCGAGATGACCAAGGCCGGCTACATCAAGTAAGCGGTCACACCCGACCTTCCGTCCTGCCCGATCTCGGCAACCCTTCTTCCTCCGCCGTCCCAGCTTTCTCTGGGCTGGCGGAGGAAGAAGGCCGCGCTCCACAACGCCGTTACCCAAGGGTCGAGCCATGGCCACCGCCCATTCGCGTGCAGCCGCGCGCCTGACGATGTCTCCGGCCGTCATCCTGCTGCTCGGCTGGATGCTGATCCCGCTCGTGATGACGCTCTACTTCTCCTTCCTGCGCTACAATCTGCTGATGCCGGGGACGGAGGAGTTCATCGGCACGCTGAACTACCAGTATTTCCTCACCGATCCGGCCTTCTTCTCGGCACTCTTCAACACGCTGGCGCTGGTCGGCGGGGTGCTGGTGCTGACCATCGCCGGCGGGATCGGGCTGGCCCTGCTGCTCGACCAGCCCTTCTGGGGACGGGGAATCGTCCGCCTCCTGGTCATCGCCCCCTTCTTCGTCATGCCCACCGTCTCGGCGCTGGTGTGGAAGAACATGCTGATGAACCCGGTGAACGGCCTGTTCGCCGCCATCGCCAAGGGGCTGGGCCTCCAGCCCTTCGATTTCCTGGCCGAGGCGCCGCTGTCGTCGATCATCCTGATCGTGACGTGGCAGTGGCTGCCCTTCGCCACGCTGATTCTGTTGACCGCCCTCCAATCGCTCGACCGTGAAAGGCTGGAGGCGGCGGAAATGGACGGCGCCGGTGCGCTGGACCGCTTCCTCCACATCATCCTGCCCCATCTGGCCCGCGCGATGACGGTGGTGACGCTGATCCAGACCATCTTCCTGCTGTCGGTCTTCGCCGAGATCCTGGTGACGACCAACGGCGGCCCCGGCACCGCCACCACCAACATCACCTACCTCGTCTATGCCCAGTCGCTGCTGCAGTTCGATGTCGGCGGCGGCTCCGCAGGCGGCATCGTCGCCGTCGTCCTCGCCAACATCGTCGCCGTCTTCCTGATGAGGATGATCGGCCGCAACCTGGACATCTGACCATGGCGCGCGCCGCAACCAACCGCCGCATGCTGGTCGTGACCCTGATCGCCTGGGCTGTCGGGATCGTGATCTTCTTCCCCATCCTGTGGACCGTCCTGACCAGCTTCAAGACCGAGTCCGAGGCGGTGGCGACCCCGCCGACCTTCCTCGCCTTCCACTGGACGCTGGAGAATTACAGCGAGGTCCAGCAGCGCTCCGACTATTTCCTGCATTTCTGGAACTCGGTGGTCATCTCGGTCGGCTCGACGCTGCTCGGCCTGCTGGTCGCGGTGCCCGCCGCCTGGTCGATGGCCTTCGTCCCCGGCAAACGCACCCGCGACGTGCTGATGTGGATGCTGTCGACCAAGATGCTGCCGCCGGTCGGCGTGCTGATCCCGATCTATCTGCTGTTCCGCGATTTCGGGCTGCTGGACAGCCGCATCGGTCTGGTCATCGTGCTGACGCTGATCAACCTGCCGATCATCGTCTGGATGCTGTTCACCTATTTCCGCGAAATTCCGGGCGAGATCCTGGAAGCGTCCCGAATGGACGGCGCAGGGCTGAAGGAGGAGATCCTGTTCGTCCTGCTGCCGATGGCGGTGCCCGGCATCGCCTCCACCCTGCTGCTGAACATCATCCTGGCGTGGAACGAGGCCTTCTGGACGCTGAACCTGTCCGCCTCGCAGTCGGCGCCGCTGACCGCCTTCATCGCCAGCTACTCCAGCCCGGAAGGGTTGTTCTACGCGAAACTGTCGGCCGCCTCGACCATGGCGGTCGCGCCGATCCTGGTTCTCGGCTGGTTCAGCCAGAAGCAGCTTGTGCGCGGCCTGACCTTCGGCGCCGTGAAGTAGGGGGGAACCCGTTATGGGTCAGATCACGCTCGACCGCGTCACCAAAAGCTTCGGCGACATCGACGTCATCCCGCCGCTGGATCTCTCCATCGGCAACGGCGAGTTCGTGGTGTTCGTCGGCCCGTCCGGCTGCGGCAAGTCCACGCTGCTGCGGCTGATCGCCGGGCTGGAGGATGTGTCGTCCGGCGCCATCCGCATCGACGGCAAGGACGCCACCGCCCTGCCGCCCGCCCAGCGCGGGCTGGCGATGGTGTTCCAGTCCTACGCGCTCTATCCGCACATGACCGTGCGCAACAACATCGCCTTCCCGCTGAAGATGGCCCGGCTCGACAAGTCCGCCATCGACCGCAAGGTGGAGGCGGCGGCAAAGGTGCTGAACCTCACCAACTATCTCGACCGCCGCCCCGGCCAGCTGTCCGGCGGCAGCGCCAGCGCGTCGCCATCGGCCGCGCCATCGTCCGCGAGCCGA
>NZ_BADK01000285.1 GCF_000333595.1 Azospirillum sp. B506
GCTTCCGCGATCTTGTCGAAGGCTCGATCCAGGGCATCGTCATCCACCGCGAGTTCCACCCGCTCTACGCCAATGACAGTTTCGCCGCCATGCTGGGGCTGACCGTGGCGGAGGTGATGGCCCTGCCGTCCCTGTTGTCCGTGGTGGCGGTGGCCGAGCGGCAGGCCATCATCGACAATTACGACCGGCTGCTGGAAGGCAGACGGCCCATGCCGCGCCGCCGCATCCGCGCCTGCCGCCCCGACGGCGCCGGACTGTGGGTGGAACTGACCGGCCGGCGCGTCGATTGGAGGGACGGTCCGGCGATCCAGGCGGTGGTGGTCGACGTGACGCGCGAGGTCGAGGCGGAGATCGCGCTGCGCCAGTCGCGCGATGCCGCCGAACGTGCCCTGAGCGAGTTGAAGGCCACCCAGGCCAGCCTGATCCAGGCGGAAAAAATGGCCTCGCTGGGTCAACTGGTCGCCGGCGTCGCCCATGAGGTGAACACCCCCATCGGCATCACCATCACCGGCGCTTCGCAACTGCAGGCGCTGATCGGGGAGCTGTCGGACCGCCATTCGGCGAATGCGCTGAAGAAATCGGACTTCCAGCGTTTCCTCAGCGATGGGTTGGAGATGGCCAACCTGATCCTGTCCAACAGCACCCGCGCCGCCAATCTGGTGCAGAGCTTCAAGCTGGTCGCCGTCGACCAGTCCAGCGACGAGCGCCGCGCCTTCCTGCTGCGGGATTACATCGACGAGCTGCTGCGCAGCCTGCATCCGACCTACAAGGCGCGGACGGCGCTGACCATCGCCGTCGATTGTCCGGACGACCTGGAACTGGACGGCTATCCGGGCGCGCTGTCGCAGATCCTGACCAACCTCATCATGAATGCGCTGGTCCATGCGCTGGATCCGGAACAACCCGGCCGGATCGCCATCGCCGCCCACCTGATCGCCGGTGAAACGGCGGAGGGCGACATGGTGGAGCTGTCGGTCGGAGACGACGGCAACGGCATCGCGCCGGACGTTCTGCCAAAGATCTTCGACCCCTTCTTCACCACGCGGCGCGGGGCGGGCGGCAGCGGGCTGGGGCTGCACATCGTCTACAATCTGGTGACCGGCCGGTTGCACGGCAGCATCGGGGTCGAGAGCCGCCCCGCAGAGGGGACCCGTTTCACCCTGCGCTTCCCCCGCATCACCGATGGCGGCTGACAGGCATCCGGAGGCCGGTCAGCGTACCGGCCCCTCGAACCAGTGGCGGCCCTGGCGGTCCTCCACCTCGACCACCCAGACATCGGGGTCGTATCGGACCTGTCGGGCGATATAGGCGTCGGCATCGGCTTCCGGCACCGGGTCGGCACCGGTGCCGCGCGCCCAGAACAGCCGTTCGCCATCCGCCTCGCGGGTCTGCACAAGCACGGTGAAGGTCCGGTCGAGCCGGTTGATCTTCAGGATCACCGTGCCACGGCTGGGATCGCCCTTGCGGGCCACCGTCATCGCCACCCCCTGGGCATCGGCGGTGCGGATATGGGCCGAAACCCAGAGATGTGTCGGAAGGCGGTCGTCCATTGCCGTGACAGGCTCCTGATCGTCGGCTCGCGCTGATTTTGGAATCTCGCCCTGCCCGGCCGGCCGGTGTAGAGAAGAGGGCATGGCAACACTCCTGGACGCTCTCACCGCCGCCGTCAACCACCACATGTCCGGCCATGCCGATGCGGCGGCCGACGGCTACCGCCGGATTCTGGTGGCGGAGCCGGCGCAGCCGGACGCTCTGCACCTGTCGGGCGTGCTGCGGGCGCAGTGCGGCGACCCGGTGTCGGCGGTGCGGTGTATCGGCCGCGCCGTCCGCGTCCGCCCGGCCGCTCCGGCGCCCTGGGGGCATCTGGGGGCGGCCTTGCGGGCGGCGGAGATGCCGCAGCGGGCGGAGCCGGTGCTGCGGCGAGCCCTTGCGCTCGACCCCGCGGATGGTGACGCGCTGGAGGCGCTCGGCGCCTCCCTGCATGCGCTGGCCCATTATCCCACGGCGCGACGTTGGCTGGAGCGGGCGGACCGGCTGCGGCCCGGCCACGCGACCACCCAGCTGAATCTCGGCACCGTCCTGCGTGACCTGCGCCGCTTCGACGAGGCGGAGGCCTGTTTCGACGCCGTGCTGGCGCGCAGCCCCGCCAGTGCCGAGGCCCATCTCGCCCGTGCTGTGGGACGGCTGGTCCGCGGCGACCTGCGGGCGGGATGGGAGGGGTTCGAGCATCGCTGGCACCGGTTCGCCACCCCGCCCTGGGCCGGGCAGCCGCCGGGCGGCGCCACCATCCTGCTGCACATGGACCAGGGCTTCGGCGATGCCATCCAGTTCGTGCGCTATGCTCCGCTGGTGGCGCAGATCGCCGCCCAGGGTGGCGGGCGGGTGATCCTGGAAACCCACCTGCTGCTGTACCGCCTGTTCAACCGCTGCCTGGGATCGGCGGTCCAGGTGCTGGTGCGCGGGGAGAACCCGCCGCCGCACGACCTCCATTGTCCGCTGATGAGCCTGCCGCGCGCCTTCGGCACCGGTCTGGCGGAGATTCCCGCCGGCATTCCCTATCTTGGCCCCGCTCCCGACGACGTTCTCCTCTGGCGCGACCGGCTGGAGGCTCTGGACGATACGGGGGAGAACGGCGCGGGCCTGCGGGTCGGGCTGGTCTGGGCCGGCAATCCGCAGCACCGCAACGACCGCAACCGCTCGATTCCGGCGTCCGCCTTGCGCCCACTGCTGGCGGTGCCGGGAGTGCGCATCGTCAGCCTGCAGACCGGCGAGGCTGCTGCCGACCTCGCCCGCCTGACCGGCACCGCGATCCCCAATGCGATGGAGCGGGTGCGCGACTTCGCCGACACCGCCGCCATCCTCGCCAACCTCGACCTGCTGGTGACGGTGGACACAGCCATCGCCCATCTTGCCGGAGCGATCGGCGTGCCGTGCTGGCTGATGCTTCCCCATGTGCCGGACTGGCGCTGGATGCTCGACCGGGCCGACAGCCCCTGGTACCCGTCGATGCGGCTGTTCCGCCAGCCCCGTCCCGGTGATTGGACGACCACGCTCGGCACCGCCGCCGCCGTGCTGAAGGCTCATGCCGCCCGGGCCGTCCGGACCAAGGCAGGCTGAGGGCGGTCGAGGGTGGGGCGCCCGGCAACTTCGGCGGGAGCTTTCTGCCCGCCCGCCCGGCTCGAACTAGGCGAAACTTTCCTACCGGCCGGCAAAATCCGGCGCCGCCGCGGTGCTTGTGCAAAAAATCATTCGTTTCCAATGGTTTCTCGCCGGAATGGCAGTTGGCACTCCGTTTGCTAGACAGGGCGCAGAAGACCTTTGCCCTTTCTTTCGGAGACCCCTGGCCATGAGCATCTTCGGTTCGATGACAACCGCCGTTCTCGGCCTGAATGCCCAGTCGAAGGCGCTCGGACATATCTCGGACAACATCGCGAACAGCTCGACCATCGGCTACAAGCGCGTCGATTCGGCTTTCGAGACGATGGTCCTTCAGTCCAGCCAGCGCCTGCACGAGCCGGGCGGGGTCACGGCGCAGCCGGTCTTCATGAACAACATCCAGGGCAGCCTGACCCAGGTGCAGAGCCCGACCAACATCGCCATCCAGGGCCAGGGCTTCTTCAGCGTCACCAAGGTCGCCACCCAGGGGGCCAGCACGCTGGTGCAGACGCAGACGGGCACGGTCAACTCGTCCGCCGCCTTCTACACCCGCGCCGGCGACTTCGAGCTGGACAAGAGCCGCTATCTGGTCAACAGCGCCGGCTACGCCCTGAACGGCTGGCTGGTCGATCCGGTGACGGGCGTCCTGCAAAAGGACCAGGTGGCGCCGATCCAGGTCAACTCGCTGATCGACAAGCCGGTGGCGACGAACACCATCGATCTCTCGGCCAACCTGCCGGCGACCCCGAAGGAAGGCGAGAAGATCCCCGACAGCAGCATCCAGATCTTTGACAGCCAGGGCAACCCGCGCACCGTCAATTTCAAATGGCGGCAGCAGGCGGACAGCAGCTGGCGCATGGTCCTGGACGCGCCGGGATCGAACACCAAGCCGGTCGACGGCACCTTCTCCGGCAATCCCGCCACCGTGACCTTCGGCCAGAACATCGCCGGCCAGACCGCGGTCGCGCAGGTCAACGTCATCACCATCGCCGGCAACAACACCAACGGCCAGGACAATCTGCGCATCGGCGACACCTATACCGTGAAGGTCGATGGCAGCAACTACAGCCTCAAGATCACGGCCGACAACATCGGCTCGATCCGGACCTATTCCGGTCTGGCCAGCGCACTGGCCAACCAGATCAACTCCGCCTCGCCCGCGGCGTCGGTGCTCGCCACCTCGTCGGGCCAGACGATCCGCGTGACCGCCCGCAATGCCGGAACGCCGTTCAAGCTGAACACCGATGTAGTGTCCGGCACCAACACCACCAACACCATCGTCCCGCAGACCTCGACGGCGGCGACCGCCAGCTCCGGTGAAATCGACAAGTTCCAGTTCCCGCAGACCCAGGTCGAGGTCGGTGACTCCTTCACGATCAACGTGAACGGCACGCCGATCAGCTACACGGTGACCGCCGCCACCTATCAGAGCTATTCGACGGTGAGCGACGTCGTCTCCCAGCTGGCCGGCAAGATCAACCAGGCGCTGGGATCGACCGTCACCGCCTCCTCGGCCGGCAACATCCTGTCGATCCAGGCCAATGCGGTGAACACCAACGTCACCAGCTCGGCGACCGCCACCAACTCGTCCACTGCGGTGAACACGATGAGTTCGCTGCCGTCGGTGTCGAGCGTGGCCGGCGTGCGCCAGAGCCGCACGGTGACGCTGACCGGCACGCCGGGGGACATCGGCACCCAATACACCCTCAGCATCAACGGCACGGCGGTGACCTACAGCACCACCGGCGAAGAAATGACGATGGAGGACATCACCGCGGCGCTGGCGAACAAGATCAACTCGAACACCTCGCTGCCTGTGACAGCCACCGCGCAGGGCGGCGTCATCACCGTCACCGCCAAGACCGCGGCCAGTCCGACCGGCACCAACACCTTCACCAATGGCGCCGGCTCGGTCACGCTGAACGGCTCCAGCATCGATATCGGCGATACCTATACGATCACGGACTCCGGCGGCCAGCCCTATCAATTGACCATCACCAACACCAATTACGGCCTGTACGACACGCCCGCCAAGGTGATGCAGTATTTCGCGTCGGTGGTCCCCGGCGCAACCGCGAGCGGCAACATCCTGACCGTCGGCGGTGCGACCGGTGCGGTCGTCGATGCTCCTGCCGCCCAGTTCACCCTGGATCAGAGTGCCGTCGCCGGCCAGACGCCGGCCCATATCGGCCTGACCTTCGGCAAGACCCCCGAGACGGTCGGCACGCTGACCAACATCTCGACCGCCCTGGTGGGCACCGGCACCGCGGTCAGCTCCGCCAACCAGTCCGCCGGCTCCGATGCCAACGTCACCTTCACCGTCGATTACGGCTTCGGCCCGCAGCAGATCACGCTGAACCTCGGCAAGTACCAGAAGCCGGGCGGCCTGACCCAGTATGCCGGCGAGGAGATCAACGTCACGCAGCTGGTCCAGAACGGCGCACCACGCGGGCAGTTCAAGGATGTGGTGTTCGGCGACAATGGCACCGTCCTGGTCAACTACGACAACGGACGCTCCAAGATGATCGCGAAGGTTCCGATCATCACCTTCAACAACCCGAATGCCCTGCAGCGTGAATCCGGCGGCGTCTTCATCGAAAGCGAGGAAGCCGGCAAGCCGAACTTCAACGATCCGGAGACGAATGGCGCCGGTGCCGTCGTGGCGAACAGCGTGGAAAGCTCCAACGTCGACATCGCCGACGAGTTCACCAAGATGATCGTCACCCAGCGCAGCTATTCCGCCAACGCGAAGATCGTCACCACGTCGGACGAAATGCTTCAGGAAGTGCTGGGGCTGAAGCGCTAGGCGCGGCCCTGACCCACTCCTGATCCGTTGATTGCCCGATCGCCAGCCTTCCGATCGCCAGTTCCCTGATCGCCTGAATGGGGGGCGGCGGCCATCCCGGCACCGCCCCGCCCATCCCGATCCGTGAAAGGTCTCCTGCCATGTCCCTCTTCGCAGCCTTGAACAGTGCCACGGCCGGGCTGCGCACGGTCCAGACCAGCGTCAAGCTGGTTTCGGACAACATCGCGCAGGCCAACGACCCGAACCGCACGCGCCACACCGCCCAGCAGTCGGTGGATGCCAGCGGTCAGGTCGTCAGCACCACCTATCGCCGGGAGGTGGACCAGGCGCTGATGGCGCAGGTCATGGACCTGACCTCGCGCGATGGCGGATCGCAGGTGACGTCGACCTACATGCAGCAGCTGGGCGACCTGATGCGGACCACGAACGGGACGCCGCTGCTGAACGACTATGCCGACAAGTTCCAGGCGGCGATCAAGACGCTGTCGACCTCCCCGGAGGACGAGACGGCGCAGTACCAGCTGGTCCAGACCGCCGAAAACTTCTCGCGCGAGATCCGCCGCGTGTCGGAGGGGGTGGAGCAGCTCGACCGCGACATGAAGAGCGACATCACCAAGTCGGTCGACACCGTCAACGACCTGCTGAAGCAGATCAACTCGATCAACAACGACATGGTGTCGCTGCAGGGCCAGGGTTCGGCCGCCAACGCCGTTGCCGACAAGCGCGACGGGCTGGTGCGCGAGCTGAGCACCTACATGGGCGTCCGCACTGTGGAACGTCCGGACGGCCGTCTGGCGATCTTCACCCCGTCGGGCCTGGCGCTGGTCGATGCGCAGCCGGCAAATCTTTCCTATGACGGCGGCAACATCAACCTACAGGTCGGCAATCAGGTCACCTCGATCAACAACCACCTGACCACCGGCAAGCTGGGTGCCCTGATCCAGATGCGCAAGGATGGCTCGACGACCGAGCCGCCGACCCCGGCCAGCGGCGATCCGACGACGGAGATCATCCGCAAGCTGCGCTCGCAGCTGGACGAGTACGCCAAGGCCTTCACCGGCCCGACCAAGCCGGGCGAACCCACCAGCTTCGCCGATGCCTATGACGATGCGAGCCCGGCCGCCGCCGGCGAGCAGACCAACCAGTTCTTCACCGGCGACGACCGCTTCACCATCAACATCAACCCCAAGCTCCTGGACAACACCAGCAAAATCAAGCAGTCCGCCATCGACGGCATGGTCAAGGCGGTCAATGCCGCCGGCCGCAGCTTCAGCGCCGACGGGCTGCAGATCAAGGACACCACCTACAGCGCCATGGGCAGCGCCATCACCGGCACCTGGATGGCCGCGGCCAAGACGGCCAACACCGCCAGCGACTCCAACAAGGCGTCCATGCAGCTCCTGAGCGAGCGTTATCAGTCGCAGACGGGCGTGAACATCGACGAGGAAATCGCCCAGCTCCAGCAACTCCAGACCTCCTATCAGGCTTCGGCACGGGTCATGCAAGTGGCCAACTCGATGTTTGATGCGCTGGAGGCGGTGGTCCGATGAGCTCGATAACGGGAGTCAGCAGCTACTCGAAATATCTGAGCCTGGTCCGGAACCTGTCCGGGGGCCAGAACGACATCGACCGGCTGTCCGAACAGCTGACCACGGGCAAGAAGTCGGTCGATCTCAATGCCTATGGGCCGGAGGTGCAGAAGCTTCTGGACCTGCGGGCGGAAATGGCGAAGAAGGACAACTATACCCAGAGCATCAACACCGCGGCGCCGCGCGTGCAGGCGACGGACAAGGTGCTGACGTCGATGGAGTCCATCGTGTCGAGCTGGACCTCCAGCACCACCTTCCCCTTCCAGCCCGGCCCGGCCAGCGTGACCTCGCCGATCAACACCAATCCCGACGGGATGAAGCTGTCGATCGATGCCTCAAAGTCGACGCTGACGGTCGGCGCCAACTACACGGTCACCGCGGTGCCCTCGCAGCAGGGCACCAACGGCACCTTCGACGTGACGGTGACCGACGGGCTGGGCGGCAAGACCACCCGTTCCATCAATCTGGGCACCACCCCGCCCAACGACGGCAAGGGCTACAACTTCAACATCTCCGGCGGTCCCGGCGAGGGCGCCATCCTGAACCTGACCTTCGACAGTCTGAAGGCGGCGTCGAGCAGCAGCTTCTCGGTCAGCTTCCCCCAGGCCGATCAGGTGAAGGACCGGGCCGAAGGCGCCATGCGCGACATCCAGGCGCTGCTGAACCAGCGTTTCGGCGACCGCTACCTGTTCGCCGGCTCGCGCTTCGGGACGGAGCCGGTCACCGACCTGACGGCGACGACGCAGACCAGCAAGATCACGCTGAACGGCGCGGTGGTGAACACCGACGATTATTTCGAGGTGACGGTCGCGGGCAATACCTTCGGCTATCAGATCCAGGCCACCGACCCGAAGACGCTGACCTTCGTCGCCCAGACCCTGACCAGCCAGATCAATGCCGCCAACCCGCCGCTGCCGATGACGGTGTCGACCTCCAACGGCATCATTTCCCTGGTCGGCCAACAGCCGGGGCAGAAATTCGACCTGTCGGCCCGCGTCGTCAACTCCGCCACGGTCGAGAACAGCGTCAGCGCGCCGACGACGTCCCAGGCACCGACGACCGCCCTGCCGCAGATCGACCGCTTCACCCTGAACGGTGCGGCGGTGGACATCGGCGACACCTTCGAGTTCACGGTGGCGGTCGGCGATCCTGACGACCCGTACAACCAGAATTATTACCTGAAGAATCCGACCGAGCCGCACGACCTGCCACCCTACCAGACCTACAAGGTCAGCTACACGGTCAGCGACACCGACTTCGCCGCCGGCGTCACCGATGTCAGCCAGGTGGCCGACAAGCTGCGTCAGAACTTCGCCAACCTGAACCCGGCCCCGCCGGTCAGCATCGACGCCGTCGGCAACGGTCCGGGCATCGCCCTGACCAGCACCGCCAACGCCGACCCCAACCACCCCGGCCGCAGTTCGCTGTTCTCGACCAGCGCCAAGGTGACGAACGGGTCGCTGCAGAACACCATCTCGGTCGGCACCCTGCCGCCGGAGCAGGACAGCCAGGTCGACGTTCCCAATGCCGAGCCGCCGGACCTGCCATTCTACGATGCCGAATACCTGACCAAGGGCAAGAACGCCGATGCGTACCGCAAGTCGCAGGTGACCATCGACGACAACCTGAACCTGACCTATGGCGTGAGCGCCGACGACAAGGCGTTCCAGTCGCTGGTGAAGGCGATGCAGATGGTGCGGACGGCGGCGGCCAACCCCGGTAAATGGACCGAATACAGCGCCAAGGCGCGCGAACTGCTGACCCAGGCGTCCGACCAGATCCGCTCGGTCCATGCCAAGGTCGCGTCCGACGCTGCCACCCTGGAGACGACCAAGACCGCACACACGGACTCGATCGCCACCCTGACCGACCGCATCGCCACGATCGAAGGCATCGACCAGACCGAGGTCGCGGCCCGGCTGAGCAGTGCGATGAATGTCCAGCAGGCCACCTACACCGTGGCCGGCCAGACGCAGAAGCTGTCGCTTCTGAATTATCTGGCCTGAAGAAAGGGGGCGGCCGGACCGGCCCCCCCCTGCTTTCCGTCAAAGCCTTCAGGCCGTCACTTGGACCGGCCGGCCGACTGCGTGAAGTTGTCGTAGGGCAGCTCCGCCACGCGAAACCACAGTTGGACCTCCTCCAGGAAGGGCTTCCAGCTGTCGTAGACCGCCTTGAAGTCCGGGTTGGTCTTTGCGAGATCGTCGTACATCTCGTAGGCGATCTTGTGGGCGGCCTCCATCAGGTCGCGCGGGAAGGGACGCAGCAGGGCGCCCTTGGCGACCAGACGCTTCAGGGCCTTGGCGTTTTCCGCGTCGTAGCGGGCGGTCATTGCGCCGTTCCCTTCGGCGCAGGCCGCCGTCAGGATCGCCTGATAGGATTTGGGCAGGGCCTCCCATTCCTTCTGGTTGATGTAGAGCGAGACCTGCGGCCCGCCTTCCCACCAGCCCGGATAGTAGTAGTATTTGGCGACCTGGACGAAGCCCAGCTTCTCGTCGTCATAGGGGCCGACGAACTCGACCGCGTCGATGGTGCCCTTTTCCAGCGCCGGATAGATGTCGCTGCCGGCGATCTGCGTCGGGGCGGCGCCCAGCTTGGCCATGATCTGGCCGGTGATGCCGGCGATGCGGATCTTCAGGCCGTTGAAGTCGGCCAGCGACTTGATTTCCTTGCGGTACCAGCCGCCCATCTGGGCGCCGGTGTTGCCGGCCGGAAACTGGACGATGCCGTGCTTGGCGAAGAAGGCGCGCATCACCTCCTGGCCGCCGCCATACTGGTACCACGCGTTCTGCTGGCGGGCGTTCGGACCGAAGGGGATCGTGGTGTCGAAGGCGAAGGTCGGGTCCTTGCCGACATAATAATAGCCGCAGGTGTGGCCGCATTGCACGGTGCCGTTCTGGACCGCGTCCAGCACCTGGAGGCCTGGGACGATCTCACCGGCGGCATGCACGCGGATCTGGAACTTGCCGTCGGTCGCCTCGGACACGCGCTTGGCGATCAGTTCGGAGGTGCCGATGAGGATGTCGGTGCTCTTCGGGAAGCTCGAAGCCAGACGCCACTGGATGGCCGGCTGGGTCTGCGCGATGGCCGGGGCCGCGAGGGTCGAGGCGGCAACGGTCGAAACGGCACCGACGCCGGCCTTGGTGAGAAACGCTCTTCTTTCCACTCCCGCTACTCCGCAAGATTATTGCTATCGCTGACGATTTCCCAGGCCTGCAATGAATTAGGGAATTACAGCGACTTACGCGAGAGAGTAACAAAGCATCCGATGCGGCGCCCCGCATCGCATAAATGTGCATGCCTGCCTTTCGAGGGTGTAGCCGGCCCCCTCGAAAGGCACGTCCGGAGAGGCGTCAGGAGGCGGGCCGCAGGCGCCCCAGGAAGACCGACAGCGGCGGCATCACCAGCGTCCGCCCATCGGCGGTCAACTCCGGCGGCAGGGCGCCGGGCGCGCGCGGGACCGGCAGGGCTTCCGGTTCGCCCCGGCCGCGCAGCGCGAACTCCGCCGGCCGGTCGGCCATGTTGAAGACGGCCAGCAGCCGCTCCTCGTCGGACGAACGCTCGAAGGACAGCAGGTCGCCATGCTCCTCTACCGCGGCGACGGTGCCGTTGCGCAACGCCGCCAGGTCATGACGGAGGGAGAGGGCGGCACGCCACACCGCGAGCGGGCTGCCGGGGGTCCGTTCCTGGCGGTCCACGGCCAGGTCGCGGTGGGCATCCGGCACCGGCAGCCAGGGCTCGGCGACGGTGAAGCCGGCATGGGGTTCGCCGGACCGCCAGGGCATCGGCGTGCGGCTGCCGTCCCGCCCCTGGAAATCGGGCCAGTAGGTGATGCCGAAGGGGTCGCGCAGCTGGTGCTGCTCCAGCACCGCGTTGGGCAGGGCCAGCTCCTCGCCCTGATAGAGGCAGACGGTGCCGGGCAGCGAGGACGCCAGCATCGCCAGCAGGGCGTTGAAGGCCTGTGGGTCGGCACCCGTCGGCAGCCAGCGGCTGGCCGCCCGCTCCACATCGTGGTTGGAGAGGCTCCAGCAGATCGATTCCGGCTGTCCCGCCGCGCCCAGTGCCTGGGCGAAGCCCTTGGCGCTGAATGGCTGCTTGGCCAGCGACAGGGTGTAGGCGGCGTGCAGCCCCTGCGGCGTGCAGTAGGCGGCGATGCGCTGGCCGGCGCCGGGCTGGCTGGACAGCTCGCCCAGCAGGACTCGGCCGGGATAGCGCTCCACCGTCTCGCGCAGGCGGGACAGGATGCTGCCGATGGCCGGATGCATCATGTCATAGATGTGCTGTTGCAGGGCGAAGGGCTTCAGCGGCGGCTCGGCCTCCCGCCACAGGACGGCGGGGTTGGAGCGAAGCAGTGGGTCGTGGGCGAAGAAATCGACGGCATCGATGCGGAAGCCGTCAACGCCGCGCTCCATCCAGAACTCCGCCGTCCCGCACAGCGCATCCATCACCGCGGGATGGTGCAGGTTGAGCGCCGGTTGGCTGGCCAGGAAATGGTGCAGGTAATATTGCCGCCGCCGCGGCTCCCAGGTCCAGGCGGCCCCGCCGAACACCGACAGCCAGTTGTTGGGCGCGGTGCCGTCGGGCTTGGCGTCGGCCCAGACATACCAGTCGGACTTCTCATCGGTCCGGGTGCGCCGGCTCTCGACGAACCAGGGATGGGCATCGGAGGTGTGGCCGCAGACCAGATCGACCAGCACCTTCAGCCCCAGCCCATGAGCGCGCTCGATCAGCCGGTCGAAGACGGCGAGGTTGCCCATGCGTGGGTCCACCGCCCGGTGGTCGGCGACGTCATAACCGAAATCGGTGCGTGGCGACGGATAGAAGGGGCTGATCCAGACGCCGTCCACACCCAGCGCGGCGACATGGTCCAGCCCCTCGATCACACCGTCGAGATCGCCCCAGCCGTCGCCGCCGCTGTCGCGGAAGCTGAGCGGGTAGACCTGGTAGAGCGCCGCCCCATTCAACCAGGACAGGTTCGGACCGGACGATTGGAAGAGGGGAGATGAGTGGGGCAAGGCAACAAGCTCCGCACCAGAGGGCCAATGGACGAGGGGATACGACGGATACGCATGCGGATCACCAGAGTCCTTCCTCATGGCTAACGAAAGGTTACCGGCCGTTCATGGTCACAGGCGTATGCATTTCGTAGAGATGATCATTCGGAGCAGAACCTAGGGAGGATACCCTGGGACTTGGCCGTCATGTGGCGCTGCGGCTATACCAGCGGCTCAGAGCGGGGAGCGGGTATGCGGCTGGGCGGCAGGGAGACTGGATCCGGGCAACGGCTTGGGCGCTATCGGCTGCTCGACCTGATCGGGCGGGACGGCGACGCCCGGCAGCACCGTGCGCTGGACGCCAATGGACAGACGGTGACTCTGTGGACGGTGCCGTTGGCCCGACTGTCCGCCGATGCCGCCGGGCTGGAGCGGTTCCGGCAGAGGGCGGGTGCCGCAGCCCGGCTGTCCCACCCCGCCATTCCAGCCATCCTGGCCTCGGGCGAGCATGCGGGCACCGTGTTCGTCGCCACGGCAGCGGTGGAGGGGCCGACGCTCGCCGCGCGGTTGGATGGCGGCGCGCTGCATTGGGACGAGACCGTCACAACGCTTGACCGCATTCTGGGCGCGCTTGCCGCGGCACACCGCGCCGGGGTTTGCCATGGAACTTTGACTGCGGAGGCCATCCGCTGCAGCGGAACGGCGGCAACGGTCACTGGATTTGGCCTGGCGGCGTTGACGACGGCAGACGTCGGTCTCAGGGACGATCTGGCTGCGGTGGTCCGGCTGGCGGAACGGCTGTTGGCAGGGCATGACGACCGGCCAGGAGTGGCGGCCCTGCTGGCAACCCTGCGTGACGACGGGGCCGAAGCCTTCCCGGATGCCGGTTCCCTGCAGCGCGCCGTTGCCGCTTTGAACGGAGCCGCCGTTCCGCCGCCTGCGCGCTCCCGCTCCTGGCGGCTGTCGGTCGGCGGCATGGTTCTGGTGGGTGGAATGGCTGCGCTGGCGGTACTGAACCGCCCCTCCCCGCCCCCGCCTCCGCTCCCGCCGATCCCCGAGATGCCGATGGCGGAAACGCAAATGGCTGTGGATGCGGCAGCGGTGACGGACATCCAGCCGCTCTCCCCGGCGCCGGTCTCGCCCCCGCCTCCCGTGCCGCCGCCAACGGTCTCCGAGCCGCCGCCGGCCGCCGCCCTGGCTCAGGCGTTGCGCTCCATCCCTTGCGCGCTGGTGGAGGTGGAGACGATCGGCGGACGGTTGCTGGTTTCCGGGATGGTGGCGGGGGAACCGGCGGAGACCGCGCTGCGCGATACAGTCAAGGCGTTTGTCGCAGGCTGGGACCATGGCTTCGACCTCGTCACGGTGGATGCGCAGTTCTGCGCGCCGCTTGGCAGCGTGGCGCCGGCACTGAACGCCAACAGCGTTTTGCCGGACCCGTTGACAGTGACGCTGCCGGATGGACCGGCCTTGAGTGCTGGCGACCCGCTGGTCCTGGAGATCCGGGCGCCCTCGCGGCCGGTGCAGTTGCAGATCGACTATTTCACCATCGACGGCAGTGTCGTCCATCTGCTGCCCAACCCGTCGGACGACCGCACCGCGCTTGCCGCCGGCGCGGTGCGCCAACTGGGGGAAAGGCGCGAGGATGGAAAGCCGGGGAGCGGGCGCAGCTGGACCATCGGCCCGCCCTATGGCACCGAGATGCTGCTGACCATTGCCGCTGCGGAGGCGCTGTTTCCCACCGCGCGGCCGGAGCAGGAGCCCGCGGCCGACTATCTTGCCGCGCTGGCGAAGGCGTTGGCCACCCTGCCGGAAAACGCACCGCCCCCGCTGGCGGATGCGCGCTTCATCACCACCGCGCCGTGATGCGAAGGCTCAGGCAGTCGCGGTGAAACGTCCGACCACCACGGTGATGTTGTCCTGCCCGCCGGCGGCATTCGCCGCATCGACCAAGGCGTTGGCGGCAAGGGCCGGCTCCGCCTCATGGCGCAGGATGCGGGCGATGACGCCATCCGGCAGCATGCCATTCAACCCGTCGGAACAGATCATCACGACATCGTCCGGCAACAGCGGCTGTACGCCGACCTCCGGCTCCACATCCTCCGCGGTGCCGAGCGCCCTGACGATGATGTTCCGATGCGGCGCGATTCCCCGCCCGCCATTGTCCAACCACATCTGGTAGAGGCTATGGTCCCGCGTCAGGCAGCGCAGTTCCCCATCGCGCAGCCGGTAGACCCGGCTGTCGCCGGCATGGAAGACGACCATCCGGGCGGTGCCGGGAATCCGCCATACACCGGCCACGGTGGTGCCCATGCCACGCCCCGATGCGACTCCGCGGGCAAGATTCATCTCATGGATGGCGCGGTTGGCCTGCTGCACCGCCGCCCGCGCAAGCGACAGGGCTTGGCGCATCGCCGGTTCCATCGCCATCGGGTCGGTCTGGGTGTGCTCGCCATCGTCGCGCTTCACCGCCGTGATCGGATCGGATGGCGCATAGCCCTGCAGGATGCCGGAAATCACCTCGACCGCCTTGCGGCTGGCGATATCGCCTCCGGCATGGCCACCCATGCCGTCGGCGACGACGGCGAATCCACCATCGATGCTGATCTGGAAATCATCCTCGTTGCGGGCGCGGGCGCGTCCCACGTCGGTCAGACCGGCGATCGTCAGGGCAAATGCGGCGTTCGGCATTCAGGCGGCGGCTCCCCTCTGGCATCCGGACCGGCTCCATCTGGACCGGGGACCCCGGCGAAGGACCGGCGCAAAACCGGTAGCACGGAAAAGGAGCGGCGGCCGTTTTCCCGATAATGGCGCATGCCCCGCGAAAGATACAGCAGGGATTCCGGAGGGAGACTCCAGGGCGGCGGTTGAAACCTCCGGGCGTGGCCGTTGGGCGGATGATGGCGGCCATCGACCGTGATACAATATCGCGACTGCAGTCGGACGAAGGATCGGTCGCCATGGTCGGCAGCATCGGCATCGCGCTCAGCGGGTTGACCGCCCAGATGCGGCGGCTTGACGCCTCGGCGTCCAACGTCGCGAATGTCCGCTCCACCGGAGCGGTCCCCACCAGCGATGGTTCCACTGGCGGCAAGCCTGCTGCCTACCAGCCGCTTGCGGTCGCGCAGACCGATGCCAATCCGGGCACACGGGCCAGCTTCACACCGATCACGCCGGCCTATCTGCAGGAATATGCGCCGGATGACAGTGCTGCGAACGCGGCCGGGATGGTCGCGGCACCCAATGTCGATCTGGCGACGGAGCGCGTCAACCAGATTGCCGCCAGCCGGGCCTATGGCGCCAATGTCGCAGTCGTCCGCACCCAGGACGAGATGCTGACGTCACTGCTCGATTCGAAAGCCTGAGAGAGACGCCGCAAAGCCGGCGGGGCTGTGCGTCAGGCGTCCGCCGACAGCAATTCAAACGGTGATGTTCAGGTTCTGCCCGCGCGTCGGGGTCACGTTGCCACCACCGGCTCCACCGCTGGAGCCGCCAGCCGACTGCATCAGGGTGTCGACCGTCGCCTGCTGCTGCTCGGCATTCCGGTTCAGCGCCTTCACGCCGAAATCCATCTGTCCCTGCGCCTGCTTCAAGGCCATCGCCGCCCCGGCGGTCGATGAGGTGACGTCCATACCCATCCTTGCGATCCCCGATAAACGGCATCCCGTCGGCAGGGAGCCTTCAGATCACCACGTTCACCCGCCCGGCGGATGTGCCGGCAGAGGCCGCGGCGACCGGGGACGAGTGTGCCACAGACGGCGAGGCTGCGGAAGCGTTGGGCGTCGCCGCCGCGGAACGGCCAGCGCCGGCATCGGACGCGGCCCGGACCGCCGCAGCGGAGCCGGTCCCTGATGACAAACCATTCCCCGCGCGACCATAAGCCGCAGAATGCCCGCCGCCCTGTCCACTTCCGTCGACCGTCAGCGTCAGCATCGATGCGCGTTCCGCGTCCTTTTCCTTCTGCTGGGCTTCCTTGTACTGCTTCAATGCCGCTTCGGTCGGGATCTGCGACACCGTCTTCCCGTTGGCCGGATCACGGTACAGCATCACCAGCCGCGAAGCGTCGGTGTCGTAGCTGAAGGCGATCGTCGGAAAGCGGTTCACCAGTGGGTCGGTCCCACCGGTCGTATCGGGTTCGGGATGCTGGGGAGGAACCGGCTGGGAGGCGGCCCCGGTGTCGGCAAAAACGGGAATCCGGGTGCCGGCCCCTGATTCAACGGCATCGCTGCCGCGGGGCGTCATGAAGGCGAACGGCCGGGCGACCGTCGATGTGGCAGCTGCCACGTTCATGACCGGATAATCCAGAACGGTGATAATCGAACATTAAATTACCTTAACCTTGGCATAACGTAAAGGCTTTCTTTACACTTGATTGAGTTTGCGAATCTGACGCGGATGGGGAAACAAGATGTCCGATGCGGGGTATTGATGTCGAAAAATCAAGGCTCTTCTCCGCGCGTGCTTGCGGCGACGGCACCGGCCGTCCTAAAGCGTTGAAGCATGGCCACAATCCTCGAAGCCTTGACGCAAGCGCTCGACCTGCATCTCGCCGGCCGCTTCGGCGAGGCCCAGGAGCTTTACACCCGCATCCTCGATGTCGAGCCGGAGCAACCGGACGCGCTGCATTACCTCGGCGTTCTGGCCGGGCAGATCGGCCATGGCGAATTCGGATTGACGCTGATCGGCAAGGCCCTGGCCCTGCGACAGGATGCCGCCGACATCCAGGCCAACCGCGCCAATCTGCTGCGCGGGCTGGATCGGTGGGATGAGGCGGAGGCCGGCTACCGCCGCGCGCTTGCCCTTCGGCCGGATTTCGCCGAAGCCTGGACAGACCGCGCCTTCGCCCGCCATGGCCGAAGCGATGCCGCCGCCACCGACGCGGCGGCGGCCATGCTGGAGCGGGCGTTGCGGATCGAACCGGCGCTGGACCCCGCCCGCGAGAAGCTGGTCGATCTGCTGCACGCGCGCGGGCGGCTCCGATTGGAAACCGGGCAGGTGACACCGGCGTTGAGCGACCTGATCAGGGTGGCGGCGCTCGACCCGCAAGATGCCGACATCGCGTTCCTGCTGGGCAATGCGCTGTTCGCCGCCGGGCTGCGTGCCGATTCGGTGATCGCCTTCCGCAATGCGCTGGCTCTGGTGCCGGATTTCCTGTCGGCGGCACTCAACCTTGGCATCGCCCTGGCCGCGACCAACCATGCCGCGGCGGCGCTGGTCCCGTTGCGCCACGCTGTCCGCATCGATCCGACCCATCCCGCACCGCGCGATACGCTGGCTTTGGCACTGCGCTCGCTCGGGCGGGGCGAGGAGGCCGATGCGCTGCTCCAGCCGCCGTCCGTCCCACGGCAGTCAAGACCGCAGGCCAAGCCAGCCTCCAAACCGGTGCCGTCGCGCCGGCCGCGCCGGCCCGCCTAAACGGCCGGCCGTTCGGCCAGCACCACCAGCCCCATGACCGGTTCGCCGCTTTCAAAACGCAGCCTGTCATGGTCGCAGCGGAGCAAGGTCAGCCCGGCATCGGCCACCGCGGCACCGACATAGGCTTCGGCATGGGCGTAGCGGCCATGGGTGGCGACACGGTGGGGCCGGCCGTCGGCCGGGTCCAGCTCCTCCACGGTGAAGGCCAGCCGGCCTCCGGGGCGCAGGGCGGCTCGGGCGGCGGCCAGAGCCTCGTCGAGCACTCCGAAGTAACAGAAGACGTCGGCAGCCATGACCAGATCGAAACGGGCTGGCCGGGCCATCAGAAAGCCGACCAGTTCCGCCGCGTGCAGTTCGTCATACAAGCCACGGTGGCGGGCATGCTCCAGCATGCCGTCCGACAGGTCGACGCCGATGAGCCGGCGGGCATAGGGGCGGAGCGCGGCGGCGCACAGCCCGGTGCCGCAGCCGGCGTCGAGCACGTCGAGGTCGCCGGCCTGCGCCCGGTCCGCCAGCATCCCGGCGAGCAGGGCCGGGGCGCGGTAATCCAGCTCCGCCAGCTTGCGGTCGAACTCCTCGGCGAACAGGTCGAAGGTCTGGCGCACGTAATCGTCGGGCGCGCGTGCGTCGGCCTCCTCGCCGGCGATGGCGGCGCCGATGTGGCGGGCAAGCGGATTGGCGGGGTGATCGCGCCGCCACAGCCGGGCCAATGCCACCGCCTCGTCTTCTCCGCCCTGCTCGTGCAGCAGATAGAGCACGGCGCCGAGATTGTCGTGGGCATCGGCCCAGTCGGGCCGCAGCGCCAGTGCCCGCCGGTAATCCATCGCCGCACCGCCGAAGCGGCCGAGGTCGCGCAGCAGATTGCCGCGGTTGTTCCAGGCCTCCGCATGGTCGGGCCGCAGCGCCAGCGCCTGCCGGAAGGCACCCTCCGCCTCATCCCGCCGTTCGGCCAGCCGCAGGACGGAGCCGAGATTGTAGTGGGCCATCCCTTCATGCAGGCCGTGGGTGACGGCCGCGCGGTAGGCGTCGACGGCTGCCTCCAGCCGGCCCAGGGCGCGCAGCGCATTGCCATGATTGTTGTGGGTTCCGGCCAATGTCGGGTCGGTTGCCAGAGCGCGGGCATAGAGCGGCTCCGCCCCCGCCGCGTCGCCGGTGGCTGCCAACGCGTCCGCCTGCCGGCTGAGCGCCACCGCCGGCGGCAGCGTGCTCCCCGCCAGCCCGCTTGCCAGCCCCCGGCGCAACCCGCCCCGCAAGGACGAGCGTGACCCTGCCATCGCCTGTTCTCCCCTCACCCGCCGGTCGGTTTCCCACCGATATCGATGGCATCTTTACCGTGATCCACCGATGATGGCACTCCCTTTGAGAGTGCGGGCAGTCAGGGACGGAGCCGGAACGTGGCGAAGCACACCAACTTGCTGGCGCAGGCCGTGGCACACCATCAGGCCGGCCGCGCCGCGGAGGCCGAACGCGGTTATCGCGCCGTGCTGGCGGCCGATCCGCGCAATGCGGATGCGCTGCATCTGCTGGGGGTGCTGGCCCTGCAATCGGGCCGCCCGGACGAGGCGGTGACCCTGATCGGCATGGCCCTGGCGCAAGCGAAGGGGGTTGCGGACTATTGGGACAATCTTGGCAGCGCTTTGTCCGCCGCCGGCCGTCCGGGCGAGGCGGTGCAGGCCCACCGCAACGCCGCCGTCCTGGATCCGCAGGGGCCGCAGCGGCGACACAATCTGGGCAATGCGCTCGCCGCCCTCGACTGCCAGGACGAGGCGGAGCGGGCCTTCGCCGCCGCGCTGGCGCTGAAGCCGGACTACGCCAAGGCCTGGTACAATCTGGGCAACGGCCGTGCTGCGCGCCGTCGCCATGCCGACGCCGTGACGGCGCTGGACCGGGCGGTGCGTCTGGCGCCCGGCATGGTGGAGGCGCACAACAATCTGGGCGATGCGCTGGCGATGGCCGGCCGGTTGGACGAGGCCATCGCGCAGCACCGGCTGGTGACCCGGCACCGTCCCGACGACGCCACCGCCTTTTACAATCTCGGCTCCGTCCTGCAGCAGAAGGGCGCGTTGGAAAGCGCGGAGATCGCCTACCGTCAGGCGCTGAAGCGCAACCCGCGCCACAGCGCGTCGCTGAACAACCTGGGCAGCGTGCTGAAACGGCTGGGCCGTCCCGACCAGGCGGAACAGTGCCACCGGCAGGCACTGGAGCTGCATCCGGAGTTCGTGGAGGCGCGCTACAATCTCGGCAACGCCCTGCAGGCGCAGGGACGCTACGTGGAGGCTGCCGCCTGCTTTGAGGAGGCGCTGGCGCAGCAGCCCGACCTTGCCACCGCAACCTACAACCTGTCGCTCCTGGCGCTCCTGCACGGCGACCTGCCGCGCGGCTGGGCGGGGTACGAGCGCCGCTTCGCCGCCGGCGAGGTCATGCCGAACCGCCGCTTCGCCGTGCCGCGCTGGGGCGGACAACTGCTGCGCGGCAAGCGGCTGCTGGTGTGGCGCGAGCAGGGGGTTGGCGACGAGATCCTGTTCGCCTCCTGCTATCCGGACGTCATCGACTGGGCCGGCGGGCCGGTCACCATCGAATGCGACCCCCGGCTGGTGCCGCTGTTCCGCCGCTCCTTCCCCAAGGCGGTGGTACGGGCCGAAAGCTGCACCGGTGACGCTTTCGGCGAGATCCCGCGGGAAACCATCGAGCCGCCGGACTGCGACCTCCAGGTTCCGGCCGGCGATCTGCCGGGGCTCCTGCGCGGCAGCCTGTCTGCCTTCGAGCCGCAAGGTTCCTGGCTGGTGCCGGACGCTGCTCTGGTGGAGCGCTGGGCCGAACGGCTGGCGGCGCTGGGACCGGGCCTGCGGGTCGGCATCGGCTGGCGCAGCCAATTGATGACAACCGAACGCAAGGCCGCCTATGTGATGCTGGAGCATTGGGGGCCGCTGTTCGCCGTCCCCGGCCTTCAGTTCGTCAACCTGCAATATGGCGACTGCGAGGCCGAGCTGCGGGCGGCGGAGGAGCGCTTCGGCGTCACCATCCATCGCTGGGCCGACCTGAACCTGAAGGATGATTTCGACGGCGCCGCGGCGCTGACGGCGAACCTGGATCTGGTGATCTCGCCGGCGATGTCGGCGGGGGAGCTGGCCGGTGCGCTGGGCGTTCCAGTCTGGCGGTTCGGCACCCGCGACTGGACGCAGCTCGGCACCGGGACCCGCCCCTGGTTCCCGACGATGCGCCTGCTCCAGCCCAGGCCGGACGAGGGGCTGGAAACGACCATCGGGGCAATCGCCCACGCCCTGCGCAGCCTGCTGCCCGAACCGCTCACCCCGGTACCGCCCGCCCCGGATTCGCTTTCGGTCCCGGAAGAGAAGGGGCCGGGGAACCCCGGGGAGCGCGCCGACTTCGATGCTCTGTTGAACCATGCCGCCGACCTTCACCGGTATGGTCGGCTGGAGGAAGCGGAGGTCGCCTATCGCGCAGCCATCACCGCCGATCCCCGGCGGGAGGCCCCCGGCCATGCCGATGCGCTGCATCTGCTGGGACTGTTGATGCACCAGGTCGGACGGAGCGACGAGGCGCTACGCCTGATCCGTGACGCGCTGCGGACCGATCCGCTCTTTCCCCAGGCGTGGAACCATCTTGGGCTGGTGTATCAGGCGGACAAACGCCACGCAGAATCGGCCCGCGCCTTCGCCTTCGCCTTGTCCCTGAACCCCGCTTATCCGGAAGCGCTGACGCATCTTGGCCTCGCCCGCCAAACCGGCGGACCGCCGGGCGGCGGGCGGCTGGACGAGGCCATGCGGCTGCATCGCCACGCCATCGCCATCCGGCCGGACCATGCCCCGGCCCATGCCAATCTCGGCCATGCCCGCGAATTGTCTGGGCAGACGGCCAAGGCCACCGGCCACTATCGCCGGGCACTGGCCTTGCAACCGGATTCGGCCGAGGCCAGCAACAACCTGGCCACCATGGCGACCCTGGTCGGACGCCGGGAAGTGGCCAAGCGGCATCTGCGCCGCGCCCTGCGGATCGACCCTGGCTTTGCGCTGGCGGCGTGGAACCTTGGCCTGATGGACCTTGCCGATGGACGCATTGCGGAGGGCTGGGCCGGCTACTCCCGGCGCTTCTCGGCCAGACAACTGCAGCGCGCGCGCCGGATCGACCGGCCGGAATGGGCAGGCGACGATCTCGCGGGGCGCCGGCTGTTGGTCTGGTCGGAACAGGGGGTCGGAGACGAGATCCTGTTCGCGTCCTGCTTCGATGCCCTGACTGGGGTTGGGGGACCGGTCATCGTCGAATGCGATCGGAGGCTGGTCAGCCTGTTCGCCCGATCCTTTCCGTGGGTGACGGTGCGGGCGGAGACGGCCGACGCGAGCGGGCGTGAATCCATCGATCCGCCGGATTGCGACCTGCAAATCCCGGCCGGAAGCCTGCCGGCCCTGGTCCGCGATGGACTGGCCCGATTTCCGGCCCGTCCGGCCTATCTGCGACCCGACGCCGGCCGGGTCGCCCAGTGGCGCGACCGCCTTGCCTTCCTGCCCGGCCTGAAGGTTGGACTGGCTTGGCGCAGCCAGATCGTCACCGCCCAGCGCGCAGCCTCCTATACCGGCCTTGCCGATTGGCGGGCATTGCTCGATCTGGCTGGCGTCAGCGTGGTCATGCTGCAATATGGCGACTGCACCGCCGAACTGGCGCAGGTGGAAACCGCCACGCGCCGGTTGCACCGCTGGGACGACCTGAACCTGAAGGACGATTTCGAAGGGGTGGCCGCCCTGATCGCCAATCTGGATCTGGTGATCTCGCCGGCCACGGCGGTGGGCGAACTGGCAGGCGCGGTCGGCGTGCCGGTCTGGCGGCTCGGCTCCCGCGACTGGACGCAAATGGGGGCGCGTGTGCGCCCCTGGTATCCGTCGATGCGCCTGATCCAGCCGTCGGAAGGCCATGGGCTTTCCGATGCCGCCGGTCAGGCGGTGCGCGCACTGGCCGCATTGGCACCGGGCGGATGAGTTTGGGCCGAACCCTGTTGGCCGAGGCGTTCGACCATCACCAGACCGGGGGCTTCGAGGAGGCCGACCGTTTGTACCGTCGCATCCTGGCAGATGAACCGGCGCAGGCGCTGGCCCTGCACCGCTATGCTCTGCTGGTCGCCCAGCTCGGCCGGTTGGAGGAGGCGGACGGACTGCTGCGCCGGGCGCTGGCCCTGGAGCCGGATACTGTCGAAGCGGTGGCCAACCACGCCAGGATCCTGCGTGCGCTCCGGCGGCCGGACGATGCCGCCCGCCGATTCCGCCATGCCCTGACCCTGGCGCCTGCCCTCCTGACGGCGCAGGAGGGGCTTGGCCATGCCCAGCGCGAGGGTGGAAACACCGTGGCGGCGGCTGGATCCTATGGTCGGGCGGCTCTGCTCGGCGCGGGCGCGGCGATCCTGCACCAATGGGGTGTGGCGTTGGAGAGCAGCGGCAATGAGGCGGCCGCGGCAGAGGCCCTGCGCCGGTCCATCCGCCTCGACCCCACCGTCCCCTCGGTCGCTGTCCGGCTCGCCGCTATTCTCCAGCGGATGGGGAGCGATGGCGCCGCAGGCTGGTATCGCCATGCACTGGTGCTTCAACCTGGCCGCAGCGACGTGCGGCAAGCTCTCGTCGGGACCGTGATTATCCCCGGCGATGGTCCACCGCGGGCATAACCCCTTGAACCAAAGGGGCTGACCACCTCCGGACGGTATTGCGCGAAGTGATTTCAAGACCCCACCCCTGCGTCCCTCTGTCATCCCTCTGTGCGGTTGAGGCATTTTTTGCATGGTTTGACCGCGTAGAACGCAAGATTAGGGTTGTTCGGCGCTTCGGATGGGTGAACACTGATGTCACCGGCCCGTCACATTGCGGCGGGACGCGGATTGATCCCATGGAGAGCGACTCATGCACACTGAAGCTCGCCTTTCGTCTCTGCAAGACAAGCATATGCGCCTGGACCGGGCGATCCTCGACGAGGAAAAGCGCTCCTGGCCGGATGAGAGCGCGGTCAAGCGCCTCAAACTCGAAAAGCTGCACGTCAAGGAAGAGATCGACCGCCTGACGCGCACCGGCCCGATGAATTAACCCCCCCAATCGCAGCAACGACCTATTGACATCGCCCTATCATAGGGTTTGAAAGGCCGGGTTGAGGCGGATCGCCTTGGCCCGGCTTTTTCATTGCGTGCCTTCCGAGGCAGGCCTATGGCGGGGGGCCGCTTTCAGCCTGTGCCGTTGCGGAACCGTTCGATCTCCGCCGCCACCCTCGGCAGCAGATCGGCCACCCGCTGGCCTGGGCCGGTCAGGAACAGCCGCATCGACGGAAACCAGGGACGCACGCGGGTGCCGAGCGCCGTCCAATCGCCGGCCCGTCCAAGCCGCCACACCGGCACCCCCAGCGCCGCCGCCAGCTCACCGGTGGAGATCGCCGGCGCGACCACCAGATCGAGAGCCGCCATCAGTGCGGCCGTGCCATCGAGATCGTTGCGGAGGTCGAGATCGGCAAAGACTTGCGGCGCCCGGCCGAAAGCGTCGCGTGCCGCCGCCAACTCCGCTGCGCAGTCGCCATATTGCAGGTTGATGGGAATCAGGCCGGGTAGGGTCAGCATCGGCCGCCAATCCTCGATCCGCGTGTAATCCGGCATCCGGTCGGGATCGAGCTGGCTGCTGCGCCACGCGATGCCGACCCGCAGCCCCTCGCCCAGTCCGGCCAGACGCCGCCGCCAGACCTCCACCGCCGCCGGATCTGCCCGCAGTACCGGCTCCACCGTGGCGAAGGCCGACAGCGAAGCGCCGAGACGGCGCGGCAGCGAACCGATCGGGACATGACGGTCGATGTCAGGCGACGGTTCGTCCGCCAAAGACGGTGCCGGCCGCACCGTCGCTTGCGGAAAGGAGCGGGCGAACAGCGGCACGAAGCGCGGGTCGCTTTCCAGCACGACATGGCCGCCCGCGTGGCTGACCGCGGCGATCAGTTCCGGCAGCCGCTGGGCGAACATCAGCTCGTCGCCGATCCCCTGTTCCCGCCAGACCAGCAGACGTCGCCCCGCCAGGCTTCCACCGTCCCAGAGAGGGACGCCAGGGCGCCTGGATGCCGCCTGCATGTCGCGTGTGTCGAAGCGGCGCTCATAGCCGTCCCAGCCCTGCCCCAACCGACCGGTCGCCAGGGCCAGAACCCCACCATTGAAGGCCGCCGCGGCATGGCCGGGCTCCACCGTCAGCGCACGTCCGCACCACAGGCCGGCCGCCGGCTCGTCCCCCAGCTCGCGCAGCAACCGGCCGCGGTTCGCCATGCCGTCGGCCATAGCCGGGGCAAGCATCAGCGCGCAGCGCCCCGCCCGCTCCGCCGCCTCCAGCCGGCCGAGACGGCGCAGCGCGACGGACAGGTTCAGCCATGCCGCCTCCAACGCCGGCGCCCGTCTGAGGGCCTGTATATGCGCCCGCTCCGCCTCGTTCCAGCGACCGAGCCGGGCGAACGCAACACCCAGATTGTCCTGCGCTTCCGCCAGATCCGGATCGGTTGTGATGGCCAGCCGGTGGAGCCGGAGTGCCGCCTCGCCCTGCCCCAGCGCGTCGAGCGCGTTGCCGAGATTGGTCAATGCCGCCGCGCTGTCGGGCTGGAGCACCAGTGCCGCCCGGAAGCTGGACGCCGCCGGAGTCGCCCGGTCGAGCGCCAGACGGACATTGCCCAGGCTGATATGCGCCGTCGCATAATCCGGTGCCTCGGCGACTGCCGCGGCGATGCGCGGTTCTCCACGCGCCGACGCGCCGGACTGATGGGCGAGCAGGCCGGACAGATGGAGAGCCACCGGATCCCGTGGACGGGCTGCCAGGACGCGCTCATACAGCGGACCTGCCACATCCAGCGCACCGGCGCGATGGGCCTCAACCGCCTCTTCCAGAAGCCGGTCGGGGTCCGCCGTTTCGCCCTCGGCATTTCCGGCATCGCCAGCGCCGGTGTCACCCGGCACCGCCTGTGACGGTGCCCTGCCCCGCGGGAACGCTGCGGCGCGGAGTGCCGCCGCCATCCGGGGCAACACGGACTCCAGCCCCTCGCCCGGGTTGGGCTGGAACAGGCGCATCGTCGGGAACCAGGGGCGGGTCCCGGTGCCGAGCTGCGTCCAGTCGCGCCCGCCGAACCGCCAGACCGGAACGCCCAGCGCTCCCGCCAACTCGCCCGCCGACATCGCCGGCGAGATCACCAGATCCAGGTTCGCCGTCAGCGCCGCGGCGCCGTCGAAATCATCCTTCAGGTTCAGGTCGGCCCAGCGATGGATGGTGACGCCGAAGCGTTCCTCCGCCGCCCGCAGCTCGGCCTCGCAGTCGCCATATTGCAGGTTGACGAACTGGAGGCCGGGGACGGCGAACAGCGGCCCCCAATGCTCCAGCATCACATAGGCGGCCCTGCGGTCGGCCGTCATCAATTGGCTGCGCCAGCCGATGCCGACCCGCAGGCCCGGTCGCAACGCCGCCAGCCGTTCGCTCCAGCGCTCCACCAGCGCCGGGTCCGGCACCAGCCAGGAGGGCCGGTCGGGGAAGCGCTTCAGGTCGGCGCGCAGCAGGCGCGGCAGGCTGCCGGCGGCGATCTGAAGATCGGCGTCGCGCGGGTCTGCGCTTTCCGGCCGGACATCGGCGTTGGGGAAGGAGCGCGCGAACAGTGGAACCAGCCGGCGGTCGCATTCGATCACCAGTCGCCCGGCGCGACGCATGGCCTCGTCATAGCAGGAGGCGAACATGAGTTCGTCGCCCACCCCCTGTTCCCGCCACACCAGCAGGCGGCGTCCGGCAATGTTCTCGCCACGCCAGGCCCGCATCGGCAAGCGGCGCCGCTGGTCGCGGAACTGCGGCGTGGCGAAGCGCCATTCATGGTCGGCCCAGCCGGCACGCAGCGCTCCCGTCTCCAGCAGCAGGAGCGATCGGTTGTGGCGGGCCTGCGCATGTTTCGGTTCGACCTCCAGCGCCGCCTCGAACGCAGCCAGCGCCTCCTCCTGCCGCCCCTGCCGGGTCAGCAGATAGGCAAAGTTGCTGTGCGCCTCCGCCATCGAGGGAGCAAGGTCGATGGCGGTCCGGTGGCAGGCCTCCGCCTCCCCGGCGAGACCCATCGCTTCCAGGGCGTTGCCCCGGTTGGTCCAGGCCACGGCGAGGCCGGGGTCGCAGCGGGTCGCACGCTCCAGCAGCAGCGCGGCCTCGGCATAGCGGTGCTGCTTGTGGAGAGCGCCCCCGAGATTGCTGAGAGTGTCGGCAGCCCCCGGCGTCAGGATGACGGCGATGCGATGGGCCGCCACCGCCTCCTCGGCACTCTTTGCCAGCTCGGCACGGTGGCCGTGGACGGAGGCCAGATCGGGGCGCAGGCGCAGCGCATGGGCGACGGCAGACCGGGCAGCCCCATCCTGGCCGATGCGGCGCAGCAGCGCCGTCCGGTTGATCCAATGCCCGGCGCCTTCCGGCTGCACCGCGACGCAGGCGCGCGAGGCACGATCAGCCGCCTCGAACCGTCCCAAGCCCTGCACTACCTCGCACAGCGCGGCAAGGGCGGAGGCATTGTGCGGATCGGCGGCGGTGGCACGGACCAGCAGGGACTCCGCTTCCTCCAGTGCGCCTTCCCGCTTCGCCAGCACGCCGCCCAGATGCAGGGCGACCGGATGGGCGGGCATGTTGTCGAGCAGCGGCCGCACCAGCGCGGTGGCTGCCGCCACGTCGCCGGCACGGTAAAGCGCGACGGCCTCGGCCATTTGCCGGTTGGCATCGCTTTCTGCCTTCGTCCCTGCGACTGTCGGGTCATCCGTGGGGATCGGCGTCGGCGGGGATGCCGGAGGGATGGAGCCGTGAAGCAGGGGGGGCATGCGGATTGCCATGCTCCGCAGTGCCGCCGCCATGCAAGGCAACACGGACTCCAGCCCCTCGCCCGGCCTGGGCTGGAACAGGCGCATCGTCGGGAACCAGGGGCGGGTCCCGGTGCCGAGCTGCGTCCAGTCGCGGGTGCCGAACCGCCAGACCGGAACACCCAGCGCACCGGCCAGCTCGCCCGCCGACATCGCCGGCGAGATCACCAGATCCAGGTTCGCCGTCAGCGCCGCGGCACCGTCGAAATCGTCCTTCAGGTTCAGGTCGGCCCAACGGTGGATGATGACGCCGAAGCGCTCCTCCGCCGCCCGCAGCTCGGCCTCGCAGTCGCCATATTGCAGGTTGACGAACTGAAGGCCGGGGACGGCGAACAGCGGCCCCCAATGCTCCAGCATCACATAGGCGGCCTTGCGCTCGGTCGTCATCATCTGGCTGCGCCAGCCGATGCCGACCCGCAGGCCCGGTCCCAACGCCGCCAGCCGTTCGGCCCAGCGCTCCACCAGAGCAGCGTCCGGCACCAGCCAGGGAGCTTGAAGCTCGAAGGCGGACAGGCTGCCGCGCAGATATCCTGGCAGATCGCCGGCCGCAACATGGCAATCGACGTTCGGCGGTCGAATGGTCTCATGGCCTGCGGCGTCGACCGACTCCGCCCTGACCGTCGCCCGGGGAAAGGAGCGCGCGAACAACGCCACCAGCCGGCGGTCGCATTCGATCACCACATGTCCGGCACGGGCGATCAGCGTCGGATAGCAGGAGGCGAACATGATCTCATCGCCCACCCCCTGCTCCCGCCACACCAGCAGGCGGCGGCCGGAAACCTCCTCCCCCTGCCAAAGCGGGGCGTCGATCCGGCGGTTCACATAGCCCTTGGCCCAGAACCGACGGCGGTAGCCGTCCCAGCCGCCGGCCAGATCGCCACGGCTCAGCCGCAGCATGCCGCGATTGAGATGCGCCGTGCTGAGCGCCGGATTGATCTCCAAGGCGCGGGACATCCAGGGTTCGGCCGCTGCATCGTCCTGGCGATACTGCCAGATCATCATGCCGAGGTTTCCTGCCGCCTCGGCATTGCGGTCGTCGATTGCAAGCGCGCGCCGATGGGCGGCCTCCGCCTCATCCACGCGGCCCAGCAGTTGGAGGGCGAGGCCGTAACGGGTCAAGGCGGCGGGCATTCGGCATCGACCGCCAGAGCACGCCGATACATCCGTACGGCTTCGGCAAGATCGTCACGCTCGA
>NZ_BADK01000284.1 GCF_000333595.1 Azospirillum sp. B506
TGGCTGAGCGCGCTCTTTCCCGCCGTGCGCCATTAGTATGACAATCCCGTAACGCGGCTTTGCTTCAACAGGGCCGCGGAAATGCGCATAATCCGGCACGGGGGCAATGGTGATGCCGGGCTATGGACACTTTCGGTATTTCAATCGGCGCTGCCGGCGGGGTGCGAACCCCGTTCGGCAAGACATCGTCGCCCCTCATCGCATCGCTGCTGCTTGGCATCGGGCTGGGTCTTGCCGCGGCGATCCTGCCGGCGCAGGCGCAGCAGGCTGATGCCGCGTCCAGGGCAGCGGCGGACAGCGGGCCGGTCCACCTGACGATTCTCTACACCCAGGGCACCACCGATCTGGAGGAGACCGCCGGGCGCGGCGGCATGGCCCGGCTGGCAGGGACGATCCGCCAGGAACGGGCCGCCCATCCCAATCTGCTGGTCCTGCATGGCGGACAGACGCTGGCGCCGTCGGTGCTTGCCTTCTACGACCAGGGCGCGCACATCATCGACCTGTTGAACGGCATGACCATCGACGCGATGGCCGCGTTGAACCGCGAATTCCACCATGGCGACGACCGGCTGAGCGCCCGCGCCTTCGAGGCCGGCTTTCCCATCGTCACCACCAACACGGTGGACCGCTCCACCGGCCGCACACCGGACGGGCTGGAGGCGGCGGTGGTGCTGACCGCCGGCCCTTTGCGCATCGGCGTGCTGGCTGCGACCCCGGTGCTGACGCGGGAGACCACCCGCGCCCAGCGCATGGAGTTCCGCGACCCGGTGCCGGCGCTGACCGCCAAGGCCGCCGCCCTGCGGGCGGACGGCGTCGATCTGGTGGTTGCGATGACCGGATATGCCGGCGACACCCACCGCAGCGTTATCGCAGCCCGTCCCGCTGATATCGTCCTGTATCAGGACCGCAACCGCCCCTTCGCCGTCGATTATGACGGCAAGTTCCTGTCCGCCACCGTTGCGCCGCAGGCCGCCTGGATCCTGGCGCTGGATCTGACCGTCGAGCGGACCGTGGGACCGAACGGCAAGCGACAGATGACCTGGACGCCGGCGCCGCGCCTGATCGACACGGCGGCGGTGGCACCCGATGCGGCTGTCGCGATCCAGGCGAAGGCCTATGCGGCACGGCTCGACACCATGCTGCGGATGGAAGTGGGACGTCTCACCGCACCGCTCGACACCCGGAAGGAACCGTTACGGACGGGCGAGAACGCTTTCGCCAATGCCGTGGTCGATACGCTGCGCCAGGCGCTGGACGCCGATGTGGCCCTGTTCAACGGCGGCGGCATCCGCGGCGACCGCCAGTATCCCGCAGGCACCCTGCTGACCCGGCGCGATCTCTACGCCGAATTGCCCTTCCACGACGTGGGCGTGGTTCTGGACGTCACCGGACAGCAGCTTTGGGACGCGGTGGAGAGCGGCGTGTCGGCGGTGGAGCAGCTGCAGGGCCGCTTCCCCCACCTGTCCAACGCCCGTGCGGAGATCGACCTGAGCCGTCCGCCCGGCCAGCGGCTGCGCAGCCTGTCGGTCGGCGGCAATCCGGTCGCTCTGTCCTCCCATTACCGTCTGGCGACCAGCAGCTTCCTGGCGGCGGGCGGCGACGGCTATGGCGTTCTGGCCGGCGCGCCGCGGCTGGTGGAGGACCGCAACACCGACTTCGTGTCCACCCAGATGATCGACCAGATCTCCCGCAGCGGTGAGTTCGCCCCCCGGCTGGACGGCCGCATGACGGTGAAGCGGTGATGGACGGCCTGTCTTCCTCCGCCCTGCGCGCCGGCATTGCGCAGGAGGCATCCTCGCGGCGGGAACCGCAGATGCCGCCGTCGAACCGGAAGCGGCGGTTCGGCATCGCTGTGCGCATCACGCTTGGGCTGTCGGTGATGGCGCTGCTGGTGGTGCTGATCGGCGGTGTGTCGATGTCGTCCTTCCGCCTGTTCCGTGCCGAGGTCGCGGTGTTGTCCACCAACACCCTGCCGGAGGTCATCACCAGCGCCGAGCTGTATGGGGCGTTGCAGAAGCTGGTCGCCCAGTTGCCGCAGCTCGCCAGCGCGACCTCGACGCCGCAGCGCCGGTCCATCTATGACGGGCTGGTGACGGAGCTGGATTCGATGCAGCTGCTGGTCGCCCGCATGCGCGGCCTGATGAAGGAGGGCGATGCGGGGGAGCGCGACGGCAATGTCCGCCTGCTGGAGCAGACCCGCTCCACCCTGCTGATCCTCGCCGCCACCGTCGCCGACCTGAATGCGGAGGTTACCCGCCAGATCGAGCATGGCGACCGTCAGGCCGAAGCGGCCCGTGCGCTCAGCCGGCTGGCGGCGGCAATCGAAAGCATGCCCGACACCGGCGCCTGGGCGGCGCGCATCGGCGCGCTGATGGCGCGGGCGGCCGGTGCGACC
>NZ_BADK01000283.1 GCF_000333595.1 Azospirillum sp. B506
ACGAATTTCACCTCTACACTGGAATTCCACCATCCTTTCGGGACTCAAGCCTGCCAGTATCAAAAGCTATTCCCAGGTTGAGCCCGGGGCTTTCACTTCTGACTAAACAGGCCGCCTACGCGCCCTTTACGCCCAGTAATTCCGAACAACGCTAGCCCCCTTCGTATTACCGCGGCTGCTGGCACGAAGTTAGCCGGGGCTTCTTCTCACGCTACCGTCATCATCGTCGCGTGCGAAAGAGCTTTACAACCCTAAGGCCTTCATCACTCACGCGGCATTGCTGGATCAGGCTTGCGCCCATTGTCCAATATTCCCCACTGCTGCCTCCCGTAGGAGTCTGGGCCGTGTCTCAGTCCCAGTGTGGCTGATCATCCTCTCAGACCAGCTACGGATCGTAGGCTTGGTGAGCCATTACCTCACCAACTACCTAATCCGACGCGGGCCCCTCTCTCGGCGTAAACTTTCTCCGCCCAAATTTCTCTGGGGGACGTATCCGGTGTTAGCGTCCGTTTCCAGACGTTATTCCGAACCGAAAGGCAGGTTCCCACGTGTTACTCACCCGTGCGCCACTAAGGCCGAAGCCTTCGTTCGACTTGCATGTGTTAGGCATGCCGCCAGCGTTCGTTCTGAGCCAGGATCAAACTCTCAGGTTCAGATCGTGACCAAAGTCACGACTGACAGGACCGCCGATAGCGATCTCCTGAAACGTCGATACTGTTCACAGTTTCTCTGCTCAAAAGATGCACAGACGATCCTCATTGTGCCGATCCCCAAAAGAACCAACACCACAAGGCCGCAACGGCTACCAACTGCCGCCGCCTGCGCATCCCTTCTCGACTTCACGATCTACAATGTCCAAGAGCCATCCCGATCACGACAAATCATCATCCGGTGAACCGGGCTGATGCATCGTCATTTTAAGATCGGAAGAGCGCAAACCGACCGGTTCGCGCTGGCAGGCAACTTTTCTATCTCTTTCAGCCGATTGGGTCAAGCCCTTTTTTCGGCCTCTCCACCGAAGGGTCGGCGGAGCGATGAGCAGAAACGCAGCTGCCCCAATCCTTCGGGGCCTCGACCCTTGGCGTCTTCGCTTTCGTGAAAGGCGCCGCCAGGCGAGGGCCAGGTATATACGAAGCGGCATTGGGTTCGTCCAGGACAAAATGCGAGGTCGACCGCGAATTGAGGCAGCGCCGTTGCCATCGCACTTGCGGGAGGGGGGATCGGAAGACGATACAGATGCGCCCCTGCCCTTTCCCGCGTCCGGCTATGCACGATCCTTCGCTTCTGTTCGACATCCTGTCTCTGCTGCTGGCCGCCATTCTGGTGGTGCCGCTGTTCCAGGCGCTGCGCATCCCGGCCGTCCTGGGGTATCTGGTGGCAGGCGCACTGCTGGGTCCGCACACGCCGGGCCCGGTGGTCGATCTGGCGGTGCCGCAGGTGCTGTCGGAGTTCGGCGTCGTTTTCCTGCTATTCGCCATCGGGCTGGAACTGCCGGTCTCGCGCCTGCGCGCCATGAGGCACTACATCTTCGGCCTGGGGTTGATGCAGGTCGGACTGACGAGTGCGGCCATCGGCTTTGCCGCGTGGTGGCTCGGCCTGTCGCCGGAAGCCTCGCTGATCGTCGGCGGCATGCTCGCCTTTTCCTCGACCGCAACGGTGTTGAAACTGCTGGTGGAGCGTGGCGAGACCGTCGCCCGCTTCGGCCGTATTTCCGTCGCCGTGCTGATCTTCCAGGATCTGGCGGTGGTGCCGCTGCTGACCCTGCTCCCGCTGCTGGCCGATCCCAACGCCAGCATTCCACTGGCCCTGGCGCTCGCTGCGGTGAAGGCGGTGGCGGCAATCCTGGGGATCATGCTGCTGGGCCGCTTTGTCGTGCGGCCGGCCTATCGCTTCATCGCTTCGGCCGGCAATCCGGAGCTGTTCACCGCCACCAACCTGTTCGTAGTGCTGGCGGTCGGCTGGCTGACGGCGGAGGCCGGTATGTCGATGGCGCTGGGCGCCTTCCTGGCTGGCATGCTGCTGGCCGACACCGCCTATCGCCATCAGGTCGAAGCCGACATCGAGCCGTTCCGAGGCTTGCTGCTCGGCCTGTTCTTCATGACGGTCGGCATGTCGCTCGACCTGCCGGCGATGGCGACGGAGGCCCAGACCATCGCCGCGCTGACCGTTGCATTGCTGGTCGGCAAAAGCCTGCTGCTGATCCTGCTCTGCCGGCTATCCGGGCTGGGGTTGGCGACAGCGCTCAGGATCGGGTTGCTGCTGTCGCAGGGAGGCGAATTCGCCTTCGTGCTGATCGGCAAGGCGGTCGGCCTGTCGGTGCTGGACGGGCATACCGGACTGCTGCTGTCGTCCTCGGTGGCGCTCAGCATGGCGGTGACGCCGGCCATCGGCGCGGTGGCCCAACGGATCGCGCAGGCGATCGAAGCGCGCCTAGGCGCCGAGGCCTTCGGCATCGAGACCAGCGACCTGAAAAGCCATGTACTGATCTGCGGCTACGGCCGCGTCGGCAAGGCGGTCGCCAAGCTGCTGACCGAGCACAACATCGCCTATGTGGCGCTGGACCTGGAGCCGCAGCGCATCGCCGCCGCGCGCAATGATGGGTTGCCGGTCTATTACGGCGATGCCAGCCAAGGCACGGTGCTGCGCGCCGCCGGAATCGAACGGGCACGGGCCGCCGTCATCACGCTGAACCGGCCGGACGCCGCGCACCGTGCGGTCGAGGCGATCCATGCGACGGCGCCAAGGCTGCCGATCATCGCCCGCGCCCACGACCTGGGGCAGAGCGCAGCCCTTGCGAATGCCGGGGCAAGCGCAATCGTGCCGGAAACCATGGAGGCCAGCCTGCAACTGGCCGGCCTCGTCCTGCGCAGCGCCGGGGTGGAGGCGGCGGCGGTGGACCTCAGTCTGAAAACCCACCGCGACCGCAATTACCGGACGCTCGCCGATCAGCAGACGCCGAACTGATCGACAGACGCCAACTGATAGAGTTTAGCGAGCGAACACCCGCGCGCGGTCGATGTGAACGGCGCAGCGGTCGCCGGCCGCGATGCCGAGTGTGGCGAGGCGTTCGCGGTCCATCTCCGCCTCCAGCGACAGGCCGGCAAGGTCGATCTCGATCCGCGCATCGGGGCCGACGACATGGATGCCGGAAATGCGCGCCGGGCCGGCCGAGGCCGGGGTCACGACAAGGTCATGCGGGCGGACATAGGCGACCGCCGCACCCTGCACGCCGCCTTCGGTCGGGATCGCCAGGGCGCCATCGCCGACACGGGCAACGCCGTCCTCCACCGTGCAGTCGAAGCGGTTCACCTGCCCGAGAAATTCATAGACGAAGGCCGAGGCCGGGTGGTCGTAGACCTCTGCCGGGGTGCCGATCTGCTCGATCCGGCCCTGGTTCATCACCACGACGCGGTCGGCCAGTTCCAGCGCCTCCTCCTGATCGTGGGTGACGAAGACCGAGGTGATGTGGATGTCGTCGTGCAGCTTGCGCAGCCAGCGCCGCAGTTCCTTGCGGACCTTGGCGTCGAGCGCGCCGAAGGGCTCGTCGAGCAGAAGCACCTTCGGTTCGATGGCAAGCGCGCGGGCAAGCGCCACACGCTGCCTCTGCCCGCCCGAGAGCTGGGCCGGATAGCGGCCGGCGAAGGGCGAGAGCTGCACCAGCTCCAGCAGCTCGGTCACCCGCCGCGTGATTCGGCGGAGCCGGGGCGTTGACCGCGCGGCCGCACCTTCAGCCCGAAGGCGACGTTGTCGAACACGGTCATGTGGCGGAACAGGGGCGTAATGCTGGAAGACGAAGCCGACCTGCCGGTCGCGCGGCTTCAGCCCCAGCGCCTCCTCTCCATTCAGCAGCAGGCCACCGCCATCGGGGCTTTCCAGCCCGGCCATGATGCGCAGCAGCGTGGTCTTGCCCGAGCCAGAAGGGCCGAGCAGGGCCAGAAGTTCCCCCGACCTCACCTCCAGATCGACGGAGTCGAGCGCGGTGAAATCGTTGAAGCGCTTGGTGATGCCTGAAACCTGGATCGCCATTGGTCCCGTTTTCCTCTCCAGAGCCCGGCGATCAGTGCCGGGACGCCGCCAGCTCGTCCCCGAAGCGCCACTCCAGCGCGGTCTTCACGACCAGCGTGACCAGCGCCAGCATGGCCAGGAGCGAGGCGACCGCGAAGGCGGCGACGAAATTGTATTCATTGTAGAGAATCTCGACATGCAGCGGCATCGTGTTGGTTTCGCCCCGGATATGGCCGGACACGACCGACACGGCACCGAACTCGCCCATCGCGCGGGCGTTGCACAGCAGAACGCCGTAGAGCAGGCCCCATTTGATGTTGGGGATCGTCACCCGCCAGAAGGTTTGCCAGCCCGACGCGCCCAGCACCAGCGCCGCCTCCTCCTCGTCGGAGCCCTGTTCCTGCATCAGCGGGATCAGCTCGCGCGCCACGAAAGGGAAGGTGACGAAGATGGTGGCGAGCACCAGCCCCGGCACGGCGAAGATGATCTGGACGCCCATGTCGCGCAGATAGGTGCCGAACAGCCCGTTCATGCCGAACAGCAGGACATAGATCAGGCCGGAGATCACCGGCGACACCGAGAATGGCAGGTCGATCAGCGTGATCAGCAGATTCTTGCCTCGGAAATCGAACTTGGCGACGCACCAGGAGGCGGCGACGCCGAACAGCAGGTTGGCCGGCACCGAGATGGCGGCGACGATCAGCGTCAGTTGGATGGCGGCAACCGCATCCGGTTCGGTCAACGCCGTCAAATAAGCATCGACGCCGCGGCGCAGCGCCTCGACGAAGACCGCGACCAGCGGCAGCAACAGGAACAGCGCCAGGAACAGCAGGGCCCCGGCGATCAGGGCGACGCGGACCCAGGCCGGCTCGGTCAGGGCGGCACACGCCGGCTGCACCCGGACAGAGGCCGGTACGACGATGCTGGCATCAGCGGGCATGGCGCGACCTCATCCAATGCTGGAGAAGATTGAGAATGAGCAGCATGACGAAGGAGACCGCCAGCATCGCGGTGCCGACCGCAGCCGCGCCGACATAGTCGTACTGTTCCAGCTTGATGACGATCAACAGCGGCAGGATCTCCGTCAGGCCCGGCATGTTGCCGGCGATGAAGATGACCGAGCCGTATTCGCCGATGCCGCGGGCGAAGGACAGCGCAAAGCCGGTGACCAGCGCCGGCAGGATCGCCGGCAGGATGACGCTGCCGAAGGTCTGCAGGCGGGACGCGCCGAGGGAGGCCGCGGCCTCCTCCTCCTCCGGCGGCAGATCCTGAAGGATCGGCTGCACGGTGCGGACGACGAAGGGAAGTCCGATGAAGGTGAGCGCGATGGCGATGCCGAGCGGGGTGAAGGCGACCTTCAGGCCGAACAGCTCGTCCAGCGGCTTGCCGATCCAACCGTTCGGCGCATAGAGCGCGCTGAGCGCGATGCCGGCCACGGCGGTCGGCAGGGCGAAAGGCAGATCGACCAACGCATCGACCAGCCGCTTGCCTGGGAAATCGTAGCGCACCAGCACCCAGGCGACCAGAAAACCGAAGATCGCATTGGTCAGCGCCGCGGCGAAAGACAAACCGAAGCTGACCTCGAAGGCGGCGAGCACGCGGGGAGTCGTCACCGCCGACCAGAATCCGCTCCAGCCCAAACCGCTGGACCTGACGATCAGGGCCGCCAGCGGAACCAGCACGATGCAGCTGAGATAACTGAGCGTGAAACCCAGCGTCAGCCCGAAGCCTGGGAGGACACTGGGTTTCCGGAAGAGGGGAGTGGAGGCGCGGACCGTCACCGCGCCCCCCTTTCCTGCCAGAGCACTATCGCTGTCGGCAGTGGCGACCATCGATCAACGCCCCTTCTGGAAGATCTGGTCGAAGACACCACCGTCCGAGAAGTGTTCTCCTTGCGCACGCCTCCCC
>NZ_BADK01000282.1 GCF_000333595.1 Azospirillum sp. B506
CGGTGACCTGAATTTCACGAGATACTGAGGTGCTGCCAACTTGGCTTCCACCGTGGCGCGGGCCGGCGGATTGGCCGGATCGACCCAGGCGTCCCAGGCCTTGTTCATCGCGCCGAAGCTGGCGATGTCAGCCAGATAGATGGTGGTCGACAAAAGCTTGCTCTTGTCGCTGCCCGCCTCCGCCAGCAGGGCGTCGATCTGGGCCAGGATCTGGATGGTCTGACGTTCGACGTCGGGCGTCGGCTCGTCGGCGACCTGACCGGCGAGATAGACCGTGTCCTTGTGGACGACCATCTGGCTCATGCGCGGTCCGGTGTGGAAGCGCTGGATCGACATGACGGAAAGACTCCGGGTTCCGGGGCTGAAAAGACGCGGGTACGTCTATGCCATTCGGAGCCGAGCGCGAAGAAAAAAATGCGCCTCGCCCGCTCAGGGCTGCCCCGCAGCGCTTTCCTTCGCCAAAAGTGCGGCGAAACGCGCGGATGGAACCGCGAAATTGCGCACGGCCGGCGCAGTCCCGGCGGCGACGCCGACTCCGGCGACCGCCCAGCCCTCGCCATTCGCGGTACGAACCAGCAGCGGACCGCCGCTGGTTCCGCGCGTGGCATCGCAATCGTGAACCAGCAGCCCGGCCCTCTCCCCCAGCAGGTGGCAGTCGCGGTCGGCCATCAGGATTTGCGCCCGGTCCTGGCTGTAGCCACCCAGCATCAACGCCTCTCCGGACGACAGCGGCCCGGTGTTCACCGGGAGCGGCGGCACCGACTCCGGCGCCGGTTCGGCGAGGGTCAGAACCGCCCAGTCGCCGGCGGTCAGCGGCGTCGCCGCGGCGGGATCGTAGGCCGGATCGGTCGCCACCCGCGCCACTGTGACGTGACGGGTGAAGGCTCCCCGGTCATAGCCGAACAGCACATGCAGGGACGACGCCTGGAGGAAGCGCCGCGTCCGTGCATTGAACAGGCAATGGCCGGCGGTCACAACTGTGCGCCGGCCGACCAGCGCCCCGGTGCAGCGGCGGGCAGATTGTTCTGCACCCGCACCACGCTGCGCCAGGGCGCCGCCGTAACGTCCACCGGCGCGCGCC
>NZ_BADK01000281.1 GCF_000333595.1 Azospirillum sp. B506
GTGGCTTTCGGGGCCGTCGGCGCGGATGGGCTGGCCTTCGCCCTGGGGTAGAATTCGTTGCGGAAATTCAGGCGCTTGCTGTCGAAGACGACCGCCACGGCTTCCGCCT
>NZ_BADK01000280.1 GCF_000333595.1 Azospirillum sp. B506
GTAGTTGGTGTTCATCGCCATGTCCTCGCCCTCGCTGTAGACGAAGCGCAGCTGGAAGCGCTGCTCCGTCGTCCAGCCGTCGCAGGCGTCGGCCCACTCGAACATCATGCGGCCACGGACATCGCTGACCTTCGATCCGTTGCGTGCCGACCCAAGCGACATGGTGTAGATCGCCCGGTGGGGCTGGATCCTGGCCGCGACCGCCGCCAGTGAGGTCGCGGCCGGCTGAGCCAGGGCAGGGGGGGCCGCGAAGAGCGCCCCGGCGGAAACGGCGGCAGCGAAGACCGCGCCAACGGTCGCCGGAAGGGCAGAAAGACGGTCGAGCAAGGCGGGATCCACAGGTGATTGACGGCTCTTGGTGGAGTATGGGTGTTTTTGCCGCGGTCCGAAAGGCCCGCCACCCGAATGTCCTAATCAATGGAAGGGAACCGCCGGAATGACAAGCCCTGCCGATGTGCAGCCCGCGACGCAGTCGGACAATCCCGCCTCCCGCTCCTCTGCCCGCCCGGCGCTGCTGCTGACCCGCCGCCTTCCCGATGCGGTGGAGGCGCGGGCCTCGTGCGACTACCGCGCGCTGCTCAATCCGGAGGACCGTGCCTTCACCGGTGCCGAGATCGCCGCCCGCGCCACGGAGATCGGGGCCGATGCCGTGCTCTGCTGCGCCGGCGACCGGCTGGACGCCGCCGCCATCGCCGCGCTGCCGCGGAGTGTGCGGGTGCTGGCGACCTTCTCGGTCGGCACCGACCACATCGATCTGGAGGCGGCGCGCGCCCGCGGCCTGACCGTCACCAACACGCCGGACGTGCTGACCGACGCCACCGCCGACATCGCCCTGCTTCTTCTGCTCGGCGCCGCGCGCCGCGCGTCCGAGGGCGAGCGGATGATCCGCGCCAACGCCTGGACCGGCTGGACCCCGACCCAGCTGATGGGCACCCATGTCGGTGGCAAGCGGCTGGGCATCGTCGGCATGGGCCGCATCGGACAGGCGGTCGCGGCCCGCGCCCGCGCCTTCGGCCTGACCATCCATTACAGCAACCGCCGGCGCCTGCCCGCGGAGCTGGAATTGGGCGCGACCTACCATGCCGACCCGGAGGAGATGCTGGCGGCGTGCGATGTCCTGTCGCTTCACTTCCCAGCCACGGCGGAAACCCGACATTGGCTGAATGCCGGGCGGATCGCACGGTTGCCGCCGGGTGCCATTCTGATCAACACGGCGCGCGGCAGCGTGGTGGACGACGGCGCGGTGATCGACGCGCTGAAGAGCGGGCGGCTGGCGGCGGCCGGACTCGACGTGTTCGAGAATGAGCCGAACCTCCATCCCGGCTATCGCGATCTGCCCAACACCTTCCTGCTGCCGCATCTGGGCAGCGCCACGGTGGAGACGCGGAACGCCATGGGGTTCAAGGCGCTGGACAATGTCGACGCGGTGATGGCCGGCCGGCCGGCGCCGGATCGCGTGGTGTGAGCGAAGCGCGTGGTGCGACGGCAGGTGGAACCCTTTGCCTGCCGTTGCCCATCGCCTGTTGTCCTTCGCCCGCCATTCTTCGCTCACCGTCCCCGGCAGGGATTTCCTGCCCCGAACGGTTGGGGTGGGCAGAAGATGCCGGTCAGGTGGGAAAGAGGCTCCATCGCCGCCCGGTGATCCGGCGGCGCAATCCGATGGAAATGCATAAAATGCTTGGTATCTGGGGGCGCGGCAGGTTGGCATGGCGGTTGCTTAGGTAACCGCGAAGTGTTCCGACCTTCATCTGAGGAGCCGACCCAATGAATGCCATCGTCGCCGCCCTGGACCTGAAGCATCACGCCGCCGACCGTTTCGATGTGCCGGCTGGCTGGTCACCGGTTGCGCTGGCCTCGCGCGTCGGGCTTCTGCGGGGGACCGAGCGCCAGACGCTGGACGAGACGATTGCCCTGCTTGCCGAGGCAAAGGAGACGATCGCCGAGTTGCAGGGGCGCATCGCCTACCTGGAAAGCCTGACGATGACCGACGAGCTGACCGGCCTGCTGAACCGGCGCGGCTTCTACAGTCACTTCCGGCGCGAACTGGCCTCGGCCCGGCGCACCGGCACCGCCGGCGGCCTGTTGGTCATGATCGACCTGGACGGCTTCAAGGCCATCAACGATACCCACGGCCATGTCGCCGGCGACGCCTATCTGCGGCAGGTCGCGCGGATGATTGTCGGCAATGTCCGACAGGAGGATGTGGTCGCCCGGTTGGGCGGCGACGAATTCGCCGTGCTGCTGACCAACACCGACACCGCCAGCGGCCTGTCGCGCGCCCGGCAGCTGGCGGCCATTGCCGACGCCACTCATGTGGAGTGGGGTGGGGTGACCCTGCCGGTCCGCTTCTCCGTCGGCACCCAGCCCTATGGCGCCGACGATACCGAGGATGAGGTGATGCGCCGCGCCGATGCGATGATGTACGGCGCCAAGGGGGCCCGCCGCCGCGATGCCAAGCGCAAGGTGAAGCGGGCGGCCTGACCCTTCGCCGGTCCTTGCCGCGGCACGTTGCCGCTTCCGACAATCCAGAACCGCCTGCGCCCGTCGCGGGCGGTTTTCCGTTTTCCGACAGGATGATCGCCTGTCGATCAGGGACACATCCGCTGCTCCGGTAACGACTATTTAACCGTCGCGACCTAATCAGAAAGGGGGTATACCGGATCTGCAATGCTGTGATCGCATGGTCGGCCATCTGGCACGGTCGTGCGACCGTGCAGTGCGACATCCGGCGTCGGACAGCGTGAAGGCGGAGACCACTCCCAGGGAGGATGCATGTCAGCGGAGCCGTACGGTCCGATGGTGACCGGTGGTAAGCCGACCAGGACCGTCCTCATCGTCGAGGACAACGAGCTGAACATGAAGCTCTTTCATGACCTGCTCGAAGCGCACGGCTATGGCACGCTGCAGACCCGCGACGGCATGGAGGCGATGCGGCTGGCCCGGCAGCACCGTCCCGACCTGATCCTGATGGACATCCAGCTGCCGGAGGTTTCGGGGCTGGAGGTCACACGCTGGATCAAGGAGGATCCGGAGTTGAAAGGCATACCCGTCGTGGCTGTCACCGCATTCGCCATGAAAGGCGACGAGGAGAAAATCCGACAGGGCGGCTGCGAAGATTATGTGGCGAAGCCCATTTCGGTCGTCAAGTTCCTCGAAACAGTCAAGAAGTTTCTGGGCTGAGACGGTTCTCTCTGTAGCAATTCTGCAGGATTCTCCTTCCGATGTCCGCGCGTGTTCTAGTCGTCGATGACGTTCTGCCCAACGTGAAGCTGCTCGCGGCAAAGCTGACCCGCGAGTACTTCAATGTGCTGACCGCCTTCAACGGACCAGACGCGCTGGAAATGGTGCGGAGGGAATCGCCCGACATCGTGCTGCTGGACGTGATGATGCCGGGCATGGACGGGTTCGAGGTCTGCGAGAAGATCCGTTCCGATCCCGCCACCATGCACATCCCGGTGGTGATGGTCACGGCGCTGTCCGACATCGCCGACCGCGTCCGCGGGCTGGAGGCCGGGGCCGACGATTTCCTGACCAAGCCGGTGAACGACATCGCGCTGTTCGCGCGCGTGCGCTCGCTGGTGCGGCTGAAGATGATGATGGACGAATGGCGCCTGCGCGAAAGCACGTCGGGCCAGTTCGGCGTGATCGAGCGCAGCGGCACCATGCTGAGCGTGTCCTTCGAGCGCGCCAGCGTGCTGGTGCTGGAGGACTCCGCCCTCGACCTTGAGAAGGTGGCGGAGACGCTGGAGCGCGACCACAACACGGTGTTTTCGGCCGACACCGGCGCCAAGGCACTGGAGCGCGCGCTGGGTACCCCGCTCGATCTGGTGGTGGTCAGCCTGACCCTGCTGAACGAGGACGGACTGCGGCTCTGTTCGCAGTTGCGCTCGCACGAGCGCACGCGACAGGTGCCGATCCTGCTGATGGTGGACGAAGGCGACCTGGGGCAGGTGGCGAAGGGTCTGGAACTCGGCGCCAACGATTACGTCATCAAGCCGGTCGACCGGAACGAGCTGCTGGCTCGCGCCCGCACCCAGATCCGCCGCAAGCGCTATCAGGAACGGCTGCGCTCCAATTACGAGCAGAGCCTGTCGATGGCGCTGACCGACAGCCTGACCGGCGTCTTCAACCGCCGTTACGTCAACGCGCATCTGCCGCGGCTGCTGGAACGCGCCATCGACAGCCACAAGCCGGTGTCGGTGCTGATGTTCGACATCGATCACTTCAAGGTGGTCAACGACACCTACGGCCACGCCATCGGCGACGAGGTTCTGCGCGAGGTCTCCGCCCGCGCCAGCCGCAACCTGCGCACCTTCGATCTGGTTGCCCGGTTGGGCGGCGAGGAATTCATCGTCATCCTGCCCGACACCGACGGGGAAGCGGCGCTGATCGTGGCCGAGCGCCTGCGGTCGCGCATCGCCGACATCCCCTTCGCCGTGTCATCCGACCGCGGCGAGATCAACGTGACGGTCTCCATCGGCATCTCGGTCGGCGGCCGGCTGGGCGATACCGCCGAAGGGCTGGTGCGCCGCGCCGACGAGGCTCTGTACGAGGCCAAGCGGTCGGGCCGCAACTGTGTTATCGCCGACGCGCGCGCCGACCAACTGGAGGGGTAGGGCGGGACTTTCGGGCTGCCTCCCGTCGCAGCCTTGCCGCCTGTGCTGCGCCGCACCATCTGCCGATGCCGTTTCCTTCACCGGCATCCATGGGGGATCCGATGCTCGCCATCGCCAGCGGCGCCATCACCCACCTGGGCAGCAGCAGCCTTCTCGTTCCGCTTTCCGCCCTCTATGCGACCGCGCTGTGGCGCCGCCATTCGGCGCCGCTGGCAGTGCGCTGGCTGCTGGCGCTGGCGCTGTGTCTTGGCGTCATGGTGGTGCTCAAGCTGGTTGGGCATGGCTGCGGTCTGCCCGACTTTCCGCTGTTTCCCTCCCTGTTCGCGGGTGACCGCTTCGTCAGCCCCAGCGGCCATGCCGCCTTCTCCGCCGTCTTCTACGGGTCGGTGTCGGCATTGGCTGCCCGCAGCGCCGGATCGCGCTGGCTCCGCGTCGGGCTGCCGCTGGCGGCGGTGATTCTGGTGTTGGCCATCGGCGCCTCGCGCGTGGCCGTCTCGGCCCATTCGGGGGCGGAGGTGGTGGCCGGGCTGATGATCGGCGGCCTGTCGGTCCTGCTGTTCCTGTGGAGCAGCCGCAAGGACGGCGCTCCCCGGCTGCGCCCCTCGCCCTGGCTGGCCGGAGCGATGGTGCTGGGGCTGGCCTTGCTGGTCCATGCCGGCGACCCGTCCGTCGTCGAGGGGACGATCCGCTGGGCCGCCGAGCAACTCGGCAGCGGGGCAGGACTGTGCGAACTGGCCGGCCGGGTGCTTCCCGGCACCCGCGGATAAATGACCAGCCGGTAAGTCAGCAACCAGGGT
>NZ_BADK01000279.1 GCF_000333595.1 Azospirillum sp. B506
AGGTCAGGCCTGCCAGCTGCTCCGCCGCCGCGGTCGGCGACATCTTGCCTTCCGACAGCTCCAGATTGGTCAGCGCCAGCCCGGCCTTGGCACGGTAGAGCCGGTCATAGCTGTTGTAGGCGGCGGTCAGCTGCTGCCGGGCCTGATCGATCTCGCCGGTCTGGGCATAGAGCAGGCCTCGCAGATACTGGGTCTGCGGGTTGTCCTCCTGGTCGGGGCCGCCATGCTCGATCACGCGGTCGAACAGCCGCTTGGCGGTGGCGGTATCGCGCGTCTCCAGCGCCGCTTCCGCCGCCCGCAGCCCGAGCTTGCCGAGCATCGGATCGGGATAGCTGTTCAGGATCTGGCCGGACGCCTTGAAGCCGGCCATCGCCTTCGGCCAGTCGCGGCGGTCGGCGGCGATGGCCGCCCGCCAAAGGTTGGCTTCCGGATTGCCGGCCAGCGAGGGAATCGACAGGTCCGCTTCCGCCCCGTCCAGGTCGCCGGTCAGCACGCGGGCGGCGCCGCGCAGCGCCCGGAATTCCGGCCAGCCTTCCAGGTCGGGCTGGTTCTGCTGCAGCACGTCCAGCATGCCGAGCGTCTCCTGCCCGAACCCGTTGGCGAAATAGAAGCGTGCGAGGTCGAGCTGCGCCTTCGCCCGTTCCGAGTCCGGCGCATTGACGACGGCGAGTTGAAGATCCTGCCGCGCCTCGGTGAAATGGTCGAGATCGCCGCGCTTCCAGGCCGGCAGGTTGAACAGGCGGCGGCCCTGCAGCTGCGCAGGCTGTGTCCTGGGCGGTTCCATCGCCGGCGACGCACCGCCGGGCGGCGGAACGGGCTTCGGTGCCGCGGCCAGCTGCGGTGGAACGGGCTGGGGAGCGGCGGCCATCTCAGGAGAGGGAGCGATGGCCGGATTGCCGGCGTCGGCGGCCGGCGAAATGTGCAGGCCGCCGGCGGTGGTCAGTTCCACCCCCTCCTTGATCGCCCGCACCGTCACATTGTCGGAGATCGGCCGCACCACCACGCCCTGATAGGACGCCATCACTTCCAGGTCCGGGTAGCGGTGCGGCTCCGGCACGCCCTGCCCCGGACTTGGCAGCGGCACCACCTGGATGCGGTCGCCCACGTCGGGATCGGCGAACTGCACGACATTCGCCGCGTCGGGTGCCCGCACCAGCAGCCGGGCGCCGAGCAGGAAATCCGGATCGGGCTCCACCCGCAGGTCGCCGACACTGCCCATGTTGGCGGGGCGGGCCGAGGACAGGATGCGCCATGTGGTGCCCTGCCGCTCCACCGTCGGCCAAACCATCGGGCCGATCTTGGTGCGGAAGACGGTGCCGCCGGTCGCCGGCACCGGCTCCACCGCTCCCATCAGTTCGGAACCGGGGCCGCTGAGCTTGCCGGCACCGATCGGATCGGCC
>NZ_BADK01000278.1 GCF_000333595.1 Azospirillum sp. B506
CTTCGACGACCGCCTGACCGCCGGCGGCCAATTCGCGCTGCTGGAAGGGGCGTGGCGGGCGCTGCCGGGCATCGCCGAGCTGCCGATCGAGGAGTCCTGGGCCGGCTTCCGCCCGGGCAGCCGCGACGATGCGCCGATCCTGGGCGAAAGCGGCATTCCCGGCCTGATCCACGCCACCGGCCACCACCGCAACGGCATCCTGCTGACTCCGGTGACCGCCGATGGCATTGCCCGGCTGGTGCTGACCGGCGAG
>NZ_BADK01000277.1 GCF_000333595.1 Azospirillum sp. B506
GCACCCGGTTGGCGAGGGTCCGCAGGCCGCCAGCCCATTCCCTCAACCGCTCNGCCGTCGCCGGCTCCGGCATGAAGGCGTCGCCGCCACCGGGGGTGGCGAGCGCCCGGTGCAGCTCCGCCGTCCGCTGCCCCAGCAGGCGCAGGAAGGCGACACTGTCGGCATCGGCGGCCTTGGCGGCTTCCCCATCCTCGAAGCGGGCGACGCGGTCGTTCAGGTAGCCGGTGACGTGGCCCCAGGCGTCCTTCGCCTCCGGCACCAGCTCCTGCATCACGCACAGCGTGGTGGAGCCGGAGCTGTTGGCCCGCTCCACCCAACCCAGCAGGGCCGGCGTGTTGGGGAACTGCGCCACCTCGGTCAGGAATCGGCTGACCTCCAGTTCGGGATGGATGCCGGGCTCCAGCTTACGCAACCCCTTCAGGATGGCGGCGTCGCCGATGCGGATCGAGGTGTTGGACTGCTCGGCCGTCATCCGGTGCAGCGGGGCGTCGGCGTTCAGCCGCTCCGCCATCGCCTCGCAGGCACGGGTGTGGCCGGCGGTGAGGCCGGCCGACAGGACCGCTTCGCCCGGTTCGCGGCCATGCGTCAGAATGGCGCCCAGCAGCGCGCGGACCACGCCGTCATCGGCATAGCCGTCGCGCAGGCGGCCCGAAACCGGCAGGTCCTTGGATCCGGCGATCGCCGACGCATCCTCGCCGGTGCTGCGGTCGAGGATCAGGGGAAGCTGGTAAAGCTGCGGCTCCCGCCCCGGCGGTTCGACCCGCAGCAGACAAAGCTGGGCCTGCGCCCCACCGGGAAGAGACAGCGGCAGGGCATCGACGATGCGCACGACCGGCCGTCCGGCGTCCTTCGCCGCATACCAGCGGCGGGTCAGCAGATGGGCGGGCAGCAGATCGTCCTGCAGACGCGACAGGATTTCGCTTTCCAGCGGGTTCGCGAGAATGGTCGGCTGGACATGTGGCTGCGGCGAAGTGGGCACGAGGGCTCCTCCCCTGTTGAGCGCTGGGTGGCACGTCGCTCAAACAGCGGGGAGGGGCAGCACGGAGGGAAGGAGTTCCCGCACCCGCTTAGCCGCTTCCACGAACGACCGCGCCCTTTTCCCAAAAACAGTGTTCAGACGGTCCGCGGGTGGTGGGGCAGATGGGCGAGACGACCGATCCTCTCGGCAACTTGCAGGGCCTCGACGACATCGTCCAACTGCCCGTCGCGCATCAGATTGTGCGCGTGGGTGTTCAGCGCGGCGACGACGGCCCGTTCATCGGACACCCCGCGGGCCGGCTGGCCGTCGGGGTCGAGCACGGTGGCGCCCAGCGCCGCCATGGCCTCCGCGGTCAGGTTCACGGCCTCGGACAGGGCCTCTTCGTCGTCATCCGCAGCGGTCAGGATCGGTTCCAGAAGCTCCGCAAGGAGACGGGGGGTCATGGTGCTAATCCTCGGTGACATTCTCAGGCCGTCCCCTTCGACGTCGGTGCTGCACGGTCTATCGCTACAACAGCCGGAACGAAGGAAAGGTCCGTCCCGCCGCTCCACCCGCGGCGGCTGCCGGACGGGTGGAGACGGCAGATGGGCACCGCTATCCCCAGGGGCAAGCGTCGCCGCCCGTCAACTGGCCGGATGGGAGAGTTGCAGGACGGCAGGCATGCCGTCAGGTCGGGGATACCGAGAACCAGTCGGCCGAGATTTGCCACTGCTTCACATTGTCGAGCGAAAGCGTGAAGCCGTTGCCGGTGCCGCTCGTCACCGAAAGCCCGAGTTCATCGGTGGTGAAGCTGGCCACAACCCCCATGCCATCGCCTCGGTCATTGAAGCGTGCCATGATGTCGGCAAGGCTGAGCGAGGTGTGGTGGAAGCTCAGCACATCGACCCCCGGCTGGAAGTCCGTGACCGTCGTCACCGACTCCCCCAACCAAGGGACGTAGGAACTGCCGCTGGGCCCGCGATAGGAGGTCCAGGCCTTCGGATCCTGCCAGAGCCGGTTCGGCGGAGAGCCGAGATCGACGAGGAAGGTGTCGGCGCCAGTGCCGCCGGTCAGGCGGTCGTTGCCGGTCCACGCCACCAGCGTGTCGTCGCCGTCACCGCCGCTCAGCGTGTCGTTGGCCGACGATACCCAGGTGTAGAAGCGCGCGTCGTTGTACCCGACCGCCAGCAGATAGTCGTTGCCGGTTCCCCCCTCCACGACCGCTCCGCCGCTGCCGCCATTCAGCGTGTCATTGCCGGCGGCGCCCAGAAGGCGGATCTGGGTGTTGGTACTGCCGGCGGAGATCCAGTCGTCACCGGTGCTCCCGGCGATGGTCGGAACCGACAGATTGGCGATCGGATTGATGAACACCCGCATCCGTTCGACATTGGCCGGGATGGAATAGTTGAAATAACCGCTGGTGCTGTCCTCGATCAGGAAAAGTTCGTCGGTGCCGGCATCGCTCCCTTCTGTCACCAGCACGCCGGAGGAATGGACGTAATAGGTGTCGTCGCCGCTTCCACCATTCAGAGTGTCGTTCTGCGCGCCATACAGCGTGTCATTGCCGGTTTCGCCGAACAGCACGTCGCTGTAGTCGCTGTAACCGTTGTAGGCGCCGACCATCGTGCTGGTGGAGATGCTGTATCCGTCGATGCCGTCCAGAATGTCGTCACCCGATCCGCCATGCAGAATCCGGACATGGCCCGGCGCTCCGTCGAAGGCAATCCAATGGTCGTTGCCGGTCAGCACCGCCATGTCGCTCGGCATGCGGCCTTCCCGCTTGCCGAACAGGTCGTAATGCGAGCGGGCGGTCATCCAGCCGGCAGTGACCGCATCGCGGACATCCGGATAGGCCTGGAGATACCAGGATTCGTCGAAATCGCCCGCCGGAGACGGGGCGAGCGGCGGAGTCGGCTTCGCATAGAAGGCAACCCCCTCATAACGATAGCTCGACAGGCTTGCCGCCACCCCATCCCGCTCGCCTTCGGAGGCGGTGAAGAAATGACTGCCGGTCGCCGTGTCGACGAAGCGGTAGACGGGCTGGGAGAACAACGAATCCGGCGTCGCGGAGACGAGGAACGCCTGTGGATCCTCCAGGCGATAGGCGTCCGCCATGGTCTGCAGGATATAGTCCCGTTCGGTGACGCTGGCGGTGTAGAAATGCTCGCCCGTGTCCAGCCTGACGAAACGGGCCACCGACACCGGGTTGCTGGCGCCGCCACCCTGCAGGAAAGCGACGCCTTCATAGGCCATATCCGGCATTCCGGCGATGATGCCGTCCCGTTCGGCCGCGTTCGCCGTATAGAAATGCTCTCCCGTCCTGCGATTGAAGAAACGGAAGGCTTTTGGAATCACCCCGTCCATCGTCGCATCCGCGATTGCCGCCGATCAACCCTTGGTAGTTTGACGCAATAACCCTTCGGGGACAATAACCATTCCGTTCGCCGGCCGGGGTATAAAATGTCGCATGGTCTCAGTCGAGGAAATCGTCGCGGCTCAGCCCATAGCGCTTGAGCTTGTCGTAGAAGGTCTTGCGCGGGATGTTCAGCGCCTCGATGGCGGCCTTCACACTGCCACGATGGCGGGCGAGTTCGGCCTGGATCAGGCCCTTTTCATACAGATCGACCTGCTCCGCCAACGACAGCGTCGAGGGCGCCGACACCGGCGCCGGCGCTGCATCCTCAAGCCCGAGCACGAAGCGGTCGGCCGCGTTGCGCAGCTCGCGGACATTGCCCGGCCAGTCCTGCCCCATCAGCCGCTGCAACTGCTCGCGGGAGGGTACGCGCGGCTCGCGGTTGTAGCGGGCGGCGGCCTGGGCGACGAAATGCTGGAACAGCAGCGGGATGTCGTCGCGCCGCTCGCGCAGCGGCGGGATGGTCAGCACCACCACATTCAGCCGGTAATAGAGGTCTGCCCGGAACGTCCCGGCATCCGCCGCCTGCCGCAGGTCCGACTTGGTGGCAGCGACCACCCGCAGATCGACCGGCACCTGCTCGTTCGATCCCAGCGGCTCGACCACACGTTCCTGAATCACCCGCAGCAGCTTGACCTGCAGGGCCAGCGGCATGCTTTCGATCTCGTCGAGGAACAGCGTGCCGCCGCCGGCATGCTCGATCCGGCCGACCCGGCGTTTGGCCGCTCCGGTGAAGGCACCGGCCTCGTGCCCGAACAGCTCGCTCTCGAAGATCGAGTCCGGCATGGCGCCGCAATTCAGCGCGACGAAGGGATTCCGGCGCCGGCCGCTGGCGGCGTGCAACGCGCGCGCCACCATCTCCTTGCCGGTGCCGGTTTCGCCGAACACCAGGACATCGGCATCGGTATCGGCGACCGCGGCGATGGTGGCGCGCAGCCGCTCGATGCCGGCGGTGCGGCCGACGATGGTCTCCGCCGGATCGGCCCCGCCGGCGATCTGCGCCCGCAGGCGGCGGTTCTCCAGCACCAGCCGGCGCTTCTCCACCGCGCGCCGCGCCACCTCGGTCAGCCGGTCGGACGGAAAGGGCTTTTCCAGGAAGTCGTAGGCGCCGTTGCGCATCGCCTCGACCGCCATCGGCACGTCGCCATGGCCGGTGATCAGGATGACCGGCAGATCGGGGTCGATCTCCCGCACCCGCGCCAGCAAGGCCAGCCCGTCCATCTGCGGCATGCGCACGTCGGTCACGAGGCAGCCCGGCCAGTCACGTCCGAGATGACGCAATGCCCGCTCCGCTCCGTCGCAAGGCGTCACCTCGAAGCCGGCCAGTTCCAGCGCCTGCTGCCCGGCCAGCCGCACCGCACGCTCGTCGTCAACGAAGATGACGCTGCCGGCGGCCTCTGGAACGGTCTGGCTCATTGGAATTGCTCCTTGGAGGGCTGCTCCGCCGTGGCGAGCCGCAGGGTGAAGACGGCGCCGTGGCCGGGTTCACCGTTACGGTTGGCGGCGGTCAGGCTGCCGCCGAAATCCTCGACGATGCCGTGGCTGATCGACAGGCCGAGTCCCAAGCCCTCGCCGGCTTCCTTGGTGGTGAAGAAGGGAACGAACAGGCGGGGCAGGTCGGCATCGGCGATGCCGCCGCCGGTGTCGGCAACGCTCAGCAGGGCCTCGCCCTCCGCGGCGACCAGCGCGATGCGCAGGCGGCGCACCGGACAGCCGCGCATGGCGTCCGCCGCATTGCCGATCAGATTGACCAGAACCTGCTGCAACCGCACATCCTCCGCCACCACCGTCACCGTCTGGTCGGGCAGATCGGCCTCGACCGCGATATCCTCGCGCCGCAGCTTGGATTCGAGCAAGGCCAACGCTTGGGTCACTGCTCCCTGGACCGACACCGGCCCCAGCGTGCCGGAGGCGCGGCGGGCAAAGCCCTTCAACTGCCGGGTGATGGCGGCCATGCGGTCGGTCAGCTCGGCGATATCCGCCAGATTGCCGCGCACCGAGTCCAGCCGCCCGCGGTCCAGCAGGACCACCGCATTGTCGGCGAAGCTGCGCATGGCGGCGAGCGGCTGGTTGATCTCGTGGGCGATGCCGGCCGACATCTGGCCCAGCGCCGCCAGCTTGGCCGCCTGGGTCAACTCGTTCTCCGCCGCGCGCAGGTCGGCGGTGGTGGCGGCGACCCGCCGTTCCAGTTCCGCCCGTGACTCCTCCTGCAGGGCGATCCGTTCGACCAGCGCCACCCGCCGCAGAGCCGCGGCATAGGCGGCGAGTGCCGCCATCGCCACCGCCGCAGCCGCCAGCAGCCCGGCGACCCAGGCGCGGGCAGTCACCGGGTCCAGGCTGGTCAGGCTATGCAGCGTCCAGTCGCCGCCCGGCATGGCGACGGAGGCAAGCAGATAGCGCTTCTGCCCACCCTTCTCCTCCAAGGCGATGCGGTCGGATGCGCCGCCGAAGGCCCAGGGCAGCACGTCGAGTCCCTCGCTGGTGCCTTCCGGGATGATCGGCAGGCTGATCGGCAGGCGGCGGGGCAGGGCGTGGTAGCGCCAGGACGGCACATTGGTGATGAACACCACGCCGTCGCGGTCGGTCACCAGCAGTTTCTCCTGGCCCGGCGCCCAGGCCCGCTCCAGCCGGTCGAAGCCCAGTTTCAGGACCACCGCCCCGACTGTGCGGTTTTCCGCCACCACCCGGTTCGCCGTGTAATAGCCCGGCACCAGCGACGTGGTGCCGAGCGCGAAATGATGTCCTTCGCCCTGGTCCATCGCCATGCGGAAATAGGGCCGGTAGGAGAAATTCTCACCGACGAAGCTGGCCGGGCTGTTCCAGTTGCTGGCCGCCACCGTCGTTCCCTTGGCATCCATCACATAGAGCGCCAGCGCATCCAGCGCGCGGGCGATGTCCTGCAGCTTGCGGTTCAGCCGGTCGACCGCATCCGGCGTCGGGTTGGCCAGCAAGGCGCGCACCTCCGCATCCTGGGCCAGGGCGAGCGGTACGGCGGCGTGCCGCTCCAGCTCCGCCCGCAGGTTGGCGTTGTAGAGCGCCAACTGCGCCCTGGCACTTCCCGC
>NZ_BADK01000276.1 GCF_000333595.1 Azospirillum sp. B506
GGTGCCGTGGGGCAGGGTGACCGGCACGGTGACCGCCTCGCCCGCCCGGCGGACCACCGCCGGCGGCAGGGCGCGGCCATACTCCTCCTCGTCCAGCCGGTCGAGATGGGCGAGCGCGGCGGCTTCGTCCCCCGCCTCCACCCCCATGGCCGATAACAGGGCGCGGACGGTGTCCTCGCTGGCCGTCACGGTTTCCCCGGCAGCGTTGTCGAAGGAGCGCTCCACCCCCATGCGGTCCGCCAGCCGGTCGAGAGCGGAGGCTTCCTCCAGCCACAGCACCACCGACCAGGGGCCGAGCGTGTCGCCGGTCAGCCCGGCCCCTTCGGTCCACAACACGCGCCCCGACGCTTCCGGGAAGCCAACTGCCGGCGTGTCGGCCAGATTGGCGAAGGCATGCAGCCGGCTGCCGTCGCCCAGCCTCCAGCAGACGGTCAGGCCGGTCTTGCCGACCACGCCATGGCTGGATGCCCCGCCGGGAACGCCGTCCAGACGCGGCACGATCTCCGCCCGCCGCAACGCGAGCGCCCGGCAATACCAGTCGAGCCAGTCGGCATGCTCCGCCTGTTCGCGGGCCTCCCAATCCAGCTTGGCCGACTCCGCGGTCTCCGGCGCCGTGGGGTCGGGGATGCGGGCGCGGGCCTCGGGGTCCTGGAATTCGGGGAATTTAGCGAACTCCTCCGCCCGGCCCTTGCGTACCGCTTCGGCCAATTCCTCGCCAAAGTCGCAGAAGAAGGGGAATGGCCTGGCCGAGGCCCATTCCTCGCCCATGAACAGCATGGGAATGCCGGGACCAAGCAGATAGAGGATGGTGGCCGCCCGCACGGCGTCGGCCTTGGCGATGTGGGCGATGCGCTCGCCGAAGGCGCGGTTGCCGATCTGGTCGTGGTTCTGGATGAAGGTGACGAAGGCGGTTGGCGGCAGATGGGCCGACGGTTCCCCGCGCGGCTCGCCGTCGCGATAGGCCGACGGATCGCCCTGGAAGGCAAAGCCTTCCGCCAGTGCGCGGCCCCACTTTGCCGGATCATGGGCATAGTCGGCGTAGTAGCCGCCATCCTCGCCGGTCGCCGCACTGTGCAGGCAGTGGTGCAGGTCGTCGTTCCACTGGGCGGAGTGCCAGCGCGGATCGCCCTCGCGGTGGCGGGCCAGGAAGCGCGCCTGGTTGGCATCGTTCTCCAGCACCAGATGGACATGGCGCTGGTTCTGGAAATGGCTGAGCACGCGCTCCGCCAGTTCCTTCAGAAAATGGCGGTCGCTGTCGTCGATGATGGCGTGGACCGCATCCAGCCGCAGCCCGTCGAGGTGGAATTCCTCCAACCAATAGAGCGCGTTGTGGACGAAGAAGTCGCGCACCGGTCCGCTGCGCCCGCCATCGACATTGATCGCCGCTCCCCAGGGAGTCTTGTGACGGTCGGTGAAGAAGCTGCCGGCGAAGGCGTGGAGATAATTCCCCTCCGGCCCGAAATGGTTGTAGACGACATCGAGGAAAACCATCAGTCCGCGGGCATGGGCCTCCTGCACCAGACTCTTCAGATCCTCCGGCCGGCCATAGGCGCTGTCGGGAGCGAAGGGCAGCACGCCGTCATAGCCCCAGTTGCGGCTGCCGGGGAAATCGGCCACCGGCATCAGCTCGATCGCGGTGACGCCCAGCTCGGCCAGATCGTCCAGCCGCTCGATGGCGGACAGGAAGGTGCCGCCGGGCGTGAAGGTGCCCACATGCAGTTCGTACAGCACCGTCTCGTGCCAGGGCCGGCCGGTCCAGGCGGCGTCGGTCCAGGCATGGACGCCGGGGTCAATCACCTCGGACAGGCCATGCACGTCGTCCGGCTGGAAGCGGGAGGCCGGGTCCGGCACCGCCAGCCCGTCCGGCAGGACGAAGCGGTAGCGGCTGCCAGCCTGCGCCCGTGCGGTGGTCAGACTGAACCAGCCGTCACCCTGGCCCTCCATCGCCACCGGCTGCCCACCGTCGTCGAGCGACAGCAGGACCGACGCGACCGACGGCGCCCAGAGGGAGAAGCGGACGGAGCCGTCGGCCTGCACCTCCGCACCGAAGGGCATGGCATGGCGGCGGCGGCGTTCGTCCACCGGGGCGATGCGGTCACGGTCACGGCTGGCGATCTCCGGACCGGCATCGGCGCGGATGATGGCGGTGACACCGGCCAACGGGATCGCCACCCAGCCCGGCCGGTTGGCAAGCTCGTAGCCGACCTCGTACAGCGCCTTCTCCAGCAGGAACAGCTTCAGCAGGGCAGGAGCCGCCTGCGGATCGCGCGGGAAGCCGGGGCAGTCGCCGATGGCGCCGCGATAGCCGTCGAGGAAGGCGGCCGACGCCGCCCCTTCCCACCAGGACAGCCAGGCGGTGCGGGCATCGCGCGACGGGCCGTCGAGGTCGGACGGCACCGCGTCGCGTGCCATGGCGGCGGCATAGGCGATGGAGCGCAACATGCCGGCGACATCGCGCAGGATGCAGTGCTTGGCCCGCCGTTCGGCCAGCGGACGCATCGGCTCGCCTTCGAAATCGACGATCTGCACGTCGCCGCGCGACACCAGCACCGCCCCAAAG
>NZ_BADK01000275.1 GCF_000333595.1 Azospirillum sp. B506
CGCCGTCGTCCTCCCGATCCGCCTCGAACAGTGACTTGAGCTCCTCGGCGGCATCGCGGGAGGTCTGGATCAGCTTGGTCTCGTCATTGTGGACGGCGTGCTGGCGGATCAGGGTGCGCTCGTCATGCGCACGGAAGGTTTCCAGCGTCCGAACCACCTCGCCTTCCGCCAACCCCATCTGGCGCAAGACGTCGCCGGTCAGGCGGATGCTGCTGTCGAAGGTCTCGCGCACGATGTGGGTGACGCCGCGGTCCATCAGATGGTGAACATGGCGGCGGTTGCGGGCGCGGGCAAATATGGTCAGGTTGGGGAAATGGCGGGTCGCCATCTCCACCACCCGCAACGACTGCTCCATGTCGTCCAGCGCCACCACCAGCACCGTGGCCTTCTCCGCCCCGGCGGCGCGCAGAAGCTCGACACGGGTCGGGTCGCCGTAATAGGCCTTGCTGCCGAACTTGCGGACAAAGTCGACCTGGGCCGCACTGCTCTCCAGTGCGGTGAAGGGAATGCCGCGCATGCGCAGCACGCGGCCGACCACCTGCCCCACCCGGCCGAAGCCGCAGATGATGACCGGCGGGTTTTCGTCGGGCGGCGTGTCGAACGGGCGCTTGGGCTTGCCGGCCATCAGGCGCGGCGCGAACCAGCGCTCCTCCGCCGCGAACAGGAAGGGGGTCGCCAGCATCGACAGGGTGACAACCAGCATCGCCGATGACGCTTGCTCTCCCGCCATCGCACCGCCGCCCACCGCCAGCCCGAACAGCACGAAGCCGAACTCGCCGCCCTGGCTCAGCACCGTCGCCATCCGTGTCGCTCCGGCCCAGGGCACCCCGGCAATGCGGGCAAGAACCAGCATCACCAGCCCCTTGACCACCAGCAGCGCCACGGCAAGACCGAGGAAGCAAATGGGGTGCGCCATCAGCGTCGGCACATCGGCCGCCATGCCGACCGAGACGAAGAACAGGCCGAGCAGCAGGCCCTCGAACGGTTCGATGTCCGCCTGCACCTCGTGCCGGTATTCCGAATCCGACAGCAGGACGCCGGCCATGAAGGCGCCCAGCGACATCGACAGCCCGGCCTCCTGGATCAGCACGGCGGTCCCGATGACGATCAGCAGGGCGGTGGCGGTGAAGATCTCCGGCGCGCCAGCGCGGTCGACGGCATTGAAGATCGGGCGCAGCAGATAGCGCCCGCCGATCAGCACCAGAACAACCGCGACGACCGGCCTGGCGACGGCCAGCC
>NZ_BADK01000274.1 GCF_000333595.1 Azospirillum sp. B506
GCAGCCCTTCGACGATGTCCGCGTCCGCCGCGCCATGGCCCATGCCATCGACCGCAAGACGCTGATCGACGGCGTGCTCTACGGCAACGGCGTCGCCATCGGCAGCCATTTCCCGCCGCACCGCGAGGGTTATGTCGACCTCACCGGGATGTATCCCTACGACCCGGCCAGGGCGAAGGCGCTGCTGGCCGAGGCGGGCTATCCCAACGGTTTCGACACCACGCTGCGCCTGCCGCCGCCGCCCTATGCGCGCCGCGGCGGGGAACTGGTTGCCGCCATGCTGGCGGAGGTCGGCATCCGCGCAAAGATCGAACCGGTGGAGTGGGCGGCCTGGCTGGAAAAGACGTTCAAGGGCAGGGACTATGACCTGACCATGATCGCCCACACCGAGCCGCTGGACATCGACATCTACGCCCGGCCCGACTACTACTTCAATTACAGGAGCGAGCGCTTCAACGTCCTGAACGAGGAGCTGAACCGCACCCAGGATCCGGCCAGACGCAATGCCCTCTATGGCGAGGAGCAGAAGGTGCTGGCGGAGGATGCGGTCAACGGCTTCCTGTTCATGCTGCCGTCGGTGACGGTGCAGAAGGCCGGCCTGACCGGCATGTGGGTGAACCGCCCGGTCCAGGCCAACGACGTCACCGGCGTCGCTTGGAAATAACATCAGTCAGGTAAGACCAAGTAAGGATAGACCCGCGTGCTTGCGTTTCTGCTGCGACGGCTGGTCAGCCTGATCGTCACCGTCTGGCTGGCCAGCATCGTGGTTTTCGCGGTGCTGCAGCTGGTTCCCGGCGACCCGGCGCTGCTGATGCTGGGCGTCAATGCCCAGCCCGACACGCTGGCGGCCTTGCGCAGCCAGATGGGTCTCGACCAGCCCATCCTTACCCGTTACCTGCACTGGGTCGGCGGGCTTGCCCATGGCGATCTCGGCGTCAGCCTGACCTATGCCCGCCCGGTGGCGGAGCTGGTGGCGGAGCGGCTGGCGGTGACGCTGCCGCTCGCCCTGCTGTCGCTGATCATCAGCACGGTTCTGGCGCTGCCGCTCGGCCTGCTGGCGGCGGCGCGGCGGGGCCGGGGCGGGGACTGGGCGGTGCTGGGCTTCGCGCAGCTCGGCGTGTCGATGCCCAGCTTCTGGATCGCCATCCTGCTGATCCTGCTGTTCTCGCTGACCCTGCACTGGTTCCCGGCCGGCGGCTTTCCCGGCTGGACTGGGCCGGGCTGGGGCGGCGGCATCGGCCCGGCGCTGCACGCGCTGCTGCTGCCGGCCCTGGCATTGGCGATTCCGGAGGCCGCCATCCTCGCCCGCGTCACCCGCACCGCCGTGCTCGACACGCTGGCCGAGGACCATATCCGCACCGCCCGCGCCAAGGGGGTGGGCCGTGTCGCCGTCCTGCTGCGCCATGCCCTGCCCAACGCCCTGATCCCGGTGGCGACGGTGCTGGGCCTGCAGATCTCCTTCCTCGTCGCCGGGGCAGTGGTGGTGGAGAATGTCTTCACCCTGCCGGGGCTGGGCCGGCTGCTCTATCAGGCCATCGGCCAGCGCGACCTGATCGTGGTGCAGGGGGTGGTGGTTCTGCTGGCGCTGTTCGTCGTGCTGGTGAACGCCGTGGTCGACGTCGCCTGCGCCCTGGCCGACCCGCGGCCGGCAAACTCAGGACAGGGGCGGGTGTCGTGAGGCGCAAGCTCCCTCTTTCCCTGCATCTTGGCGCAGCGCTGACCCTGCTGATGGTCGCCATGGCGCTGCTGTCGCTGCTGTGGACGCCCTATCCGGCGGAACAGGTGCGGGTGGTCGCCCGGCTGAAGCCGCCGAGCGCCGCCCATTGGCTCGGCACCGACCATTTCGGGCGCGACGTGCTGTCGATGATCATGGTCGGCGCCCGCAACTCGCTGGCGGTCGGTGCCGCCGCGGTCGGGCTCGGGCTGCTGGGCGGGGTGCCGCTGGGGCTGCTGGCCGCCGCGCTGGGGCGCTGGGGGGACGAGGTGGTGGCGCGGCTGGGCGATCTGGTCTTCGCCTTCCCCGCCGTGCTGACGGCGATCCTGCTGACCGCGGCGCTGGGGGCAGGCGCCATCAACGTCGTCGTGGCGCTGGCCCTGTTCAACGCCGCGGTGCTGGCCCGTGTCACCCGCGGGGCGGCGCTGGCGGTGTGGCGGCGGCCCTTCGTCGGGGCGGCGCTGGCGCTGGGGCGGGGACCCTTGTCGGCGACGCTGGTGCATGTGCTGCCGAACATCGCCGGCATCGTCGTGGTCCAGGCGACGATCCTGTTCGCCGTCGCCATCGTCAACGAGGCGGCGCTGAGCTATCTCGGCCTCGGCATCCAGCCGCCCAACCCCAGTTGGGGCAAGATGCTGGGCGACGCCCAGACCTTTCTGTTCACGGCGCCCCTGCAGGCGGTGTTTCCGGGCGTCGCGATCGCGCTGACCGTCATGGGGCTGACGATGCTGGGCGATGGGCTGCGCGACTGGCTCGACCCGCGGCACCGGACTTCGGGGGTGATGTGACCCCTCACCCCACCGACCGCGTCCGCTCCGACAGTTCGATCAGGTCCATCAGCTCGTTGCTCTTCCAATAGCGCGACTTGCCGACCTCGGTGCGCGCCGTGGCGACGAGGTCGTCGATGATCGCCTGTTCCTCCGCGCCAAGCGTGCCGCCGCGCTCCAGCCGGTGCGACAGCAGGCGGGTCATGTTGTGGCTGAAGGTGGGGATCCAGGCGCTGACGCGCTGGCCGAACACGCAGGCGATGGAGTCGATGCGCAGAAGATGCTCCATCCGCTCGTCGAGCGGATCGGTCTCCTCGAACTTCATCGCCTTTTCGACATTGGCGCGCAGCTCCTCCAGCAGCGTTTCGCGCCACTTCACCAGATCGTAGGTCTCGAAGCCGAAGTCGCGCGACATCTCCTGCCAGCGCCACAGCAGCCGGTCGAGCCAGACGATGTCGGCATGGTCGATCACCGGCTGGCGCCGGGCGGCGGCGGCCAGGGCGGAGCGTTCCATCGCCACCGCGGCCACCCGCGACCCGATGATCTTCGCCGCCTGGGTCCAGGCGTTGCGGAAGGCCGGCTCGCTGCGGCGGTCCTCCATCAGCCCGGCCGAGACGGCGGCGTGGACCAGCTGGTCCAGCCGCTGCACCAGGGCCTCCAGCCGTGCCTTCTCCTTGGCGCTGGGGCGGATGGCGGAGCCGGGAACCCGGTCGTTCAGCTTCAGGATGACGGCCAGCGCAGCGGTCAGCGCGCGGGTGACGCCGATGAAATGGCCGGTCAGCGCCGCGGTCATGGCATCGCCGCGGCCGGGATCGACGCCGCTCTGCCGGAATAGAGCGCCGCCACCGGATAGTTGCGCTTCACCGACAGCACCGACAGCGGCAGCATGGCGGCCAGATCGTCGCCGCAGCGGTCGCGCAGCGATTCCGTGGCATCCAGCAGCCGGTCGGCCAGCCGGTTCGCCTCCGCTTCGCTGCTGCAGCCGGCCGGGAACTCCTCCAGCCTGTCGATGACCGGCTTTGCCGGTCCCTCGGCGCCGGTCAGGATCAGATGCATCAGCCGCAGCGTGCCGACGTCGATGTGCGGCGTCTTTTCCAGGAAGCCCGACATCAGGCGGGTGCGGCGCGACCGGTTGCGCGACATGCCGGCCAGCAGTTCCTCCACCGTCTTCCTGGTCGCCAGCACGGCGTCGAGATGCTTCACCGACGCGACGCGCATCCGCTCCTTCATCACCGTGGCGATGGGAGAGCGCAGGATGCGGTCGATCACGTCGCCGCGCGCCATCTCGTCCAGCATCTCCTGCGCCTCCACCGCCAGCAGCGGGAAGGCGTCGCGGCTCAGCGCCTCCCACAGGGCGCCGACATCGACCCGCTGCAGCATGCCGGGGATGACGACGCCGGCATGGTACAGGGCGTCGTCGTCGATCAGGAAGGCCTCGAACAGGTTGGTGAACAGGCGCCGGGCGCGGTTGGTGCGCTGGCGGTTCAGATATTCGATGACATATTGGCGGACGAGCTGGACCCGGTCGGTCGGCTCGCTGTCCATGCCCTCGATCTCGCTCAGCAGGCTGTAGACGAGGCTCGCCGGCAGACGCGCCACCAGGGCGTCGATCTTCTGCCGCAACTCGTCCTGGTGCAGATCATCCGGGCGGAGCTTGCCGGTCGAATCGTCTGTCATGCGCGGGCCGCCACGCGATGTTGGAAGGGCGCTGGCGGGCGCAGGCGCTTCGCCGCGCGCCATTGAGGGCGCAAACGGTAAATTTTAGGTAATGAACCGGGTGCGGCCTTCCCTGCCGGGTGGGAGCCGGAAGGAAAGGCCGCGCCCTGGATCGGAGCCGGTCAGCCGTTCCGCTGTTTGGCGATCGGCTGCGAGAACTGCAGCTCGATGTCCCAGGGGAAGTGGATCCAGGTGTCCTGGCTGACTTCGGTGATGAAGGTATCGACCAGCGGGCGGCCGGCCGGCTTGGCGTAGACGGTGGCGAAATGCGCCTTCGGCAGCATCTTGCGCACGATTTCCGCCGTCTTGCCGGTGTCCACCAGGTCGTCGATGATCAGCCAACCCTCGCCGTCGCCGGCATTGGCGCCCTCGACGCCCTTCAGGATCGTCGCGTTGCGCTGCTGCTGGTGGTCGTAGCTGGAGACGCAGACGGTGTCGATCATGCGGATCTCAAGCTCGCGCGCGATGATCGCCGCAGGAACCATGCCGCCGCGCGTGATCGCGATGATGCCCTTCCACGGGCCGCGGTCGATCAGGCGCCAGGCCAGCGCCTTGGCATTGCGGTGGAGCTCTTCCCACGACACCGGGAAATGCTTGTTGAAGGGGGCTTCGGCCACGGGACTGACTCTCCAAAAACAGCAAGTGGTCTGTATAACCCAGCCGCCGCCGCCCGGCAATTGCGGCCGATTCGTCCGGCATGGACCATCCGCCGCGGGGGGGATCGCAGGGCAATCGCAGGAGCGGCGAAAATTCGCGAAAAAAGCGCTTGCGGGGCAGGGGGGCTTTGAGTATGTTGCGCGCCTCGACGCCGACGGCCTGCCGCCGACGCCGGGCAGGAAAGACGCACAGCGCGCCCGTAGCTCAGCTGGATAGAGCATCAGACTACGAATCTGAGGGTCAGGAGTTCGAATCTCTTCGGGCGCGCCATCTTTCAAAAATCACGCACTGACGACCTGGCGGCCTCTGGCCGCCTTTCGTGTTTCTGGGCCTGGGCTTTGGTCTGGTCCTCGCGCTTTGCGTGGCGGCTGGCTCCCCGGATCGGGGCGGGACCGCGGCCCCGCCCCTTGCTTGCCTGAGATGTCCGCCGTTATGCGCGCCGGATTTCACCGAGGAAGCCGCCGACATCGTCCTTCAGCAGGTGCGCCTGCCGGTTCATCAGCTCCGCTGCCTCCAGCACGTCGGCGGCGACGGTGCGCGACTGCTCCACCGTCTGGGCGAGGTCGGAGATGCTGGCGGAGATGCGGTTGGCCGCCGTCGCCACCTCCTGCACGTTGCGGGCGATCTCGTTGGTCGCCGCCCCCTGCTCCTCCACCGCGGCGACGATGCCGGTGGTGACGCCGTTCATCTGCCGGATCACGGTGGACACCGACCGCACCCCTTCGACCGCGTCCTGGGTCATGGCCTGGATGCGGGCGATGCGGTCGGTGATGTCCTGGGTCGCGCGTCCCGTCTGGGTGGCCAGCCCCTTGACCTCGCTCGCCACCACGGCGAAGCCCTTGCCCGCTTCGCCGGCACGGGCCGCTTCGATGGTGGCGTTCAGCGCCAGCAGGTTGGTCTGGCCGGCGATGTCGCCGATCAGGGTGACGATGGCGCCGATGGCCTCGCTGGCTTCGGCCAGTTCGACGATGATCCTGTCGGTCCGCTCCGTCCGCTCGATGGCGTCCTGCGAGATGCTGGCGGATTCCGCCATGCGCCGGCTGATCTCGCCGATCGAGGCCGACAGTTCCTGTGCGGCCGCGGCCACGGTCTCGACACCGGCCGACGCCTCGTGGGCGGCGGAGGCCACGGCGCCGCTGTCGCCGGCCGACTGTTCCGAAATGCGCGTCACCGCCGCCGAGGTTCCCATCAGATGGGCCGCCGCACTCTCCACCGACTCCAGGCTGGTGCCGACCCGGCCGCTGAAATCGCCGCACAGCCGGTCGACCGTCGCGGTGCGGGCCACGGCGGCCTCCTGCGCGGCGATCTGCGCCTGGACCATCTCGGCATGCTGGCGCCCATTGTCGCGCAGCACCAGCAGGGCCTGCTGCATCCGGCCGATCTCGTCGCCGCGCCCGTCGTTCGGCAGCGCGACCTCATAGTCCCGCTGGGCCAGCCGGTCGATCGCCACGGTCAGGACATGGATCGGCCGGGTCACCCGGCGCCACACCACGACCAGCCCGGCGACGGACAGCCCGACCGCCAGCGCCAGGATGGCGGATTGGACGAACAGCTCGCGCTCGGCCTGCTTCGCCTTCCAATTGGCGTGGGCGACCATCTCCTCCAGCGCGGCGGTGACCAGGGCATTGAGCGGCGCCTGGTCGGCCGCCTCGCGCTTCACCCAGACATCCGCGGTGATGTCCGGCTTGCCGCCGGTCGACAGCGCGTCGAGGACGATCTTGCGCCGGGCGCCGCCGGTCTCGAAGAACTTGCTCCTGGCGGCCTCGACCGCCTCGACGATGCGCTTGGGCGCGTCGGGACGCTTCGCCGCGTCGGCGATGACGCTCCAGGCGGTGTCGATCCGCCCCCGTTCCTCGGCCGCCGTCAGGATTTCCGCCTGGGTCCAGGGCCGGCCTTCGCCGATGGCGGTGCTGGCCGACAGGATTTCGGTCGAGGTGCGCAGCCGGACGACCCAGGCGGCGCGTTTCAGCGCCAGAAGCTGGTCGGTGGTCGGATCGACCAGGGCCATGCCGGCATCGACGGCGTCGGTCGCCGCCTGCACCGCGGCCAGATAGGCGTCGGTGGTCTTCGGCCAGGACTCGACGGTCGCGCGGTCGCGCGTGGCCTTGGGCATGCGCAGCGCGCTGTCCACCCGTCCGCGCAGCTCGGCCAAGGCATCGTGTTTCGACCGGATCGCCGCCGCATAGCTGCCGAAGCGGGCCGGGTCGAGCCGGTCGAGCGCGGCAATGCCCGGCGCGTAGGCGGCCTCCGCCTTTTCCCGCAGGTCGGTCACCGATTTCGCCGTCGCCTGGTCGGCCGCCGCCTCCGCCCTCAACGGAACCAGCGTCGTGGCGCGTTCCAGCCGGACCGAGCGCAAGGCCTCGTAAAGCTGCTGGCTGGTCGCGGCGAGGGTGGCGACGCGGCTGGCGCCACGTTCGTTGCGCACCGCATCGACGAGGTCCGAGAGGCTCGTGAAGACGGCGAGAATCCCGATCATCCCGATCACCACGCTGAGAAGCGCCCTCAGCGATGTCTTCCGAAGCTGAATCATAGGCGGGTCACACTTTCCTGTCTTGCGGAGATACCGCTTCGTTGATATCGCGCGTCCCATCCCGGAAATGGCAGTCCTTCTGCCTGCAATCCAGCCTTGGATTACAAGGAGAAGCCGTCACTGTTTTTTATCTTTGTTTACATGCTATTAAAATAGGGGAAAGCCATTATGGCCGTTTGTTGCGAGGATGTTGCAAAAGGCCCCGTGACGACCGGGCCATGTTCGAGTGAAGCACTCGAAAGCCTTAGACTTTGCGACAATTTGACGCGAAAGCCAATATACCAGTGTGCGTGCGTTGGAACCATGTGGCCGGCCCGGCATCGCAAGGGCCGAGTTGCCGACCGACCGGTCTCGTGTCGGGCATCATGTCGGGCCTCGCATCGGGACGAATTTTTTTCAAGAAAAGCGCTTGCACCCCCGGAGGCTTTTGAGTAAGTTGCGCGCCTCGACGCCGACGGCCTGCCGCCGACGCCGGGATGGACGGCAGATAATCATTTGATTTCAAGCCGTTGCAGGATACACAGCGCGCCCGTAGCTCAGCTGGATAGAGCATCAGACTACGAATCTGAGGGTCAGGAGTTCGAATCTCTTCGGGCGCGCCATTCTGCCAAACCGTGAATTCGACATGCAAGGCCGCCTCCGGGCGGCCTTTGTCGTTTCCGGACTTCGTCGTGCTGGCGCGAGCCCCGGTGGCTCCTCTACACTCAACGCCCGCACCACTGGATGCATGGCCATGCCCCGCAGCGACTTCTATCCGCCCATCGACCCGTTTCAGACCGGCACGCTCGCCGTCGACGGGATCCACACGGTCTATTGGGAGCAGGCGGGCAACCCGCGCGGCGTGCCGGTGATGTTCCTGCATGGTGGTCCGGGGGCCGGCGCCTCGCCCACCCATCGCCGCTTCTTCGATCCCGCCCATTACCGCATCGTCGTGATGGACCAGCGCGGCGCCGGCCGGTCCACGCCGCTGGGCGAAACGCGCGAGAACACCACCGAGCGGCTGGTCGAGGACATCGAGGCCCTGCGCCGGCACCTCGGCATCGAGCGCTGGCATCTGTTCGGCGGCTCCTGGGGGTCGACCCTGGCGCTGGCCTATGGGCAGGCCCATCCGGACCGCTGCCTGGGCCTGATCCTGCGCGGCATCTTCCTGATGCGAAAAAGCGAGATCGACTGGTTCCTCTATTCCATGCGCGTCCTGTTCCCCGAGGCTTGGGCCGCCTTCTCCGGACATATTCCGGAAGACGAGCGCGACGACCTGCTGGAGGCCTATTGGAAGCGCCTCGACTCGTCCGATCCGTCGGTCCGCATGGCGGCGGCGCGGGTGTGGAGCGTCTATGAAGGCCGATGCTCCTCGCTGCTGCCGTCGCCCGACCTGATCGCGGCCAGCGGGGAGGACCGCCATGCCCTGGGGCTGGCGCGGATCGAGGCGCATTACTTCCGCTCCAACCGCTTCACGCCGGAGGACAAGCTGCTGCGCGACGTCGACCGCATCCGCCATCTGCCGGCGGTGATCGTCCAGGGGCGCTACGACATCGTCTGTCCGGTGATCTCCGCCGACGCGCTCCACCGCGCCTGGCCGGAGGCCGACTACCGCATCATCCCCGACGCCGGCCACTCCGCCATGGAACCGGGCATCCGCGCCGCGCTGATCCAGGCGACGGAGCGCTTCAAGGAGTATCGGTGACGCTTTCCCTGCCTCCCCGGGCTTTACCTTCGGCCGCTCCCACCCCACACTCTGGCGATGCCTGAACTTCCCGAAGTCGAGACGGTGTGCCGGGGCCTCGCCCCGCATCTCGAAGGCCGGCGGCTGGTCCGTGTGGAACAGCGGCGGCCGAACCTGCGCACCCCCTTCCCGCCGCGCTTCTGCGAGCGGCTGACCGGCCGCCGCGTCGAGTCGGTGCGGCGGCGGGCGAAATACATCCTGATGCATCTGGACGATGGCGCCGTGCTGATCGCGCATCTCGGCATGTCCGGCCGCATGATCATCGCGCCGGAACGGCCCGACGCCTTCGACAAGCACGACCATGTGGTGTTCGAGACCGACGCCGGGACGGTCGTCACCTTCAACGACGCCCGCCGCTTCGGGCTGATGGACCTGACGGTGGCCGACGCGCTTGGCGACCACCCGATGCTGCGCAACCTGGGGCCGGAGCCGCTGGGCAACGAATTCTCCGGCCCCGAGCTTGCCCGCCGGCTGGCCGGCAAGATCACCCCGATCAAGGCCGCCCTGCTCGACCAGAGCATCGTCGCCGGTCTCGGCAACATCTATGTGTCGGAGGCCCTCTACCAGTCCGGCATCCTGCCGACCCGGACCGCCGCAAGCCTGACGCCCGAAGAGGTCGACCGCCTCGCCACGGCGGTGCGCGAGGTGCTGGAGCGCGCCATCGCCGCCGGCGGCTCCTCGCTGCGCGACTACCGGCAGGCGTCGGGGGAGCTTGGCTATTTCCAGCACCAGTTCGCCGTCTACGACCGGGAGGGGGAGGGCTGCCCCGATTGCGACTGCGACCCTGCCCGGACGGGGGGTGTTCAGCGGATAGTACAGTCGGGCCGCTCGACTTTCTTTTGTGCGGCGCGCCAACGGTGATATAGCTGGGGCATGACGGCTCTACCGGCCATGCTCCGGGCGGCGTCCGCCGCTTTCCTCCTTGCCGGCCCCGCGGTCGCGGGCCTGGGGAGCTTCCTTGTTCCCATTCCTCCGGCGCTGGCGGCCCAGCTGGTCGTGGCCGATTCGGGACCCTTCGTCCCCGGCACCACCGACGTTCCGGTGATGCCGGGACTGGCGTCCGCCGAATCGGAACCGCTGGTCTTCGACAAGCCGGGCGGGCGGATCGTCCAGGCCGTGCTGTCGGGCGGAGTGCCACGTCGGGCGGTGCTGGCCTTTTACGACCAGACCCTGCCGCAGCTGGGCTGGCGCCGCACCGCCGACCGCGTCTTCGTCCGTGACGGCGAGGAGCTGCGGCTTGAATTCCCCCAGGGCATCCAGCCTGCGAAGGCCGCCCAGACTACCAAGGACGGCGGAACCGCCGTCCGCTTCACTTTGACGCCGCGCTGATCGCGGGAACAGCCGCCATACTCGCGTCAGCCCGCAACCCAACACCCCAACAACCACGAGTCCCGGAAGCAACCGGACTCGCCCCATCGGGAGAGTGCTGCAGCCATGTCCGCAACCATGTCCTATGAAACCATCCTCGTCGAGACGCGCGGCCCGGTCGGCCTGATCACGCTGAACCGCCCGAAGGCGCTGAACGCGCTGTGCGACCAGCTGGTGACCGAGCTGGGCCAGGCGCTGGACGCCTTCGAGGCCGACGGCGCCATCGGCGCCATCGTCGTCACCGGGTCGGAACGCGCCTTCGCCGCCGGTGCCGACATCAAGGAGATGGCCGGCTTCTCCTATATGGATGTCTACAACTCCAACTTCATCACCGCCAAGTGGGAGCGGCTGGCCAAGTGCCGCAAGCCGACCATCGCCGCGGTCGCCGGCTTCGCGCTCGGCGGCGGCTGCGAGTTGGCGATGATGGCCGACTTCATCCTGGCGGCCGACACCGCCAAGTTCGGCCAGCCCGAGGTCACCATCGGCACCATCCCCGGCGCCGGCGGCACCCAGCGCCTGACCCGCTTCGTCGGCAAGTCCAAGGCGATGGAGATGGTCCTGACCGGCCGCATGATCGACGCCGCCGAGGCCGAGCGCTGCGGCCTCGTCTCCCGCGTCGTCCCGGCCGCCGAGCTGGTCGAGGAGGCGGTGAAGGTCGCCACCAAGATCGCCTCGCTGTCGCAGCCGGTCATCGCCATGGCCAAGGAGTCGGTCAACGCCGCCTATGAGACGACGCTGGCCGAGGGCGTCCGCTTCGAACGCCGCCTGTTCCATTCGACCTTCGCCACCGAAGACCAGAAGGAAGGCATGGCCGCCTTCGCCGAGAAGCGTCAGGCGAGCTGGAAGAATCGCTGAGTCGCTGACACCGCGTTGACTCTGCCGTCTGGGCCGTCCCCTGCATCTTGCGGGGGACGGTTCAGATCCCATCAAGATGTCGTTCAAGTACGATTAGTCAAAATCATCGGGCGTCCACGCCTTGACTCGGGGTGCGCTGCCGCGTATAAGGCGCGCTCGCATCACGACAGCCGTGTCGTTCGGAGTAGGGTTTCCATGGCCAATCATAAGTCCGCTGAAAAGCGCATTCGTCAGACCGAGCGTCGCACGGAAGTCAACCGTGCCCGCATCAGCCGCATCCGTTCCTTCGTGAAGAAGGTCGAGGGTGCCATCGAGAGCGGCGACAAGTCCGCCGCCGCCGAGGCGTTCAAGTCCGCTCAGCCGGAGCTGATGCGCGGCGTGTCGAAGGGCGTGCTGCACAAGAACACCGTGTCGCGCAAGCTGTCGCGTCTGTCGGCTGCGATCAAGGCTCTCTGATAGAGTCTTCATCCGCTCGTTTCAAAAAGCCGCGCCCGTGACTCGGGGCGCGGCTTTTTGCGTTTAAAGTAAATATGTGGATGCTCGACAATTGTCTTAGATTGTTTTTAGGATCGCGTATGAGATTCCGGATCGATCATGCGGTCAATACGAACGTTTTTATCTTTTTGGCCCGTTCGCCATCTGTCCCATTGCCAGATTTCCGCGGCATGGTTAGACTTTTGGTTCATTCGGTCGGGCGAATTAGGGTGAGGTAACACTCTGTGTCCGTCTGAACACAGCAGTGAAATACTGAAGGTCTTACGCCGGATCAGGGCTTGTTGAGTCCCGGTCGTTCGCACGATCTTCTTTTACTTACAAGCTGTCGCGCCGGGGACGGGATTTACAATCCCGTCGACTCTGGCGTGTGCTTTTCGGATAGAGTGTTCCGTTCGGTTTTTCCGTGTCCGGAGTCTTCCGGGCTGGACCAGACGGGCGGCTATTCCCGGTGCGGGGCCGGTTGCGGGGGCGATCCCGCACCGTCCCGGCGGCGGGGCCGGCTGGCGGTAGGAGCGGGAGTAAGGGAGCATGTCGGTCGGCGTGTCGTTGGATCAGCAGTGGGCGCGCATTCGCGGACGCCTGAAGGAAGAGGTGGGCGAGATCGCCTACCGGAGCTGGCTTCAGCCGCTGTCCGTCGCCAGCCTGGTCGGCGGCGAGGTGTGCATCGTCGTGCCCACGCGATTCATGCGCGACTGGGTGCTGACCCACTATGCCGACCGTATCCGCGCCCTGTGGTCCGGTGAGAATCCGGAAGTCCAGTCGATCGACGTCATCGTCGCCTCCACCAACCCGCCGGCGGCGCTCGTCGCCGACAATGACGACATCGACGACGACCGCGCCTCTGCGGCGCCCCGCGGATTCGACCAGCGCGGGTTCGACCCGCGTACCGGGGACTCGCGCCCGGCTCCCCGTCCGGCCCCGCCGCCGGGGGCATCGCCGCGCCAGTTCGAGTCCGGCCCGTCCGCCGACGCGGCGCCGTCCACCGTCTACACCTCCGCCTCCTATGGCGGGGCGTCGGACGAATCGCCGAACGCCGTGCCGACGATCCTGGAGGACCGCTCCGACCTGTCCGCGGCGCTCGACCCGCGCTTCACCTTCGAGAATTTCGTTGTCGGCAAGCCGAACGAGCTGGCCCACGCCGCCGCCCGCCGCGTCGCCGACGCCACCGCCGTGACCTTCAACCCGCTGTTCCTCTATGGCGGGGTGGGCTTGGGCAAGACCCACCTGATGCACGCGCTGGCCTGGCAGATCCGCAAGAACGACCCGAACCGCAAGGTGCTCTACCTGTCGGCCGAGAAGTTCATGTACCAGTTCATCCGGGCGCTGCGCTTCAAGGACACGATGGCCTTCAAGCAGCAGTTCCGCTCGGTCGACGTGCTGATGATCGACGACGTGCAGTTCATCAGCGGCAAGGACAGCACGCAGGAGGAGTTCTTCCACACCTTCAACGCGCTGGTCGACCAGAACCGGCAGGTCATCATCTCCGCCGACAAGAGCCCCTCCGACCTGGAAGGGATGGAGGAGCGCCTGCGCTCCCGCCTCGGCTGGGGGCTGGTCGCCGACATCCACCCGACCACCTACGAGCTGCGCCTCGGCATCCTCCAGGCCAAGGCCGACGCGCTCCAGGCCAGCATCCCGATGAAGGTGCTGGAGTTCCTCGCCCACAAGATCACCTCGAACGTGCGCGAGCTGGAAGGGGCGCTGAACCGCATCGTCGCCCATGCCGAGCTGGTCGGCCGTTCCATCACGCTGGAGACGACGCAGGAGGTGCTGCACGACCTGCTGCGCGCCAACGACCGCCGTGTCACCATCGACGAGATCCAGAAGCGGGTGGCGGAGCATTACAACATCCGCGTCGCCGACATGCATTCCGCCCGCCGCGCCCGCGCCGTGGCCCGCCCGCGCCAGATCGCCATGTATCTGGCCAAGCAGCTGACCGCCCGCTCCCTGCCGGAGATCGGCCGCAAGTTCGGCGGCCGCGACCACACCACGGTCATGCATGCGGTCAAGAAGGTGGACGAGCTGCGCGCCACCGACCCGTCCTTCGCCGAGGATGTCGAGCTGCTGCGGCGCATGCTGGAAAGCTGACGGTCGGCCGGGAGGCGCCGATGGCCCCACCCGATATGACGGCTCTATGAAGGTTGGTGGAGCCGCGTGTTCCCCCATGGACGGATCGCTTTTGTCTCAGGCACACTTTGCGCCTTGAACGGGGCTGCGCGAAGCCGCCGCCGCGGGAACCTGACAAAACGCCATCCAAGAGCCAGGGAGACCGGACGTCATGTCCAAGATCGATCACGCCATGACCGCTGAGCAGCGGTCCAGCGCCGAGACCCAGCGCGCCGCCAAGAGCTTCACCCGCCGCCTGCTGCTGCAAAGCGCGGCGGCCGCCGCCGGTGTCGCCTCGGTCGGTCCCTTCATCCTGCGCGAAGGCCGTGCGGCGTCGGGTTCGGTGAAGATCTTCTCCTGGGCCGGCTACATCAGCCCGGACATGCTGGCCGACTTCGAGAAGAAGACCGGCGTCAAGGCGACCCTGACCGAATACGGCACCAACGACGAGCTGCTGAACCAGCTGAAGGCCACCGGCGGCGCCGGCTTCGACATCATCCACCCCACCGTCGACCGCGTGCCCAACTATGTCGAGTTCGAGCTGGTGCAGCCGATCGACGAGTCGAAGGTGAAGTGGGACGGCTGCCTGAAATCGTCGGTCGAGGGGTCCGCCGGCATGGGCGGCGTCGTCGGCGGCAAGCGCTATTTCGCTCCGGCCGACTGGGGGACGGAGGCGCTGGCCTATGACATGAAGAAGGCGCCGCTCGCTTACGGCACCGCCAGCTACGGCGACCTGTGGGCGCCGGCCAACGCCGGCAAGGTGACGGTGCGCGGCCATTCCTCGCTGATCGGCATCGCGCTGTGGCTGGAAAGCCAGGGCAAGCTGCCGCACCCGGTCCGCGACCAGTTCAAGGACGAGGCGAAGGCGCGCGCCAACTTCGACGCCATCCTGAAGGTGGCCGCCGCCAACAAGAAGTCGGTCGCCCAGTTCTGGACCAACGAGAACGAGGCCCAGGGCGCCTTCCGTACCAACGGCTGCGTCATCGGCCAGACCTGGGACAGCAGCGCGGTCGCGCTGCGCAAGGAAGGGCTGCCGGTCCGCTTCGTGGCCCCGAAGGAGGGTGCGCTCGCCTGGATGGAAGGCTTCGCCATCCCGAAGAAGGCGGAGAACCTGGAGAACGCCTATGCCTGGATCAACTGGTTCTATACGCCCCAGGCCGGCGCGCTCTACACCAACCATTCCGGCATCTCCAGCACCGCGGTCGGCGCCGAGGCACACCTGACCGACCTGAACAAGCAGTTCTTCGCCGACGCCTATCCGGGCGACGCGCTGCAGAAGCTGTGGTGGTGGCCGATCCAGGAGGCGTGGTACGTCTCGATCCGCAACGAGTATCAGGACCGCTTCCTGGCGGCGTGATCGGCACCCGGCAGGACTCATGAGCCAAGACGTCCAACTCGACCATGTCACCATGCGGTTCGGCGACACCGTCGCCGTCCGCGACGTGTCGCTGACCATCGGGGCGGGGGAGTTCTTCAGCTTCCTCGGCCCCTCGGGCTGCGGCAAGACCACCATCCTGCGCATGATCTCCGGCTTCATGGAGCCGACCGACGGCGCCGTCCGCATCGGCGGCCGGGACATGAAGGGGATCGGGCCGAACAAGCGGCCGACCGCGCTGATCTTCCAGAACCTGGCCCTGTTTCCGCTGATGACGGTGGCGGACAACATCGGCTTCGGGCTGGAGGTGCGCGGCGTGCCGGCGGCCGACCGCAAGCGCCGCGTGCGCGAGCTGCTGGAACTGGTGGCGCTGCCCGACACGGCGGAGAAGCGGGTGACCGACCTGTCCGGCGGCCAGCGCCAGCGCATCGCCATCGCCCGCGCGCTTGCGGTGGAGCCGGCGGTGCTGCTGCTCGACGAACCGCTGTCGGCGCTGGACCTGAAGCTGCGCCAGCATATGCGCGCCGAATTGCGAGAGTTG
>NZ_BADK01000273.1 GCF_000333595.1 Azospirillum sp. B506
CCGGTGCCCTCTCCCGCTGGTCAAGTCTCGACACGTCCGATCGCCGCGCTGACCATCAACCACCAGGGACAGTTCCCGGCCGTGACGCTGTCCTTCAACCTGGCGCAGGGCGTTTCGCTCGGACAGGCGACCACGGCCATCGACGAGGCCATGCGCGCCCTGGGCACGCCGGCGGCACTGGCCGGATCGTTCCAGGGAACGGCCCAGGCCTTCCAGCAGTCGCTGGCCAGTGAACCCTACCTGATCGCGGCGGCGCTGGTTGCCGTCTACATCATCCTCGGCGTCCTCTACGAAAGCACCATCCACCCGCTGACCATTCTGTCCACCCTGCCGTCGGCCGGGCTCGGCGCCCTGGGCACCCTGTGGCTCGGCGGGTTCGGCTTCGACGTGATCGGGCTGATCGGGTTGATCCTGCTGGTCGGCATCGTGAAGAAGAACGGAATCATGATGGTGGATTTCGCCATCGCGGCGGAGCGCGAGCGGAACATGGCGCCGCAGGACGCTATCCGCGAAGCCTGCCTGCGGCGCTTCCGTCCGATCCTGATGACGACCATGGCGGCACTTCTCGGCGGCGTGCCGCTGATGCTCGGCGCCGGGACCGGTTCGGAACTGCGCCAGCCGCTCGGTTACTCCATGGTCGGCGGGTTGCTGGTCTCGCAGTTGCTGACGCTCTACACCACGCCGGTGATCTATCTGGCCTTCGATCGGCTCACCCGCCGCCCTGCGCGCGCGGAGCCGGCCAGGGTCGCGGAGCGGCTCGGCTGAACGGGGCGCCCATCGGCCAGGGCCGGGCTTCGAGCCGCTTGACCCGGCGTCCTCTCCGCCGGAGAGGCACTCGCCGGTCGTCTCAAGCCCTCCAATCAAGGCTGGCAATCAAGGCTGGCAATCAAAGCTGGCAATCAAAGCTGGTCAAGGACACGCACACGCAGGCCATGGCACGGATTGGAGAACGGCTTGGCGATCCGGTCAGGGAAAAGCATGTGCCTGCTCTTCGACGAGGCCAGCCATGCGACGGTTTGGCAGGCCTTGCCCCAGTCGGTATCGCGCCCTCGATCGGGAGCCACCTCCACCCGATAGCTCCCTGGCCTCGGCCGCTGGTGCAATCCGAGCGGCAGCAGCAGTGAACCGTTCGGCCCCGCTTGTGCCCGGCCATGCAATTCCCAGGGCTGGCCGAGCATGTCGGCCGCTTCGTCGAGACGTCCCTCCGCGAGTGCGGCGCGCACCCGGCTGGAGGAACAGACGCTTCCGCTGGCGGCGCGCTGCGGGACGACCGTCGTAACGTCGAAGCCGTACCGGCGCCCGAGCGCGCGCAGCAGGTCCACATCGCCCCTCCGTCCTTGGCCGAACCGGTAATCCTCGCCGACGACCACATGACGGACGGACAGCCGCGCGGCCAGAAGGCCGGCTGCGAAATCCTCCGCCGGGGTGCCGGCGAAGGCGGCGTCGAAACGTTGGATGAAGGTCGCCGCCATGCCCTCCCGCGCGATGCGCTCCAGCTTGACCCGCGTCGAGGCCAGCAGGAAAGGCGGCAGCATCGGGTCGAACAGGCGGCGCGGGTGCGGGCTGAACGTCAGCACGGCGGCACCGGTCCCCAGAGCCGCCGCCCGCTCCCGCACCTCGGCGAACAGCTTCCGGTGCCCGAGATGGATGCCATCGAAATTGCCGATGGCAACCGCGCAGCCACGGACGGGTTCCGGAAGCCGGTCGAGGGTGCGGAAGACCTGCATGGCGACGGGCCTACCGGCTGGCGAGGAAGTCGATGACCATGCGGTTGAATTTTTCCGCATGCTCCCACTGCGCCCAGTGGCCGCAGCGGTTGAAGACGTGCAGCTCGGCGTTCTGCATGCCCCACAGCAGGCGCAGGCCCACATCCATCGGTACGAAACGGTCGTCGCGGCCCCAGATGACCAGCGCGGGCGCCGCAATCTCGCCCAGGCGCGGGCTGATGTCGGGGAACTGCCGGGGGTTGGCGGCGAGGCTTTTGACGAAATTCTCCAGATGCTCCCGTCGCGCGAGCATGTTGTCCAGCCGTTCCTGGATCAGCTCGTCGGTCAGCTTGCTGGCGTCGTACATGAAGACGTTCAGCATCTTCTTCAGGCTCTCCAGCGTCGGGTCGCGGTAGACGCCCTGGAGCAGCTTGATGCCTTCCAACGGCATGGGCTGGAACAGGCTGACGCCGCCCGTGCCGCCCCCCATCAGCACCAGCTTGCCCACCCGCGCCGGGTTGGCGAGCGCGAAGGCGACGGCGCTGTGCGCGCCCATGGAATTGCCGATGATGTGGACGCGCCCGCTTCCCAGAACGTCCAGCAGGCCCTTGAGCGCGCGGGCGTTCAGTTCGGAGCGGGAGCCGGTGCAGACGATGGGGCCGCTCTTGCTCCAACCCGGGCAGTCCATGAGGATCACGCGGTAGCCGGCGCCGACCACAGCCTCCACGTTGCGGCTGAAGTTGGCCCAGCCGCTCGCCCCCGGGCCGGAGCCGTGGAGCATCACCACGGTCTCCGCCCCTTCGCCGGCGTCGTTGTAGTGGATGCTCAGGTCCAGGTCGCCCTCGAGGATCCGGGCGAACTTGCTGGTGGCGGCTTCGGTCAGTGCGGTCATCGTGTCGATCCTTGGGAAAGGGAAAGGTCAGGCGGTTTCGCCGTGGGAATGGCGGGCCTGGGAATGGCGGCCATGGCGGTTGGGTTCGGGCGAGTGGGGTCAGGTGGACAGCATTTCCTGGTGTCGGCTGGCAAGACCCAGGTAGCTCTCGACGATGCGGGGGTCGGCGGCCAGTTCCCGCGCCTCGCCGTGCATCTTCACCGCTCCGTTCTCCAGCACGTAGGCGTAATCGGCGACCTGGAGGGCGGCGCGGGCGTTCTGCTCCACCAGCAGGATGGAGACGCCCCGGCGGCGCAGTTCCGCAATGATGCGGAAGATCTCCCGCACGATCAGCGGAGCGAGGCCGAGGCTAGGCTCGTCCAGCATCAGCAGCTTCGGCTTTGCCATCAGCGCCCGCCCGATCGCGAGCATCTGCCGCTCGCCGCCCGACAGCGTGCCGGCCGCCTGCCCCCGCCGCTCCCTGAGACGGGGGAACAGGGCGTACACCTCGGACAGCGTTCCGGCATGGTCACGGTGGCCCTGGCGGCGGCGCTGGAAGGCGCCCAGCAGCAGGTTGTCCTCGATGGTCATGGAGCCGAACAGTTCGCGCTTCTCGGGCACGAGGTTCATGCCGCGGACCACCATCGTCTCAACGTCCGGGGCCTCCTCCCCGTCGCCGTCGAAGAGGATTTGGCCGCTGGACGGCAGCAGGCCCATGATGGCCGACAGCGTCGTCGTCTTGCCCGCCCCGTTGGGGCCGATCAGGGTGACGATGCCGCCGCGCGGAACCGACAGGCTGACCTTGCCGACCGCCTCCACCTTGCCATAGGCGACAGACAGATCCTTCACGTCGAGCAGGTTGCCGTCCATGGCTCACACCCCTCCCAGATAGGCTTCGAGGACGGCCGGATCGCGCTGGACCTCTTCGGGCAGTCCCTCCGCGATCTTCTCGCCGAACTCCATGACCACCACGCGGTCCACCAGCCCCATGACGAAGTCCATGTCATGCTCGACCAGGAGAACGGCCATGCCCTCGGCGCGCAGGCGCCGCAACAGCTCGGCCAGGGCCTGCTTCTCCTTGTGGCGCAGCCCCGCCGCCGGCTCGTCCAGCAGCAGAAGGCACGGGTCGGCGCACAGCGCGCGGGCGATCTCCAGGATGCGCTGCTGGCCGAGCGCCAGGCTGCCCGCCTCCTCGTCCATCAGGTCCAGCAGGCCGACACGCTCCAGCTGCACCGCAGCCTCGCGCAGGAGCCGCGCCTCCTCGACGCGGTCCAGGCGCCACGCGGCGGACAGCACGCCCTTGTGGCCGCGCCGGTGGGCGCCGATGGCGACATTCTCCAGCACGCTCATGCGCGGCAGCAGGCGCACATGCTGGAAGGTCCGGCTGATCCCCAGCGCGGCGATGCGGTGGCTGTCCAGCCCGGCAATGGAGGCGCCGCGGAAGCGGATCTCCCCCGAGCTCGGGGTGTCGACGCCGGAAAGCTGGTTGAACATCGTGCTCTTGCCAGCCCCGTTCGGGCCGATCAGGGCGAGGATCTCGCCAGCCTTGACGCTGAGGCTCATGTTGTTGTTGGCGAGCACGCCGCCGAAACGGCGGGTGACGTTGCGTGCCTCCAGGATCACCGTGCCCGGTTCCGGCTGCGCCTTGCGGGGCAGCGGGGCGGCGCCCGTGTCGATGCGGCGGCGGCGGGCGCGCACCGGCACCAGCCGGGCCAGCAGGGGCAACAGCCCGTCGCGGGCGTACTGGAGCACCAGCACCATCATGACGCCGAAGACGATGGTCTCGAAATTCCCGGCGCTGCCGAGCAAGCGTGGCAGAACATCCTGAAGCCACTGCTTCAGCACGGTGATGACGCCCGCGCCCACCAGCGCGCCCCACACCTGCCCGGCCCCGCCGACGACCGCCATGAAAAGATATTCGATGCCGGTGGTCAGCCCGAACGGGGTCGGATTCACGAAGCGCTGCAGATGCGCATAGAGCCAGCCGGCGGCGCAGGCCTGCAAGGCGGCCAGCACGAAAATCACCATGCGGGCGCGCGAGGTATCGACGCCCATGGACTCGGCCATCACCATGCCGCCCTTCAGCGCGCGGATGGCACGTCCTTCGCGGCTGTCCAGCAGGTTGCGGGTGGTGAACAGGGCGATCAGGACGAAGGCCCAGACCAGATAGTAATAGTGGCGGTTGTCGGTCAGCGCGAGGCCCGGCACCGTCACCGGCGGCAGGCTGGAGATCCCCGAATAGCCGCCCAGAATCTCCAGGTTGCCGAACAGGAAGTAGAGGCTGATCCCCCAGGCCATGGTGCCCAGCGGCAGATAATGGCCCGACAGCTTCAGCGTCACCGACCCCAGAACGATGGCGACCAGCAGCGTCAGCGCCAGCCCGACGCCCAGTGCCAGCCACGGCGACAGGCCGTAGCCGGTGCTCAGCACCGCGCTGGTGTAGGCGCCCAGCCCGACGAAGGCCGCCTGCCCGAAGCTGGTAAGCCCGCCCACGCCGGTCAGCAGCACCAGCCCCAGCGTCACCAGGGCCGACAGGCCGATGTAGTTCAGCAGCGTGACGTAGAAGTCGGGCAGCACCAGCGGCCCAACGGCGAGCGTGCCCAGGAAGGCCGCCAGCACCCACGGCCCGTTCTGCCACTCCCCGTCCCGCGTCAGCGTGTAGGAGCGGATCGTCATTCTTCTTCCTCGACATGATGGGAGGCGAGCGAGCGCCAGACCAGGACCGGAATGATCAGGGTGAAGACCAGCACATCCTTGAGGGCGCTGGTCCAGAAGGAGGAGAAGGACTCCAAAAGCCCGACCAGCACGGCGCCGCCGGCGGCGAGCGGGTAGCTGCCGAGCCCGCCGATGATGGCGGCGACGAAGCCCTTCAGCCCGATCAGGAAGCCGCTGTCGTAATAGACGGTGGTCAACGGCGCGAAGAGCAGCCCGGACAGCACGCCGATCACCGCCGCCAGCAGGAAGGTCAGCCGCCCGGCAAGCGTCGGCGAGATGCCCATGAGCCGGGCGCCATTGCGGTTCACCGCGGTGGCGCGCAGCGCCTTGCCGTACAATGTGCGATCGAAGAACAGGTAGAGAGCGGCGATCAGCGCCACCGAGGCTCCCATCACCACCAGCGTGTGACCGCCCACCTGCATGGCGCCGACCTCAAGCTGCGCCTCGCTGAAGAGCGTGGTGCGCGACCCCTCCGGCCCGAAGACCAGCAGGCCGACGCCGACCATCGCCAGATGCACCGCCACGGCGACGATCAGCAGGACCAGGACCGGCGCCTCGGCCACCGGCTGGAAGGCGATGCGGTAGACCATCGGCCCCAGCGGCACGACCAGCGCCAGCGCCAGCAGCGCCTTCGCCGCCAGCGGCAGCCCGGCCAGCGGCAGCGCCTTCAAAAGCCCGGCCAGGGCAAGCGGGTAGCCCAGGTTCCACGCCGCCGACCGGCCCAGCGCCGGCCCCCGCCCCGGACGCCGCGCCTGACGGTTTCCGGGGCGGCTCCAGGGGCGCGCGGCGATCAGGTCCATGGCGAAGGCAAGCGCCCCGGTGCCCAGCAGCACCCAGAGGGTGCCGGGCAGGCTGCCCGCTTCCAGCGCCGCCATGGTCAGCCCGCCATAGGCGAGGAACTCGCCCTGCGGGATGAAGATGATGCGGGTGACGGCGAACAGCATCACCAGCGCCAGCGCCAGCAGCGTGTAGATGGCACCGTTGGTGACGCCGTCCTGCGCCAGCAGAAGAAAGATCGTCTCGTCCATGGCTGCTTTCCTGTTCCACCCTGCTCAGACGGCGAGGCCGCGGGCGCGCGCCATGGTCATGGCCGTGTCCTCGATCATGTCCTCCTGCCCGCCGACCATGCCGCGACGGCCCAGCTCGACGAGGATCTCGCGGGCGGGCACGCCATACTTCTTCTCCGCGCGCTTGGCGAAGAGCAGGAAGGACGAATAGACGCCGGCGAAGCCCAGGGTCAGGGAATCGCGGTCGATGCGGATGACGTGGTCCATGATCGGCACCACGCGGTCTTCCGCCACGTCGCCGATCTTGAAGGTGTCCACGCCGGTCTGGATTCCCATGCGTTCGCAGACGGCGATGAAGACCTCCATCGGCGTGTTGCCGGCTCCCGCCCCCAGCCCGGCGGCGGCGGCGTCGATGCGGTTGGCGCCCGCCTCCACCGCGGCGATGGAATTCGCGACCCCCATGGCGAGGTTGTGATGGCCGTGGAAGCCCAATTCCGTCTCCGGCTTCAGCGCGTCGCGCACCGCCGCCAGCCGCGCCCGGACGTCGCCCGGCAGCATGTGGCCGGCTGAATCCGTCACATAGACGCAGTTGGCGCCATAGCCCTCCATCAGCCTGGCCTGCCTGACCAGCGTCTGCGGGTCGGCCATGTGGCTCATCATCAGGAAGCCCACCGTGTCCATGCCCAGCTTGCGGGCCTGGGAGATATGCTGCTCCGACACGTCGGCCTCGGTGCAGTGGGTGGCGACGCGGATGGTGTAGACGCCCAGCTCGTGCGCCATCTTCAGATGGTCCACCGTGCCGATGCCCGGCAGTCAGCAGCGCCGACACCTTGGCATGCTTCATCCGCGGGATGACGGCGCCGAGATACGTTTCGTCAGCGTGCGCCGGGAATCCGTAGTTGATGGATGATCCGCCGAGCCCGTCACCGTGCGTGACCTCGATCAGCGGCACGCCCGCCTCGTCCAGGCCGGTGGCGATCGCGATCATCTGTTCGAGGCTTATCTGATGGCGCTTGGGATGCATGCCGTCCCGCAGCGTCATGTCGTGGACCGTGACCTTGGTGCCGCGCAGTTCCATGTTCCGTCCCCCCCTTATCCAGCGACCGGTTCGAGGACCAGAGCCCCGCTCAGGATGTCCTCGGCGAACATTTCCGCGGTGCGCGCGGCGGCCGCGGTCATGATGTCCAGGTTGCCGGCGTATTTCGGCAGGTAGTCGCCAAGCCCCTCCACCTCCAGGAAGACGGAGACCCGCCGCCCGTCGAAGACCGGTCCGTTCACCAGCCGGTAGCCGGGGACGTAGCGGTTCACCTCGGCGATCATGGCGTGGATGGAGGCGGTGATGGCCTCGCGGTCCGGCTCGCCCTCGGTCAGGCAATGGACGGTGTCGCGCATGATCAGCGGCGGTTCGGCCGGGTTGATGACGATGATCGCCTTGCCCTTGGCCGCACCGCCCACCTTCTCGATCGCCCCCGCGGTGGTGCGGGTGAACTCGTCGATGTTCTTGCGCGTGCCCGGCCCGGCCGAGCGGGAGGAGATGGCCGCGACGATCTCGCCATAGGCCACCGGCTGGACCCGCGCGATGGCGGCGATGATCGGGATGGTCGCCTGCCCGCCGCAGGTCACCATGTTGACGTTCATCGCGCGCCGGCCGATATGCTCCTTCAGATTGACCGGCGGGACGCAGTAGGGGCCGATGGCGGCCGGCGTCAGGTCGATCATCATGACGCCCAGCGCGTTCAGCTTGCGGCTGTTCTCGGCATGCGCGTAGGCCGAGGTCGCGTCGAAGGCGATGCGCACGCCGTCCGGCTTCACATGCGGCAGCAGCCCGTCCACCCCCTCGGCCGTCGTTTTCAGCCCCATCTCGCGGGCCTTGGCGAGACCGTCGGAGGCCGGGTCGATGCCGACCATCCACACCGGATCCAGCACCGGGCTGCGCTTCAGCTTCGCCAACAGATCGGTCCCGATGTTGCCGGGGCCGATCAGGGCGCACTTGATCTTCTCGGTCATGTTTCCTGTCTCCGATCTCAGGCGGCGAAATGGGCGGTGACGCTGCCCAGCCCCTCGATGACCGCCTCGAAGCGGTCGCCGCCGTCCGGCGCCACCGCCACCATCGGCCCCAGCGCGCCGGTCAGCACGATGTCGCCGGCCTGGAGCGGCCGGCCGCAGCGCACCATCACGTCGGCCAGCCAAACCGCCGCGGTCAGCGGGTTGCCGAGGCAGGCCCGCCCGCTTCCCTGCGACACCACGGCGTCGCCGCGCCGCATCTCCATGGCGCAGGCGGCGATGTCGAAGTCGGCCAGCCGGCGCGGCCGTCCGCCGAGGACGAAAAGGCCGCTGGAGGCGTTGTCAGCCACCGTATCGACGAAGCGGATGTTCCAGCCGGCGATGCGGCTGTCCACGATCTCGATGGCGGGCAGCGCATACTCCGTGGCGCCGATGATGTCGGCGTAGGTGTGGCGCTCGCATGTCAGGTCCCGGCCGACGACCAGCGCGATCTCCGCCTCGACCTTCGGCTGGATCAGGCGGCCCGCCGCCACCGGCTCGCCGTCGCCGACGCCCATGTCGGCGAAGAGCATGCCGAAATCGGGCTGATCGACGCCCAGCTGCGTCTGCACCGCCTTGGAGGTCAGGCCGATCTTGCGACCGACCAGTCGCCGGCCTTCGGCCAGCCAGGCGCGGGTGTTGGTCTCCTGCACGGCGTAGGCGGCATCCACGCCCGTTCCGGCCAGCCGGTCGCGCAGCGGCGCGATCGGCTCGCGGGTGGCGGCGGCGGTCTTCAGCAAGGCCGCCGCGCTCTCCGTATCCAGCGGGGGCAGCACCCCGGTCACTTCAGCAATCGCCATTGGTTGTCCTTCACGGTGACGAGCACGATGGCGCTCGGGTCGTAGCCGGCGTGGTCGCCGGGGGTGATCGTGTAGACGCCGTTGGTGCCCACCAGGCCGGAGGTCTTCTCGATCCGGTCGCGCACGGCGGTGCGGAAGGCGGGCGTCCCCGGCTGGACCTTGTCCTCCAGCGCGCCGGCGATGGCGGTCTTCAGCAGCAGCCACGCGTCCCACGAGGCGCCGGCGAAGGTGGAGCGGCTGTCGGCGCCGTTCTTCGCCTCCAGCTCCCTGACGAAGGCGACGCCGGCCTGCTTGGTCGGGTGGCTGTCGGGAAGCTGCTCGGCCACCAGCACCGGGCCGACCGGCAGCACCGCGCCCTCCACCGCCTTGCCGCCGACGCGCAGGAACTCCTTGCTGGTGACGCCGTGCGACTGGTAGATGCGGCCCTTGTAGCCCCGCTCGCGCAGCGTGATCTGCGGCATGGCCGCCGGGGTGCCGGACGCGCCGATGAACACCACGTCGGGCTTGGCGGCGACGATCTTCAGGACCTGTGCCTGCACGCTGGGGTCGGCGCGGCCATAACGCTCGGTGGCGACGATCTGAAGCTTGCCCGCGGCGGTGCGGGTCAGCGCCTTCAGCAGGAGTTCGCCCCAGGAGTCCGAGAAGCCGATGAAGCCCACGCTCCTGGCGCCGCTGGCAACCATGTCGTCGACGATGCGCTGGACCATAAGGTCGGCGCTGGGCTCGGAGCGGAAGACGTAGCCGCGCCTGTCGCCCGACACGTCCAGGGGAGCCACCGAAACCATCGGGACCATTTCCGCGGTGGCGACATCGGCCATGGCGGCGGCGGTGCTGATCAGGTTGGGGCCGAGCAGGGCATCGACCTTGTCCTCGCCGATCAGCTTGCGGACATTCTTGACGGCGCTGGTCGGGTCGGTGGCGTCGTCCAACAGGATGAGGGTGACCTTCTCGCCACCGATGGTGCTTGGGACCATCGCCACCGCCTTGCGGGTCTCGGCGCCCAACGCGGCGGCCGGCCCGGTCAGCGAGGCGACCACGCCAATGGTCACGTCGGCCGCGGCCGGCAGCGCCATCAATGCCGCGGCAAGGCCCGCAGCGGTCGCAAGCATGCGTGTGCGGAGTTGCATCTCCGGTTTCCTCCCTATGATTTTCGTTGTGTGGACCGGCCTTAGGGGTCGATGCGGCGGAAGGCGCCGTTCAGGTAGATGAGGGCCTGGCCCCCGCCCCCGCCCCCGCCCCCGCCCTCACGCGTTGCCAGGACCTCGCAGAGGAAGGCGTGGTGGGTGCTCTCGTCGAACACCTTGACCACCCGGCAGTCGAAGCTGGCGAGCGCCCCGGCCAGCACCGGGGAACCCGTGGTCAGGGCGTCCCAGGCGCCGTGATCGAAGCGGGCTTCGCCGCGCACGCCCTCGACCATGCCGGCGAAGACCCGGGCGATCTCCTCCTGGTCGCCGGCCAGGACGTTCACGCACAGGCTGCCGCTGTTCAGGATGGCCGCGTCGGCGGCAACCGATTTGTTGACGAAGACCACCAGGCGCGGCGGATCCGCCGTGACCGAGCACACGGCCGTCGCGGTCAGGCCGAGGCGGCTGCCGCCGTCGCGGGTGGTGACGATGAAGACGCTGGCGCCGACATGGCGCATGCCGTGCTTGTGGTCGCCCGCGCTCACCGTGGGCGCGTCGGCCAGCGTGGCGTTCGGGGTCCAGTCCAGGAGCTGGTTGATCTCACGGGTCAGGGTCAGGGTCATGGCGGGGCTCTTGCGCGGACGAGCGAGGGGGAGCGACGGAGGCGGCAAGGCGCGGCGGACAGGCCGCCGCATGCCTCACGCGGCGACGCCGAACTGGTTGCCGGGCGGCAGCGGGTTGCCCAGCATGTAGCCGCCCAGCAGGTCGCCGATGTCGTCCTGGTTCTGGGTGATGTGATTGGCGCCGACCAGGATGTCGCGCATCTGCCGCTGCATCGGGTTGTCGAGCCAGACGCCGCGGGTCGCCGTCTTCTTGAAGATCATGTGCGCGGCCTCGAAGACCTCGCCGCCGGTGTACATGTTGGTGGCGAAGTGGCGCACACGGTCCTCCAGCGGCACCAGCCTGCCCTGGGAAGCGTAGGTCCATGCCTCGTCCGTGTTCTGGAGCACGCGGGCCGCCGCCGCCGTGATCCTGGCTTCCGCCTCGCCCAGCCGCCCCTTCACGAAGGGGTTCTGCGTTGCCGCGCCGACCGCCTGGGAGATGTTCTGGCGGGGCTTCATGTGCTCGACATAGAGGTCGCGCATGCCCATCGCCATGCCGGTGATGACCGAAGACACGGCGGCGTAGAACACGTAGAGAAACGGCATCTTGTAGAGGTTGTTCAGGCCCTCGTGGCTCTGCTCGTTGTAGGCGATGATGCTGTGCGAGCGGTAGGCTGGGATGAACACCTCGCGGATGCGCAGCTTCTTGCTGCCCGTGCCGGCGAGGCCGACGACGTGCCAGTCGTCGATGATCTCGTAGTCCTTCGCCTCGATCCAGAAGGCCTTGTAGTCGATCAGCTTGCCGTCGCCGCCGAACAGCCGGGCACCGACGAAGGCGCCGCCCGCCGCATGGTCGCAGCCGCTGGAGGTGAGCCAGTCGCCGTTCAGCACATAGCCGCCCTCCACCGTCTTCACCGTGCCGAACGGCGCGTAGGAGGAGGAGACCAGGCGGGTGTTGTCGTCGCCCCACAGCTCGTCGCCACAGCGCGGGTCGAGCAGCCCGACCTCGAACGGGTGCACGCCCAGCACCATGACGTTCCACGCGCTGGAGGGGCAACCGCGGCCCAGCTCCATCAGCACCCTGTTCAGCACGTTCGGGTGCATCTCGTACCCGCCCCAGCGTCGCGGCTGCAGGATGCGGAAGAAGCCGGCGTCCTGGAACGCCTGGATGGTCTCACGCGGGACCATGCGGGCCTGCTCGCAGGCCTGCGCGCGCTCGCGCAGCCACGGGATCATTTCCCGCGCGCGGCCAACCAGTTCACGCTCGCTGGGAATGGTGGGGGCAATGCTGTCCATGGTCTTGGTTTCCTTAAATTCCGGGTGTCGACTCAGGCCGCTTCGGCGCTGACCACGCCGTAGCCGGCGATCCATTCGTTGATGGGCCGGTAGTAGTCCCGGCGGGCCTTGTAGGGGCCCTGGGCGGTGAGCGCCGCGAAGGCGGCCACCCAGGTGCGGATCTCGTGGGTGGAGCGGCCGGCGATGCGGGAAATCTCCTCGATGGAAAAGCCATCCACCTCTTCCAGCCGGCCTTCGAGCAGGAGGTCGATGAAGCCGAGGTCCCATTCGGGGTTCAGCGGCGTCTGCGCGCATTCCGGCGTGCCGTAGATCAGGCCGGCGGCGACCGTGCGGGCCTGACGGGCGGCGCGCGCCTCCGGCGTCGGGTTGCGGCCGGCGATCAGGAAGTCGGCGATCTCCTCCGGCGCGCCGGCCAGAAGCGGTACCGGCGGCTCGTGCGACAACCCGCCTGTGCCCAGCACCAGCACGCGCCTGTCCAGCCCGGCCAGGAAGCGGCCGACCGCATCGCCCAGCTTGCGCACGCGCCGGTAAGGCGCGAAGGGAGGCGCGACCGAGTTGATGACGATCGGTACGGTCGGGTAGCGCGTCAGGCTGCCCGTCAGTTCTTCCAGCGCCTGGGTACAGCCGTGGTCGACCTGGAGCCGGTGGGACAGCGCGATGTCCACGTCGTTGTCCAGAATGAAGCGCGCCATGGCGAGCGCGGTATCCCCGTCCACCGCCACCGGCCCCGGCAGGGTGCCGTAATCGGCCACGGAGTCCGCGGCCGTGGCGATCACGAACGGCGGCATCAGGTCGTAGAAGAGGCCGTTGTAATGGTCGGGCGCAAAGATCACGATCAGCTCGGGATCGAAGGCTTCGACATCGGCGCGCGCCTGCGCCAGGACCGCATCGACCTCAGCCACGACTTGCACGCCCGGGTCGTTGAGCCCGCGCAGCGGGGTGTGCGACAGGCATTTCACCTTGATGCTCATGAATTTCCCCCGTTCGGCAAAGATCTCCCCTTCGCTCACATCGGAGCGTTAGGATGTCCTTCCCATTTTTGTCTGCGATTTCAGTGCCATGGTCCGGCAGATGGCCGGTTTACGCGGACCTTGTACTTACCGTCCGCACCATTTTTCAAAATCCCTGGAAGTTTTTCTTTGTGCTGAAATTCTATGAATCGCTTGGGACGAATACAATCTTGTTTTCCGCAACGTGCACAATGTGCACAAGCTTGTAAATGTTCGATTTTCTGACATGGATTGCCCCATGACCCGCATGTCCGACGGTCCCTACCGCCATGTCCAGGGCCTCAGCCGGGGGTTGGCGATTCTCCACACCATCAACCGCTCGGCCAACGGCTGCGCCTCCATCACGGAGTTGAGCGAGGCGACCGGTCTGCATCGCACCACCGTGCGCCGGATGCTGGAGACATTGGAGACCGAAGGCTATGTGCGGCGCAGCCGGTCGGATGACACCTATCGCCTCAACCATAAGGTCCGGGAACTGAGCGATGGCTTTACCGACGACGAGTGGATTTCGCAACTCGCGGCGCCGGTTCTGGGCGAGCTTTTGCAAAAGGTCGTCTGGCCATCGGATTTGTGTACCCTTGACGGCACCTCCATGCTGGTGCGCGAGACCACCCACCGTTACAGCCCGCTGTCCTTTCATCGGGCGATGATCCGCCAGAGGATGCCGGTTCTGTACACCGCTGCGGGCCGTGCCTACCTGACCTATTGTGGCGAAGAAGAGCGGCAACAGATCTTGAGGATGCTGATCGTCGAGAACGGTGAACAGGCCAGCCTCGCGCGCAACCGAATTTTTATCGATAAGATCTTGAGTCGCGTGCGCGATCAGGGTTACGCCAGTAACGATGGTGAATGGTCTCAGCAGTCCAAGGTATCAGCACTCGCAATACCTATTCTTTATTGCGACAAGGTGCTGGCAACGATCAATATAGTGTTCATGGGAAGTGTGATGAATACGACGAAGGCCGCTGAACGATATCTTCCGCATTTGCGCGCTTCTGTTGCAAAAATCGAGGCACAGCTCAAGGAGGATCCGAGACTGCAAGCCGGCAAAGCGGATGGTGAAACGGAGATTGGGCAACGATAATGCCCGAACCGGGGATGTCGCCATGGCGGCGTGACGGCAGCGTGTGGCGCATGAACCGCCAGAGCCGCTCGATGGCATTCAGTTCCGGGCTGTAAGGCGGCCGCGCTACGATGGTAACGCGGCACCCCGGACGCGGTGCAGGGACTCTACGATCTGGCGAAGAGACTCAGAGCGCCCTCCGCACTGAAGGATCTGGACATGCCGGAGAGCGGCCTCGACGATGTGGCCGAAGCGTCAGCGGACCGCTCACCCCCCAGGATTTCGGCACGACCCAGCTCGTCGCCGATCGGGTTGAGCTGCACCGCCACGTCCAGCGCATCGCGCAGCAGGGCGTCCTCCAGCGTGGTGCTGGTGGACACCACCCATTCCGGCTGCAACGCCGGATGATCCTCCTGAAGCCCGGCAAGCAGCGGCGAGAGGCAGGTGACGGCGAAGCCCTCGGCCAGCCCGACCCGGACGCGCCCGGCGACGGTGCGGGATTCGTCCTGTCCACCGAATGGCCCGCAGCTCGGTCATGATCGCAAAAACCCGCGGCAGCAGCAGGCGCCCTTTCGGCGTCAACCGCAGGCCGCGCCCCGTCCG
>NZ_BADK01000272.1 GCF_000333595.1 Azospirillum sp. B506
CGCGGGCAGGCCATCGTCCAGGTGATCAAGGCCGACGGCAGTGCGGAGGCGCGGCCGGTGACGGCCGACCGCACGCAGGGCAGCAAATGGGTGGTCACCGACGGCCTGTCCGACGGCGACCGCGTGGTGGTCGAAGGGCTCCAGAAGATTCGCCCCGGCGTGAAGCTGGCGGCGACCGACCTCACCGAGGAGCAGTTCGACCAACGCGCGGTGGCGGCCCTGCCGTCCGCCGCCCAGCCGGCCCGTTAGGAGACCGTCCATGGCCCGTTTCTTCATCGACCGGCCGGTCTTCGCCTGGGTGCTGGCCATCGTCATCATGCTGGCCGGCCTTCTCGCCCTGCGGACGCTGCCGGTGGCGCAATACCCGTCGGTGGCCCCGCCCGCCATCTCGGTCTCGGCCAGCTATCCCGGCGCTTCCGCCGAGACCGTGCAGAACACCGTCGTCCAGCCGATCGAACAGCAGCTGAGCGGCCTCGACAACCTGCTCTACTTCTCGTCCGAATCGAACAAGGACGGCAGCATCACCGTCACCCTGTATTTCGCCCAGGGCACCAACCCCGACACCGCCCAGGTGCAGGTGCAGAACAAAGTGACGCTGGCCGAATCCCGCCTGCCGGAAACGGTGCGCAACCAGGGCATCCGCGTTGCCAAGGCGACCAAGAATTTCCTGATGGTCGTGGGGTTCTATTCGACCGACGGCAGCTTGTCGTCGAACGACCTGTCCGACTTCGTTGCCTCCTCGATCCAGGACCCGCTGAGCCGCACCGCCGGCGTCGGCGACTATCAGCTGTTCGGCGCCCAGTACGCCATGCGCATCTGGCTCGATCCCGACAAGCTCAACAAATACGCCCTGATGCCCTCCGACGTGCAGAGCGCCATCACGGCCCAAAACGTCCAGATCGCCTCGGGCGAACTCGGCGCGCTGCCATCCCGGCCGGGGCAGCAGCTGAACGCCACCGTCATCGGTCCGTCCTATCTGCAGACGCCGGGGCAGTTCGGCAAGATCCTGCTGAAGGTGCAGTCCGACGGCTCCCAGGTCCTGTTGCGCGACGTCGCGACGATCGAGCTGGGCGGCGAAAACTATACGATGAACACCCGCTACAACGGCATGCCGGCGGCCGGTATCGCGGTCAAGCTGGCCAGCGGCGCCAACGCGCTGAACACCGCGACCGCGGTGCGCCAGACCATCGAATCGCTGCGCCCGTCCTTCCCGGCCGGCGTCGAGGTGACCTATCCCTACGACACCACCCCCTTCGTCCAGCTGTCGATCGAAGAGGTGGTGAAGACGCTGGCCGAAGCCATCGTGCTGGTCTTCCTGGTGATGCTGCTGTTCCTGCAGAATTTCCGGGCGACGCTGATCCCGACCATCGCGGTTCCCGTCGTGCTGCTCGGCACCTTCGCCGTGCTGGCGGCCTTCGGCTATTCCATCAACACGCTGACCATGTTCGGCATGGTCCTGGCCATCGGCCTGCTGGTCGACGACGCCATCGTCGTCGTCGAGAATGTCGAGCGCGTGATGGAGGAGGAGCATCTGTCGCCGCTGGAGGCGACGCGCAAGTCGATGGATCAGATCACCGGCGCGCTGGTCGGCGTCGCCATGGTGCTGGCCGCCGTCTTCCTGCCGATGGCCTTCTTCGGCGGCTCGACCGGCGTGATCTATCGCCAGTTCTCCATCACCATCGCCACCTCGATGCTGCTGTCGGTCGGCGTCGCCATCGTCTTCACCCCGGCGCTCTGCGCCACGCTGCTGAAACAGCCCGACCACGACAAGACCTCGCGCGGCTTCTCCGGCTGGTTCAACCGCAACTTCGACCGCGGCAACCGGGCCTATGTGCGCGGGCTGGGCGGCGTCCTGAAGCGGCCCCTGCGCTTCCTGCTGGTCTATGGCCTGATCGTGGCCGGGCTGGCGGTGGTGTTCCTGCGCATCCCCACCTCCTTCCTGCCGGACGAGGACCAGGGCGTGATGTTCATCCAGGTCACCACCCCGCCCGGCGCCACGCTGGAGCGGACCGAACAGGCGCTGGGCCAGGTGCGCGACTATCTTCTGAAGGACGAAGGCGCGCTGGTGCGGTCGGTCTTCACCGTGTCGGGCTTCAATTTCAGCGGCCGCGGCCAGAATTCCGGCATCGCCTTCGTCAGCCTGAAGGACTGGTCCGTCCGTCCGGGCGCGGCGAGCAAGGTCCAATCCCTGGCCGGCCGGGTCATGGGACGATTCGCCGGCTACAAGGACGCCATGATCTTCGGCTTCGCCCCGCCCGCCATCAGCGAGCTGGGCAACGCCACCGGCTTCGATTTCGAACTGCTCGCGCGCAGCGGCGTGACACACGAGGAGCTGGTGGCCGCGCGCAACCAGCTGCTGGGAATGGCGTCGCAGAGCCCGCTGCTGATGGCCGTCCGCCCCAACGGTCTGAATGACGAGGCGCAATACCGTCTGGTCATCGACTGGCCGCATGCCAAGGCCCTGGGGCTGTCGGTGGGCGACGTGACCAGCACCATCTCGTCGGCCTGGGGTCAGAGCTACGTCAACGACTTCCTAGACCGCGGCCGCATCAAGCGCGTCTACATGCAGGGCAACGCCGACTCCCGCTCCGATCCGGGCGATCTGGCGCGCTGGTTCATCCGCAACTCCAGCGGCTCGATGATCCCGCTGTCGGCCTTCGCCCATGCCGAATGGACCTACGGCGCGCCCAAGCTGGAACGCTACAACGGCACCGCCTCGATGGAGATCCTGGGTCAGGCCGCCCCGGGCCAGAGCAGCGGCACGGCCATGGCGGAAATGGCCCGGCTCGCCTCGCAGCTGCCGCCCGGCATCGGCTTCGATTGGACCGGCACCTCCTACGAGGAACGGCAATCGGGCGCACAGGCCCCGGCGCTCTACGCGCTGTCGCTGCTGGTCGTGTTCCTCTGCCTGGCGGCGCTGTACGAGAGCTGGTCGATCCCGGCGGCGGTGCTGCTGGTGGTGCCGCTCGGCGTCTTCGGCGCGGTGATGGCCACCTGGGGCCGCGGCTTGTCGAACGACGTCTATTTCCAGGTCGGCCTGCTGACCACCATCGGGCTGTCGGCGAAGAACGCCATCCTGATCGTCGAGTTCGCCAAGGAAAGCTTCGACCGGGGCCAGACGCTGGTGGAGGCGGCCATCGGCGCCGCGGGCCAGCGGCTGCGGCCGATCCTGATGACGTCGCTCGCCTTCACGCTGGGCGTGGTGCCCCTCGCCATCGCCAGCGGGGCCGGCTCGGGCGGTCAGAACGCCATCGGCACGGCGGTGGTCGGCGGCACGGTGGCCGCCACGCTGCTGGCCCTTCTCTTCGTTCCGATCTTCTTCGTCGTCGTGCTGAAGCTGTTCCGCGTGAAGCCGTCCCGGCTGGCGCAGTCCGGCGAAGCCGCGGCGTCCCCTCCAATCGGCCCGGACGCTCTGGCCGACGGCCATCGTTGAGCGGCGGTGACAAGACCATGACCCACAGATTCGTTCCCTTCGCCGCCCCCATCACCGCCGCGCTGCTGCTGGCCGGCTGTTCCCTGGTGCCCGACTTCGTCCTGCCGGATCCGCCGGTTCCGGCCGCCTGGCCGGACGGGCCGGCCTACCGGAGCCCGCCCGCCACATCCGTATCCGCCACGGCGCCCACGGGCGCCAATCCGGCGCGCTCCGCCGACGCCATCGGCTGGCGCGAGGTGATGCGCGATCCCAAGCTGCAAAAGCTGATCGAGATCGCGTTGGCAAACAACCGCGACCTGCGTGTCGCCATGCTCAACGTCCAGACAGCGGAGGCTGACTACCGCGCCCAGCGCGGCGACCTGTTCCCGACGATCTCCGGCAGCGGGTCGGCCAGCTGGTCGCGCGTACCGGCCGCGACCACGTCCGCCGGCTCGGCGCTGGGCAAGACGGCGGGGGTGGAATCGCGCTCCTACAGCGCCGGGATCGGCTTCACCTCCTACGAACTCGACCTGTTCGGCCGCGTGCGTGCGCTGACCGAACAGGCGTTCGAGCAGTATCTCGGCTATGACGAGACCCGGCGCAGCACCCAGATCTCTCTGGTGGCCCAGGTGGCGACCGGCTATCTGACCCTGCAAGCCGACCGCTCGCTGCTGGAGCTGACCCGGCAGACTCTGGACAGCCAGAACGCCTCCTATCAGTTGACGCGCAAGAGCTTCGATGCCGGCAACGCCACCGAACTGACCCTGCGGCAGGCGCAGACCTCGGTGGACAGCGCGCGGGCCAATCTCGCGCTCTACACCCGGCAGGTGGCGCAGGACGAGAATGCGCTGGCCCTGCTGCTGGGCCAGCCCCTGCCGCCGGACATCGCTTCCGGCGCATCGCTGGATGCCCAGCCGGTGCTGACCGACCTGCCGGCGGGCCTTTCCTCCAGCGTCCTGTTGCGCCGCCCGGACGTGATGGCGGCCGAACACAATCTGCGGGCGGCCAATGCCGACATCGGGGCGGCCCGCGCCGCCTTCTTCCCGTCGCTGACGCTGACGGCCAAGGCCGGCACCGCCTCCTCCGGAATCCAGTCGCTGTTCGGCGCCGGCTCCTCCACCTGGAGTTTCGCCCCGTCGCTCAGCATCCCGATCTTCTCGGCCGGCGTGAACGAGGCGAACCTCGACCTCGCCAAGGCCAGGAAGGACATCCAGGTGGCGACCTACGAGAAGACGGTGCAGACCGCCTTCCGCGAGGTGGCCGACGCGCTGGCCGCCCGCAGCACCTATGACGACCAGATCGCGGCGCAGCAGTCGCTCGTCGATGCCTACGCCCGTTCCTACCAGCTGTCGGAGATGCGGTTCCGCAGCGGCGCCGACAATTACCTGACGACCCTGGATGCCCAGCGCTCGCTCTATTCGGCACAGCAGACGCTGATCTCGCTGAAGGCCGCGAGGCTGGAGAATCTCGTCACCCTCTACAAGGTCCTGGGCGGAGGCTGGCAGTAGCGAACCGCCCCGGGTTTCCCGGAGACCATTTGATCGCCGACGCTGCCCACGGAGGGTTCGACCCCGGCTTCGGTCGGCGAGAGCCGGGGCGATCAGCCCCAGGGCGTGCAGCGCGTCGGCGATGTGGTCCGGCGTGCCCTCGGCAGGCAGTCCCCACCAGCCGGGCGGCGGCAGTTGCGCCGGCGGTCCGTTCACGCGGGAGGCCGGGTCGCTCCCCTCCCTTGCACGGATTTCATCCGGCAGAAAGGCGGCGGCTACCCGCATGCCGCATAGTGCTGTGGTGATCGAGCTTAGCCCGGCTTTCCTGCGGAAAGGTCAGCGCCATGGATCATTCGTCACGTTCAGCAAGGGCCCTTACGGCAGCGCGAAGCCTGACCGTCGCCGGCATCCTCGCCGGGGTCGTGTTTGCCGGCTCTCTCTGGATCCAGAGCGCAGGTGGTCCGGCCAAGGCGGCGGCGCCATCGCAGCAGCAGCCCGTACCGGTGACCGTCGCCCCGGTGACGCGGCAGGACGTCCCGCTGTGGCTGCAAGGCATCGGCACGGTGCAGGCCGTCAGCACGGTGACGATCCGCTCCCGCGTCGACGGAGAACTGCAGAACGCCTTCTTCACCGAAGGGCAGACGATCAAGGCCGGCGACCCGCTGGTGCAGATCGATCCGCGGCCCTTCCAGGCGGCGCTCGACCAGGCCAGCGCCAAGAAGGCGCAGGACGAGGCGCAGCTCGCCAATGCGCAGCGCGACCTCACCCGCTACGAGGCGCTGGCGCAACGGGACTTCTCCTCACGCCAGCAGGCCGACACCCAGAAGGCGGAGGTCGCGCAGCTCCAGGCGCAGATCAAGGGCGATCAGGCGCTCATCGACAATGCCCAGGTGCAGCTCGGCTACACCCTCATCCGCTCGCCCATCGGCGGCCGGGCCGGCTTCGAGCTGGTCGACCCGGGGAACATCGTCCATGCCACCGACGCCAACGGAATCCTGGTGGTGACGCAGACGGACCCGATCACCGTCGTCTTCACGCTGCCGGAAGACCGGCTGCACGACATCGTCGACGCGATGGCCCAGGGTACGGTCGCCGTCTCGATCAACAGTCGCGACAATCAGCGGCACCTGAAGGACGGCGTGCTGAAGGTGATCGACAACCAGGTCGATCCGGCCACGGGCACCATCCGCATGAAGGCGCTGTTCCCCAATGCCGACAACGCGCTGTGGCCGGGCGAATTCGTCACGGCGGAGGTGCTGCTGCACACCGACCATGGAGCGCTGACCGTCCCGTCCGCCGCAGTGCAGCGCGGCGCCTCGGGCCTCTATGTCTACGTGGTCGCCGCTCCGGACGAGCGCGTGGAACTGCGCACCGTGAAGGCCGCACGTCTGGGTCCCCAGACCGCTGTCGTCACGGACGGCCTGAAGGAGGGCGAGCGCGTGGTGGTTTCCGGCCAGCTGAAGGTCCAGCCCGGCGCCCGCGTCGACGCCCGGCCGGCCGATCAGCCTCTTCTCGTCGGGCAGCAGGACGCCAGGCAGGACGCTGGGCAGGGAGGGCCGGCACGATGAACCTGTCGGCCCCCTTCATCCGCCGGCCCGTCGCCACCGCCCTCCTGATGATCGGGCTGCTGCTGGCGGGCGTCGCGGCCTATCCGTTCCTGCCGGTGGCCCCGCTGCCGCGGGTCGACTTCCCCACCATCCAGGTCTCGGCCTCGCTGCCCGGCGCCAGCCCGGAGACCATGGCCGCAACAGTCGCGCAGCCGCTGGAGCGCCAGTTTTCGCAGATCGCCGGAGTGACCCAGCTCACCTCCACCAGCGCGCTCGGCAGCACGCAGATCACCGTGCAGTTCGACCTCGACCGCAACATCGACGGCGCCGCGCAGGATATCCAGACCGCCATCAACGCCGCCACCGGCCAGCTTCCCAAGAGCCTGCCGAGCCCGCCCGGCTACCGCAAGGTGAACCCCGCGGATTCGCCGGTCCTGATCCTGGGCGTGCGTTCGGACCTGCTGCCGATCACCCAGGTGGACGAATATGCCGACACCATGCTGGCGCAGCAGATCAGCCAGGTGCCGGGGGTGTCCCAGGTGTCCATCGGCGGCGAACAGAAGCCGGCCGTGCGGATTCAGGCCGACCCGGCGAAGCTCGCCGGCCTCGGCCTGTCGCTGGAGGATCTGCGCGGCGTCATCGTGTCCGCCACCGTCAATTCGGCCAAGGGCAGCATCAACGGGCCGGATCGCAGCTTCACCCTCTACGACAACGACCAGATCACCGCGGCGCAGCCGTGGAACGACGTCATCATCGCCTACCACAACGGCGCGCCGGTCCGCATCGGCGATATCGGGCGGGCCGTCGACGGGCCGGAGAACACGCAGCTCGCCGCCTGGCAGAACGGCCGGCCCGGCGTTCTGCTGACCGTCTACAAGCAGCCCGGCGCCAACGTCATCGACACGGTCGACCGCATCAAGCAGTTGCTGCCGCAGCTCCAGGCGGCCATCCCGCCGGCCGTGCATGTCGACATCATGTCCGACCGGACACAGACCATCCGCGCCTCGGTCGCCGACGTGCAGTTCACACTGGCCCTGACCATCGCCCTGGTGGTCATGGTGATCTTCCTGTTCCTGCGCAACGCGATGGCGACGCTGATCCCCGGCGTGACGGTGCCGCTGTCGCTCGCCGCGACGCTGGGGCTGATGTATGTGTGCGGGTACAGCCTGGACAACCTGTCGCTGATGGCCTTGACCATCGCCGTGGGCTTCGTCGTCGACGACGCCATCGTGATGGTGGAAAACATCCACCGCCACATCGAGGAGGGCGTGCCGCCCCTCCAGGCGGCCTTGACCGGTTCCCGGGAGATCGGCTTCACCATCCTCTCGATCAGCCTGTCGCTGATTGCGGTCTTCATCCCGCTGCTGCTGATGGGCGGCATCGTCGGGCGGCTGTTCCGCGAGTTCGCGGTCACCGTGACCATGACCATCGCGGTTTCGGCACTGGTGTCGCTGACGCTCACGCCGATGATGGGCGCCCGCCTGCTCAAGGACGAGCGCCACCGGACGCATGGCCGCTTCTACCGCGCGGTCGAAGGAGGGTTCGATGCCCTGCTCGCCGGATACCGGACCACGCTGGACATCGTTCTGCGCCACCAGCCCGTCACGCTGCTGGTCTTCGCCGCGTCCGTCGCCCTCACCGGCTGGATGTTCGCGGAGATCCCCAAGGGCTTCTTCCCGCAGCAGGATACCGGCCTGATCATGGGCACTTCGGAAGGGCCGCAGGACGCCTCCTTCGCCATCATGAGCCGGTTGCAGCAGCAGCTGGGCGCCGTGATCGGCGCCGATCCGGACGTGGCGACCTGGGTCGGTTCCGTCGGGGCCGGCAGCGGCCAGTCGGTGAACACCGGCCGCTTCTTCATCACCCTGAAGCCGCGCAACGAACGGACAGCCAGCGCGGATCAGGTCATCAGCCGCCTGCGTCGGCAGACCGCGGCGGTCGAGGGCGTTCGGCTCTACCTGCAGGCGGCGCAGGATCTCCGCGTCGGCGGCCGGTCCTCGCGCGCCTTGTACCAGTACACGCTTCAGGATGCCGATCTGGAAGAACTGGACGATTGGGCGCCGAAGGTGCTCGACCGCCTGAAGACCCTGCCGGAACTGCGCGACCTGTCCTCCGATCAGCAGACCGCGGCAACCACGGCGACGCTGACCATCGATCGCGATCAGGCCGCCCGCTTCGGCATCCAGCCGCAGCTGATCGACGACACGCTCTACGACGCCTTCGGGCAGCGGCAGGTGACGCAGTACTTCACGCAGACCAACAGCTACCATGTCGTGCTGGAGGTGTCGCCGGACCTGCAGGGCCTGCCGGCGACGCTGCGGCAGATCTACCTGCGTTCCCCCGCCACCGGACAGCCGGTGCCCCTCTCCACGCTGGTCAAAGTCTCGACACGTCCGATCGCCGCGCTGACCATGCATGCCTTCATCATCGTGGCGCCCGACAACACCGTCACCGTTCTGGCCAAGCATCTGGACAAGGGCCAGGGCATCGTCACCGGTATCGCCACCATCGCGGCGGAGGAGCTGGACGCCGACTGGTCGCAGGTGCGCGGCGCCTTCGCCCCGGCCGACCAGAAGCTGTATGCCAACCATTTCTTCGGCATCCAGGGCACCGGCGGCTCCACCGCCGTCGCCAACAGCTGGGACGAGCTGCGCATGGCCGGTGCGGCCGCCCGCGCCATGCTGGTCGCCGCAGCATCCGCGCGCTGGAAGGTTCCGGCCGGCGAGGTGACAGTGTCGAAGGGCGTGGTCCGCCATGCCGCCAGCAACCGCAGCCTGACCTTCGGCGAGCTGGCGGAGGAGGCGGCGAAGCTTCCGGTCCCGCAGCAGGTCAAGCTGAAGGACCCGAAGGACTATGTGCTGATCGGCAATCCGGACCTGCATCGGCTGGACCACATCAGCAAGACCAACGGCACCGCCATCTTCTCGATGGACATCCGCCGCCCCGGTCAGGTGACGGCCGTGCTGGCCCGCAGCCCGCGCTTCGGCGGCACGGTGAAGAGCGTCGACGATGCCGCCGCCCGCAAGGTGCCGGGCGTCATCGACGTGATCAGCCTGCCGGTCGGCGTCGCGGTGATCGCCAGGAACAGCTGGGCCGCCATGAAGGGCCGCGAGGCGCTGACGGTCACCTGGGACGACGCAAGGCCGAGACCCGCGGCACCGACGCCATGCTGGCCC
>NZ_BADK01000271.1 GCF_000333595.1 Azospirillum sp. B506
TCACGGGAGAGGACGCTTCAGGCCGAATTGTCCGCTTCCGAAGCGGTGTTGGCCGATGAAAGCGCGTGCGGCCGGGGCGGCGGCGAGGATGCCGGTCCAGGCGATCTCGCCGGTCGCCGGCTGCTCTATGTCGGCGGGCGGCCCGGCCTGATCGGCGTCCTGCGGACGCTGACCAGGCGGCGGGGCGGCACGATGCTCGCCCATGATGGCGGGGTGGAGGACAACGCAGCCCTGCTGCCCGGCCTGATCAGCCAGGCCGACATCGCCTTCTTTCCGGTTGACTGCGTCAGCCATGCTGCCGCCGGACGCATCAAGACGCTGTGCCGTCAGGCCGGCAAACCCTTCATCCCGCTGCGCAGCGCCAGCATTGCAAGCTTCATCGCGGCGATTGCCGCCCCACCGATCGAGGTTCAGGACCCATGATTCCGCTCCGCCGCCTTGCGACACTGACGCTGCTGGCAACCGCCGCCGCCGCCATGTCAGCCGCCTTTGTGTCCACCGCCCGAGCCGAGGAACTGGTGCTCTATGGGGCGGGCAGTCTGCGCGCCGCGATGACTGCCATTGCTTCCGACTATGCCAAGGCGACTGGCAACAGCGTGCGCACCGCCTTCGGGCCATCCGGCCTGATGCGCGACCGGATCGAGGCGGGCGAGGCGGTCGATCTCTTCACCTCGGCCGACATGGGCCATGCGCTGACCCTGCGCAAGGACGGGCGGGCCGCCGCCGCCGTGATGTTCACCCGCAATCGGCTGTGCGCCTTTGCCAAACCCGACGCAAGGCTGGAGCCGGCATCCTTCGCCGAGCGGTTGCTCGATCCGTCGGTCCGGATCGGCACATCGACGCCCAAGGCCGATCCCGGCGGCGACTACACCTGGGAAATGTTCAAGCGTATCGGGCGGCACCATCCCGGCGCCTTCGCCACGCTCGACGCCAAGGCCAGGAAGATCGTCGGCGGCAGCACCGCCGCCGACCCGTCCGATCCCGACCCGATCGCCTCCGCCTTCGCGCGCGGCGACATCACCGTCATGATCGCCTATTGCAGCGGTGCCGAGCAGCGGCGCCAAGCCACGCCCGACCTCCAGGTGGTGCCGGTTCCGCCCCCCTATGCCACCGGCCCCGAATATGGTTTGGCCATCACGAGCCTCCAGAAGCCGGCCGCCATCGGGCTGATGCTTGCGATCCTCTCGCCGGAGGGACAGGCGACGCTGGCGCGCTTCGGCTTCGACCCGATTGGCCAGCCATCGGGCGAGGAGCACTGACCATGCACCGCCCCCTCCAAGGACATCCGTCCCTCGCCGGCATACCTCCGGTCCGGCCCCCGTTCGACGACCGCTCCGACGTCGCGGCGGTCGTCTATGGCAGCACGGACAACCCCGACAGGCTGCTCTCCGGCTTCCTGTTCAACCTGCAGACGCAAGGCTTCGACGCCGTGGGGATCGTGCAGGTCCGCCGCAAGGCACCGTTGGGCGGCGGGGCGCCACATGGCTTCCGTCTGCTTTCCGGCCAAGGCACCCTCTCTTCCGATGCGGAGCCTGACGGCGAAAGCCTCGCCGGTATCGGACGGCGGCTGGCCGTTCTGGTCGACGGGCGGCCTGACATCGTTGTGCTGAACCGCTTCGGTTGGCAGGAACTCAATGGCGCCGGCCTGCTCGACGTCCTGCACCTCGCGATGCTGCGCGAGGTGCCCGCGGTCATTGCGGTGCCCGAGGCACTGTTCCCCCACTGGCTCGACCTGGCCAATGGGCTGACCGTCAGGCTGCCCTGCGACCGTGCCGCGCTGGACCGCTGGTGGGTGTCGCTATGGCGGGCACCGCCGGGCGGGCGCCATCCGACGGCGTGCGAGCGCGACAAGTAGCCACAATCCGCTCCACACCATCATCGTCAGACAGTAAGGATCCGGCCCGCCGACAGGGCAACCGTCTGCGATGCCTGCTCTCATCAATCCGCCTGCTACGGCGACATCGTCCCGACGAGAACACACCGGCCATGAAGACCGGAAATGCCGGTGCGGCCCGATAAACCGCAGGCGCCTGGGCCGGATGATCGGTCCGGAAGCATGGGGCAGCGCTGAAGGCGCATCCCACGGCACTGGACGGTCTGTCGAGACGACGCATCCCCTGCTCCGAATCAGAGAGCCTTTTGACAGAATGGTCATAATCGATATATCCATATGAATACATCGATTGCGATCAGCAGGTTGGGCTGGCAGGGGGCCTGCTGCGTCGGCAAAACGGAAACCGCTGTTCTTGGGGGCGAGATGCGTAATTCCTGTTTGTATATTACGTTCACGATTGGGGTTTTGACCGGTGGTGGAGCATTCGCCGGCGACGCCGGAAGCGATCCGGCTATCAACGCGGGGACCGGCGTCTTCACGCTCGGTCAGATCAACGTGTCGGCCCAGGCGGCCGGGCAGCCGATCGGCGGTTCCAGCCTGTCGGCGGACGAGATGCAGACCTTCAACAAGCAGTCGCTCGATCAGGCGATGGACATCATTCCCGGCGTCACGTCCTCGACGACCGGCGGGCAGCGCAACGAACGGCTGGTCTACATCCGCGGCTTCGACCGCTACCAGATTCCGGTGATGATGGATGGCGTGCGGATCTATCTTCCCGCCGACAACCGGCTCGATTTCGGCCGCCTGCTGACCCCCGACCTGTCGGAAATCCAGGTGTCGAAGGGCTACGCCTCGGTGCTGGACGGACCGGGCGCCATGGGCGGCGCCATCAACCTCGTCACCCGCAAGCCGACCCGCGCCTTCGAAGCGGAACTGCGCCAGGGGCTGTCCTTCGACAACCGGGCAGCCCTGGGCGGCTACACCACCTACGGCATGGCCGGCACCCGGCAGGAGCGCTTCTACCTGCAAGCCAGCGGCACCAAAACCGAGACCACCCACAGCCGCCTGTCGGAGAGCTTCAAGCCGGTGGCGTCGGAGAATGGCGGCAACCGCGACCAGTCGCAGACCGCCGATTGGTCGGTCAACCTCAAGGCCGGCTTCACGCCCAACGACACCGACGAATACTCGATCAACTTCCAGAAACAGTCGGGCAAGAAGGGCGCGCCGCTGAATGTCAACGATACCGTCGCCAACCAGCGCTACTGGAGCTGGCCCTACTGGGATTTGCAGAGCGTCTATTGGCTGTCGAATACCAAGATCGGCAACGCGTCCTACGCAAAGACCAAGCTCTACTACAACACGTTCCAGAACGGGCTTTACTCCTTCGATGACGCCGCCCTGACGCGGCAGGCCACCTCACGCTCCTTCCGCAGCTATTATGACGACAAAGCCTATGGCGGCAGCGTCGAACTGGGCACCGACCTGATCCCGATGAACACGCTGAAGGGCGCCCTGCATTTCCGCCGTGACGACCACAAGGAATGGCAACGCCTCTACCCCGGCAATTTCCTGGAGCCCAAGCAGCGGGATCTGGAGGACACCTGGTCGGTCGCGCTGGAGAACAGTTTCCACGCAACCGAGGCGTTGGACATCGTGCTCGGTGCCAGCCACGACTGGCGTCGCCTGCATGAGGCGCAGGACTGGAACGGCACCGCCACCGGCTCGATGATCGACTACAAACGCGCCGACAGCGACGCCACCAATGCCCAGGGGGCTGTGGTCTACCGCTTCTCGAAGACTGGCGAGGCGCATGCCAGCATCTCCGCCCGCAGCCGCTTTCCCAGCATCTTCGAGCGCTTCAGCACCCGTTTCAACGGCGCGGCCTCCAACCCCGACCTGAAGCCGGAAAAGGCGATCAACTACGAGATCGGCGTCTCGGAGCGCTTCGGGTCCACCCGTGTCGAGGGCGCCGTTTTCCTGAGCCGCCTGCGCGACGTGATCGCCAACGCGCCGATCGTCATCAACGGCCAGTCGACGACGCAAAGCCGCAACATGGCCTCCGGCCTTTATCGCGGTTTCGAGGTCGCCGTCACCACCAGACTGGCTCCGACGCTGGAGGTCGGCGGCAATTACACGCTGACCATCCGGACGCTGTCCGACCCCAACATCCCGAATCTGAAGGCGGTCGGCACGCCGAACCACAAACTGTTCCTGCACGCAGACTGGAGGCCGACAGAACAACTCGGCGTCGTCCCAAGCGTCGAGGCGGCAAGCGGCCGCTACAGCCAGAGCACCTCGGGCACCGTGTTCCTCGGCAACGGTGGTTATGTCCTGGCCAATCTCCAGGCCAGCTACGACCTGACCGCCAACGCGCAACTGTCGGCCGGCGTGCGCAACCTGTTCGACACCAACTATTCCCTGGCCGACGGCTTCCCGGAGCCGGGGCGCACGATGTTCGTCACCGCGCGCTACAGCTTCTGATCCTGGCCGAGCCTCCAGATGGCGGCCGCCTCACGCCACGGCGTGCAGGCGGCCGTTCTCAAGCCGCAGGCTGCGGTCGGCCCAGCCGGGAACCGGCAGCGACCCGTGGCTCGCCAGCAGGACGGCGGAGCCGTCACGGCGGGCGGCGGTGGCCAGCACCGCCAGGGCATGGGCGGCGCGCTGTGGATCCAGCCCGCTCAACGGTTCATCGAGCAGGAACAGGCGGGGGCGTCCAGCCACCAGACCGGCCAGGGCGACGAGTTGCCGCTCCCCGACGCTCAGGCTTTGTGGAGAGCGCTCCGCCAGCGACGTCAGGCCGAATTGCGCCATTGCCCGGTCCACCCGCTCGGCGCGGTCGGGAGGGCGCAAGCCGGCCCGGGTCAGGGCGAAGCCAATTTCCGTCCGCACCGTTTCGGCGAAGAAGTGACGCGGTGGGTCCTGGGGCAGGAAGCCGACGCGGCCCGGCAGGTCGCGCGGGCTGGGATTGCGCAGGTCGGTGATGGTGACGGTGCCGTCCTCCATCGGTTCCGCTCCGATCAGGCAGCGCAGCAGCCTGCTCTTTCCCGCGCCGTTGACGCCGCTGAGATGGAACCGCCGTCCCGCCGGCACCGTCATCGCCAGCCGGTCGAACAGCGGCGTGCCGTCGCCGCGCGGAACCCGCAGCCCCTCGGCACACAGAACCGGTGGCGCCGGCAGCGTCCAGTTTCCCGGCTCCGCGCTCACCCTGTCCTCATCGGGGATGACGGCGCCGTACCGGTGTCCGGAGCCGGCATGCGCAGATGGACCGCCGGCAGGCCGGTCATCCGGTCCGGCGGATGCTCGCTGATCAGCAGGATGCGCCCCATGGCAGGGCGCCCGCGGATGACGGAACGGAGCATCTGCCCCCCATTGGAATCCAGCAGCGCGAAGGGTTCGTCGAGCAGCAGCACCGCCGGATCGGCTGCAAGGGCGGCGGCGATGGCCAGGCGATGGCGTTCGCCCATCGACAAGGTCTCGATCCTGCGGCCGACGGCCCCCTCCAGACCGACCTCGCGCAAGGCGTCGGCGACCCGGACAGGGCTTTCCGCGACCGACCGGGAAGGGATGCGGTGGCCGGCGACGATGGCCGCTTCCACCGCCGCCTCGATGGGACCGGAGCGCAGTGGAACGTCGGGAACCTGCGGTACCAAGGCGACCGGATAGGCCGTCCCCATCGGCACCGCGATGCCGCCGTCGACCGCCATTACGTGCCCGCCATGCCCCGGCAGGCCGGCAAGCGCCCGCAACACGCTGGTCTTGCCGGTGCCGGTCGGTCCGGTGATCAGCCCGCATTGCCCGGCGGTCAGATGGATGCGGCCGAGCCGCAGCCATGGCGTTCCGTTGCCCAGTATCACGATGGGTGGCTTCATCGGTCGCTTTCCACTTTTCCAAGCCCGGACGACGAGAACGCTATATTCATAAGGATATAAAGAGATTGCGCAATGCACAAGCCGACCCAGCGCTGTGGGACGCCGTGCTAAAGGGACTCCAGGAAGGACAGCAGTGCCTTGCGGTTCAGCGAGGGCATGCGACGGACCGCCTCCCGCGCCGGCTCGGCTTCGCCGCCGTGCCAGAGAATGGCCTCAAGCAAGGTGCGGGCGCGGCCGTCATGCAGGTAGGTCGGGCGGTCGGTGACCGCCGCCGTCAGGCCGAGGCCCCAGAGCGGCGGCGTCCGCCACTGCCGCCCGGTGGCCTGGAAGTCGGGTCGCCCGTCGGCCAGACCCTCGCCCATGTCATGCAGCAGCAGGTCGGTGTAGGGGTGGATGGTTCGGCCGGCCAGTTCCGGCAGGGCCGGCGACGGGCCGGTGCGCAGGGTCCTGGTGTGGCAGGCTGCGCAGCCGATGGCGGCGAACAGACCTTCCCCAACCCGCACCAGGGGATCGTCGGCGTTGCGCCGTGCCGGCACCGCAAGGGCGCGGGTGTAGAGCGTCACCAGATCGAGCTGTTCGTCGCTCAACTCCGGCTTGGCATCGCTCGCGTCGTCTCCCGCTGCCGCCCGGCAGGCGGTCTGCACCGCCGTACAGCCATGGTGCGGAAACAGTGTCGAGGTCAAGCCGAGGTCGCCGTCGAAGGCACCGGCATTCTGCTGGAGCAAGCTCGGCTGGTTGGCCTTCAACCCGAAGCGGCCGACCGCAAAGGCGCCTCGCGCCGCATCCCACACCAGATTGACCCGCCCGCGCACCCCATCGCCATCGCGGTCGTCCGGATCGGCGAGTGCCAGCAGATCGGCCTCCGCCACCGCCTCCAGCAGGCCGAGCCCGACGAGCGGCGGCGCCACCCGCACCGAGGTCATCACCTCCGGCCCCAATGGCCCGTAGCCGAGATTGCTCAGCCGCAGCTCCGGCCGGCGCAGGGCGATTGGCGTGCCGTCGGCCAGGCGTTCGATGCGCTCCGACCAGACCAGAGTCGCCCGGCCCTCGCCCGGCACGCCGGGGATGCCGTCGGGGTTGAACTGGTCGCCATAGACCGGATGCGGTCGCGGCGCCCAACCCGCTTTGTCACCCGCCCCGTCGCCGGGCACCGACAGACGGACCAGGGTGGACCGCATGCTGTCGCTCTCGCCCTCCGGCGGTTCGCCGCGGCCGTTCTTGGCGTGACAGGCGACGCAGGATTGCCGGTTGAACAGCGGACCGAGCCCGTCGAGGTCGGGGCGCACCTCCGACGGTCCGACGGTCCACACCTGCTGGAACAGCGAGCGGCCGGCCTGGAAGGCGGCGCGGTGCGCTGGATCGAGAGTCGGCAGCGGCCTGGAGAAAGCATCGCGTCCCAGGACTGGCATCGTCACCGCCTCATCGGCCCGCAAAGGCGTCGCGGCAACCAACAGGGCCGCAGCGAGAAGGACAAGCCTTCTCATGGCGTCGGCAACGCCCGGCGGGCGAGATCCAGCGCCTCTGCCTGGGCGGCGTCGATGCGGGCCGACCAGTCTTTCCGCACAGCCGCCTGCTCCTCCGGATTGCGATTGGAACGGCGGTCCTGGAAGCTCGGAGCGAGACGGTCGGCGTCGGCACCGGCAACCGGGACGAAGCCGGCCAGCGCGCGCGCCTTGTTCACCAGGGCGGCGCGCTCGGTGTCGGGCTTGGCAGCCAGAACGGCTTCGGCGGTGTGGATGGCGCCCCACAGGGTCTTCAGCCGGTCCTGCCGCTCGGCGATCAGGGTGTCGAACAGCGCCGCGATCAGGCCGTGGCGTTCAGCCCCGTCTCCATGTCGTAAGCATAGCTTCGGCCCCGATCCTCTGAAAGGGATTGACGTACCCGGCCGGCGCCTGGGTGTAGACATCGGGACGCACCGGATAGCGGCGGATGTCGGGATGGAACAGCAATGCCTGCCCCGGCGCCGACAGGACGAAATCGACGAAGGCGCGTGCCGCGTCCGGGTGTGGCGCGGCCCTGGTGATCGCCACTTGGGCCGGCAGGAAGGCGGTGCGCGGCGGGTAGACCAGAGCCACCGGATGGCCGTTGGCGATGGCGCTGCGGGCGAAGAAATCCACTGTCACGGCGACGTCGGCCTCGCCGTTCACCACGCTTTCGCTGACCTGCCCGCCGCTGCCGACCAGCGTCGCGTCGGCCGCGGCCTCGCCGAGCAGCGCCCAGCCGGCCTCCCAGCCCTCCGCCTGCAACAGGATGTCATAGAGCGCGCCGGAGAAGCCGACCTGCCCGGCGATGGGCAGGGCCAGCCGCCCCTTCCAGCGTGTCGCCGCCAGGTCACGCCAAGTCGCCGGCTGCGGCAGGCGATCGCGGGCAAGTGCCGCCGGGTTGACGATCAGCCCGTAGCCGGCGACCTCGAACGCCTCGAAGAAGCCTTGGCGGTCGGAAACGACCTGCCCATCGACAACGCCCGGCAGGACAGCACGGTCCACCGTCAGCGGGCGGAAGGCCCCGGCGTCGCGCAGCCGCGGAAAGCTGCCGAGCGAAGGGGTCCAATAGACGTCGACGCCGCCCTGGTCGGGCTTGGCCAGTTCCACCGCAGCGTCGCGTGACGGTTTCCAGACCACCTGCAGGTCGGTGCCGGGATTGGCACGCTCGAAGGCCTGCTCATAGCGTTGGACAAGCTCGTCCGGGTAGCTGGTCATCACGACGACCTGCCCCTCCAACGCCCAGCCCGCTCCGGAGCCGAGCATCAGGACGGAGCCAAGCAGCGAGGCGGCAATCCGAGGGAGAAGCGGGCGCATGACAGGCGACCTCGTTATATCTATATCCAGCGAGATATAGCGATAACCCTATACCAACCGAAGGATCAGAGCAACAACGGCAATGGAGGCTGGAGCGGCACGCTGCGGCCCTTCCCGCGAAGGTGAATGGCATGCCAGATCAAGGACAAAGGAGGGAGAACCGGCCAACGGCGCCAGCGCTGTCTCGACGCCCGCCGTCGGCGCGGTCATATCCATTGATGCATTGCGGTCTTGACCCCGGCCTGGAAATATTGGATTGGATATAGCGATGCTCGTCGTCGGCGTGATTCTGATGAAGGGACGTTTCCGATGCGCCTGAAAACCCTGGTCCTTGCGTTCGGCCTCCTCGCCGTCCAGGCTGCCGCCGTCTCGGCGCAGGAACTGTATGCCTATGTCGGAGCCGGACTGCGGCCCCCGGTGGACGCCCTGATCGCAACCTTCCAGAAGGAAACCGGCATCGTTGTGCGCGCCGAATATGGCGGGTCCGGCCAGCTGCTGGCCCGCTTCGCCGAAACGCGGAAGGGGGATCTTTTCATCCCCGGCACCACCTTCTACACCGACAAATTGAAGGAGCAGGATGCCGTCGCCGACCTGCAGGTTCTGGTTGTGCATGGCCCGGTTCTCGCCGTGGCGCCGGGCCGGGCGGACGCCATCCGCAGCGTCGCCGACCTTGCCAAGCCCGGCGTGCGTCTCGGCCTCGGCGACCCGCAGGCGATGGCACTGGGACGCACGGCCGAGGAGATCCTCGACAAGTCCGGCCAAGGCGAGGCGATCCGCAAGAACGTCACCGTGCGCGCGGCGACGGTGAAGCAATTGGCCCTCTATGTGCTGGACGGCAATGTGGACGCCGCCATCATCGGCGCCGCCGACGTGGCGCAGACTCCCGGCAAGCTCACCGTTCTGGCGATACCGCCGTCCTGGTATCAGGCGGAATACGCCCCGGTCGCCGTCCTGAAGACCAGCGCCGCGCCGGACGCCGCCCGGCGCTTCGCCGCCTTCCTGGCGTCGGACGCCGGGTTGGCCGTTTTCCAGAGTTTCGGGTTTCCGCCGGCGCCCAAGCCATAAGGCGCGGCGTGACACGCTTCGAACGTCTGCTCGTCCTGCCCCTCGCGCTCATCGCCCTGATGATCGTCGGCGTGCTGGGTGCGCTGTCTCTGCGGCTGCGGCCGGGGGAATTGGCCGCCGCCGTTACCGCGCCGGAAACGCTGTTCGCCCTGCGCCTGTCGCTGTTGACCTCGGTGGCGGCACTGGCGATCGCGCTGCTGCTCGGGCTGCCTGCCGCCTATCTGATGGCGCGGCGGCACTTTCCCGGACGGGCGCTGCTCGACACCCTGCTCGACGTGCCCCTGGTCATGCCGCCGCTGGTGGCCGGACTGGGGCTGCTGTTCCTGTTCGGACGGCCAATGCTGGGCGGACCGCTCGCCACGCTCGGGATCGAACTGCTGTTCTCCCCGGCGGGCGTGGTGCTGGCCCTGGCCTTCATCGCCACCACCGTCGTCCTGCGCAGCGCGGCGGCGGCCTTCCGGGCGGTGGACCCCGGCTATGGTGCCGCCGCGCGGACGCTGGGTGCCGGGGCATGGGAGGTGTTCTGGCGGATCGACCTGCCACTGGCCGGGCGCGGCATCGCGGCGGGAGCCGTGCTGGCCTGGGCACGGGCGTTGGGCGAGTTCGGAGCCACGCTGATGGTGGCGGGAGCGACCCGCTTCCACACGGAAACCCTGCCGATGGCGGTCTTCCTCAACATCGCGACCGGCGAGACCGGTGTCGCCATCGCTTGCGCGCTGATCCTGCTGGCCGTCGCCCTGCTGATGCTCATGGCGATGCGCGGACTGGCCCGGCGGGAGTGATCCTGCGCCGATTGTGTGGACACGGGGTCACGCAGATCTCGGTTCGGCCTGTTCGGGGGTGATGGTCGCAGCAATCCGGGCGGCGACCATGGACTCGTCTGACCTCGGTCTGAACCCATCGGTTGGCGGGCGGCCCGACGGCAGGGGCACCGGACCGTAAGCGCGGCGGGTGGCCTTGGGTACCCGCTGCCAGTCCGCAGCACCGAGGCTTGCAGGCCTATCACCCTGTTACAGACCGTTACGCAAAAGCCGGCGCCAGACATAGGCGGGTAACAGTCAAGCCATAGCATTCCCGGCACAGACACCGAAGTCGCCAGTTTCAAAAAGGAATGCTCTTAAATGATTGGCCAGTCTCACGATTGCGCCAGACCGCGGCCCCCAAAGGAGAACGGCCTGCTTTCCGTTCTTCCGGAAAGGTTGCCGGTGCTCGGCGTCGGCGCATTGCTTCTGCTTCTTACCGCCTGCCAGGAAACCTCACACCAGGCCGGCGGTTCGGCCCAGGGTGCCCCATCCGGCCCGCCGCCGGGAGTGACCACGGTGGTCCTGCACCCCCATCCGGTTCCGGTGGTGACGGAGTTGCCCGGCCGGGTCACCGCCTTCCAGACCGCCGAGGTGCGGCCGCAGGTCGGCGGCGTGATCCGCGACCGGCTGTTCACCGAAGGGCAACCGGTGACGGCGGGACAGCCGCTCTACCAGATCGATCCGGCCAGCTATCAGGCGGCGCTCAACAGCGCCATTGCCGCCCAGCAAAAGGCGGAGGCCGCGACCGCGTCGGCGCAGCTGACCGTCAACCGCTACCAGCCGCTGGCAAAGGAAAAGGCGGTCAGCCAGCAGGATCTGGACACCGCGGTCGCCACGCTGCGCCAGGGACAGGCCGATGTCGCCGCGGCGAAGGCCAATGTCGAAACCGCCCGCATCAATCTGGAATACACCAAGGTGCGCTCGCCGATCTCAGGCCGCACCGGCCGCTCGTCGGTGACCCCCGGCGCGCTGGTCACCGCCGGCCAGACCAGCTCGATGGTCACCGTGACGCAGCTCGACCCCATCTATGTCGACGTGACCCAACCCAGCTCCGCTCTGCTCGGCCTGCGACGCGATCTGGCCGCCGGCCGCATCCAGGGTGCAGCCGGTCAGGCCGAGGTCCGGCTGGTCCTTGAGGACGGCCGCGAGTACGACCAGCCCGGCACGTGCA
>NZ_BADK01000270.1 GCF_000333595.1 Azospirillum sp. B506
GCAGATCGAGCGGGCGAAGCCCGACGCGATCTACACCGGCTTCTTCTATGAGGATGGCGCGCAGTTCCTGAAGCAGCTGCAGCAGCTCGGCATCAAGACGCCGGTCTATTCGACCTCGGCGGCCTACAGCCCGAAGCTGATCGAGCTGGCCGGCGGAGCGGCGGAGGGCGTGCATCTGACCTCCAACTTCCTGCCGACCGACCCGTCGCCGAACGTCCAGCATTTCGTCGACGAGTGGAAGAAGCGCTCCGACGGTGCAGTGCCCGGCCAGTTCCCGGCCCAGGCCTATGACGCGGTCCGCATCATGCTGGCGGCGGTGGAGAAGGCGTCGCCCAACCCGACCCGCGAGAAGGTGCGCGACGCGCTGGCCCAGACCAGGGACTTCCCCGGCGTCACCGGCAAGACCAGCTTCAGTGCCGACCGTGAGGCCGAGAAGGAACTGGTGAAGGTCGAGGTCAAGGGCGGCGCCTTCGTTCCGGTCGCCGAGTAAAGATCCCGGCAACCGATCCCAGCGCCCCTTTCCCCAGCGACAGAGCCCGCATGTTCGATCCCTATTATCTCCAGCAGCTCGCCATCGGCCTGTCGCTGGGCATGACCTACGCGCTGATGGCGATCGGCTTCACGCTGATCTTCGGCGTGCTGAACGTCGTCAACTTCGCCCATGGCGAGATCTACACGCTGGGCGCCTTCGCCGGGCTGGTGCTGATCTCGGCCGCGGCGCCGCCCATCGTGGCGGTGATCCTGGGCGCGCTGGCAATCGGGGCACTTGCAGGCTTCTCGCTGGAGCGGCTGGCCTTCAAGCCGTTCCGCCGCTTCACCGACGAGGCGTCGCTGAAATCGCGGGCGATGCGGGAATCGACCCTGCTCTCCTCGCTGGCGGTGTCCATCGTGGTGCGCGAGGCGCTGGAGATCGTCTTCGGATCGCAGATGCGCTCCGTCCCCTTCGAGTACCTGATCAACACGCCGGTGCGGGTCGGCCCGGTGATCCTGGTGACCGGCGACTTCATCATCTTCGGCGTCGCCGCCGCCATGCTGATCGGCCTGCAGTATCTGCTGACGCGCACCCGTGTCGGGCTGGCGATCCGCGCGGTGTCCAACAACCCGCTCGGCGCCAAATATGTCGGCATCGACACGGATCGCACCATCATCACCACCTTCGTCGTCGGATCGATGATGGGGGCGGCGGCCGGCATCCTGATGGGGCTCTATTATGGCGCGATCTTCCCGGCCATGGGCTTCACGCCCGGCATCAAGGCCTTCGTCGCCATGGTGATGGGCGGCCTGTCCTCCATCCCCGGTGCCGTGATCTGCGCGCTGATCCTCGGCATTTCGGAAAGCATGGCGACGACCTTCGTCTCGTCGGGCTGGTCGGACATGGTGGCCTACGGCTTCCTGATCCTGACCCTGATCTTCTTCCCCAACGGCTTGTTCGGAGCGCGCCGTGAACGTGTTTGAGACCACCGCGCCAACCGATGGCCTGACCCGGCGCCGGGGCCTGCTGGTTCCGGCGCTGATCCTGCTGCTGGTCTTCGCCGCACTTCCAGCGCTGCTGGCCGGTTTCGACAAGGGCTATTTCTACCAGATCGCCAACCTGGCGCTGATCTTCGTCCTGCTGTCGGCCTCCATGCATCTGGTGACGGGGGTGGCCGGGCTGCTCCATCTGGGGCATGCCGCCTTCTACGGCGTCGGCGCCTACACCGCGGCGCTGCTGACCTCAAAGCTGGGGCTGGGCTTCACCGTCACGCTGCCGCTGTCCGGTCTGGTCGCGGCGCTGGTCGCCTTCCTGGTGGCGCTGCCGACGATGCGGCTGGTCAGCATCTATTTCGCCGTGGCGACGCTGGCCATCGGCCAGATGCTGTATCTGGTCATGCTGAACTGGGTGGACTTCACCAAGGGACCCAACGGCATCATCGTCTCCAAGGGGTTCGAGCTGTTCGGCTTCAGCCTGTCCGGCCGCCTCGCCGCCTATTACACGGTGGCGGCGGTGGTGACGTTGTCGGTCGTCGCCATCGGCCGGCTCAGCCATTCCTATTACGGCAACGCCCTGCGCTCGATCCGCGAGGACGACCAGTGCGCCGACGCCATGGGCGTCAGCACCGTCCGGCTGAAGATGGAAGCCTTCACTCTGTCGGCCTTCTTCGCCGGGATCGCCGGCAGCCTGTGGGCGCACATGACCGGCTACATCTCGCCGGGCGATTTCAAATTCTCCGAATCCATCCTGATCCTGGCGATGGTGGTGGTCGGCGGCCTGGGCAGCCTGCCGGGGGCGGTCATCGGCGCGCTGCTGCTGATCCTGCTGCCGGAAGGGCTGAGGGGCCTGGGCGATTTCCGCAACATCATGGTCGGGCTGGTGATGTTCCTCTCCATCCTGCTGCTGCCGAAGGGCCTGCTGGGCGAGGTCTCCGCCCTGCGTCTCGTTCGTCGGCAGCTGGGGGCGGCGTGGCGCAGCACCGGTAAAGGCGAAGGGATCGGCTGGCGATGACCCATCTTCTCGAAATCCGCAATGTCGGCCGCCGCTTCGGCGGCGTGCAGGCGGTCGGCGACGTCACCGCCCATGTCGACGAAGGCGAGCTGGTCGGCCTGATCGGACCGAACGGCGCCGGCAAGACCACGTTGTTCAACCTGATTTCCGGCTTCACCCCGCTGTCCGCCGGCACCGTCGCCTTCGCCGGCAGGACCATCAGCGGGCTGAAGCCCAATCAGGTGGCGCGGCTGGGCATCAGCCGCACCTTCCAGAACCTGCGCGTCTTCCCCAACATGTCGGTCTTCGACAACGTGTCGGTCGGCGCCGTCGGCGCGCTGCCGCAAGGGGCCTTCGGCGCCCTGTTCGGCGGGCTCCACAAGCGCGGCCGCGACCGCTCCGCCGAGATCAGCCGCCGCACCTGGGAAGCGCTGGAGGCGGTCGGCCTGACCCATGTGGCGGCGGAACTGGCGGCCAACCTGCCCTACGGCCAGCGCAAATATCTGGAGATCGCCCGCGCCCTCGCCATGCGGCCGCGTTTCCTGATCCTGGACGAGCCGGCGGCCGGGCTGAACGACACCGAAACGCGCGATCTGGCCGCCTTCATCAAGCGGCTGCACGGACAGGGACTGACGATCATGCTGGTCGAACATGACATGACGCTGGTCATGGGCATCTGCCAGCGCATCTTGGTTCTCGCCTCCGGCCGCAAGATCGCCGACGGCACGCCGGACGTCATCCGCACCGATGCCGCCGTCCTCGAAGCCTATCTTGGGGTGGATGAATGACCACGCCGCTGCTTTCCATCGCAGACCTGCATGTCGCCATGGGACCGCAGGAGATCCTGCACGGCGTCCGGCTGGATGTGGCCCCGGGCGCCATCGTCGCCGTGCTCGGCTCCAACGGCGTCGGCAAGACCACGCTGATGCGCACCGTCTCCGGCATCTACCGGGCTCGCCAAGGGACCATCTCCTTCCGCGGCCAGCCGATTGTCAACATGCCGGCCCACCGCATCGTCCAGCTCGGCCTGTCGCAGGCGCCGGAAGGACGGCAGATCTTCTCCAACATGAATGTCCGCGAGAATCTGGTGCTGGGCGGCGGCGATGTCGGGCTGGGTGAACTCAACCGCGTGCTGGCGATGTTCCCGATCCTGAGCGAGCGCCTGCGCCAGAATGCCGGATCGCTGTCCGGCGGCGAGCAGCAGATGCTGTGCATCGCCCGTGCCCTGATGCGCCGGCCGAGCCTGCTTCTGCTCGACGAGCCGTCGCTGGGGCTGGCGCCGAAGATCGTGGCACAAATCTTCGACCTGATCGGCCGCATCCGGGCCGAAGGGGTGTCGATCCTGCTGGTCGAACAGAATGCCCGCGCCGCCCTGCGCATCGCCGACCACGCCGCGGTCTTGGAGGATGGCCGCATCGTGCTGGCCGGTCCGGCCGACCGGTTGCGGAACGACCCGCGCATCGCCGAAGCCTATCTCGGCGGCCATACCCATTGAAAGCCGATTGACGCCACCTGATGGAAGGAAGCCAGTCATGACCCAGACCATGGGCATCCTCGAACGCCGCCGCATCGAGGCGGAAATCCTGAAGCCGGTCTATGAGGAGATGGCCGCCCGGCTGGGCGAGGCCACCGCGCAGGAGATCCTGGGCGCGGCGATCACCAAGGCGGCCCTGGCCGCCGCCAAATCCTTCGCAGCGACCGAGCCGGAGGGCACCAGCCTGAAGAGCTTCGCCGATCTCCAGCCCTTGTGGACCAAGGACGACGCGCTGCGGCTGGAGGTGAAGCGGCAGGACGACACGCATTTCGACTACAACGTCACGCGCTGCCGCTACGCCGAGATGTACCGGGAGATGGGCCTGGGGTCGGTCGGACATCTGCTGTCCTGCAACCGCGACGCCGCCTTCTGCACCGGCTACGACCCGCGCATCAAGATGGAGCGGACGCAGACCATCATGCAGGGCGCCGACCATTGCGACTTCCGCTATCGCTTCGAATTGGGGGACGAACAGTCATCGACCACATCATCGACGTGATGGGACCCGTTACGCTTTTCGCCATCGAGCGCGGCTCCGGTGCACGGAGGCATGAGGACGGAACGCTGGCCTGGTCCTACCCCCTCAAGCGGTTTCGCCATCTTCAGCCGGTCCCGTGCCGCTGAATTCAGCCTTCTGATGCCGAACTGTCGCGCCGCCCCCGTCAGCGGATCGTCGACATCGATGCAGCCGCGAATGGCGGCCGACGGCTCGGGCAGGGCGATGTCCTCGTCGGCTCCATCCTCTCCATCCGCGTCCAGATCGAGCACCACATCCGGCGCCTCCGCCATCACCGGCGCCGCGACCGTTCCAAGGACTCCTTCAGTGCGGCGTCGAGCCGGTCCAGCGCCCTCTTCCGGATCGATCCACCACTCTGTCGACCATACCCGCACCAAGGACCAGCCCAGTCCCCTCAGCACCGCCTCAAGTTTGTCGGAAACGGTGGTCAGGCCGCTTCCGGCGACCGGCAATCGGAGCCTGAGGCGATGCGGTGGACGGCCCATCCACCTTCTTGGATCGGTGGCAAGCCGATGCCGCCGAAGACGGCCAGCTCAAGGGGGCCGTCGATTGACGACCCAACCCGACTTCCGCTTCCGCGGTCATGCAACAGGATGATTGCCCGATCCTCGCCGAACCTGATACGTTATATTCAGCTGAATACAGAGGTGCGGGCATCCCGATGGTCCATCTCCCGGTTCTTCGCAGGTCCGCCGCCGGCGCGGTCGGCGCACTGCTTCATGACGAATGGGCCGCCGCCATTCCCGATCCGGAGCCACCCACCGGCACGCGCCGAGCCCGCATCTGGGACATTGCGCCGAACCTGCATTGCTCCGTCATCGGCACCTGCCTGAGCACCGGCGAACTGCGCCAACTCTTCGTCAAGCTGGGTGATGCCGACGCCCGCACCGCAACCGATCACACCCTGCATGGTCGTGGCGTCCAGTTGGCCGGGCAACGCGGCACGGCCGGCAAGCTGCTGCACAAGACGCTGGATCGGCACCATGACACGGCGGTCCGCCGCTTCGCCAAGGCTGCCACGGCTGAGGAGGTCCGCCGGCTCTGGCTCCAGTCCTTCGAGCAGGGCGACATCCCCGGTGCCTATTGGGCCGTGCTGACCCACCCTGCGACCGATGTCGTGCTGGCACAGCAAGTGTTCGGCGAGGTCCACATGCTGTCGCACATGGTCGGTTCCTCGAACCGGCTCGACATCACGCGGCTGCGCCGGGCCGAACAGGCCCTGGCCGAGCGCGACGACACCATTTCCCGCCAGCAGGCGCGGTTGAAAAGGGCGGCGGACCAGCGGCCCGGCTTGTTGCTCCGGCTGGAGGCTTTGGAGGTTCTTGTCCCCCGGATGAAAAACAAACGACCGCAGCGGCCGTCAT
>NZ_BADK01000269.1 GCF_000333595.1 Azospirillum sp. B506
GCGTTGCACCGCCGTTGCCGTGTCGGTCGCAATATAGGTGCATTCAGGACAGGCGGCGGTCGTCGGCATGTCCGCGACATCCATTTGTCCTTCACCGCGAACGGCACGCCATAGAGTGGCAGGGCCGCCCGCTCCGCCGCCGTCAACGCCTCCAGCGCCGCGGCCCGCGCCAGCAGGTCGTCGGCCGGCACGCGGTGGATCCAGACATGATCCTCGCCGGCCATCGCGATCCGATCCAGCACGACGCGGACGACCGCCCCCGGCGTCAGCGTTCCGTCGCGGTAACCCTGATCGAGTCCCGCAAGATCGAGACGAACGGCATCGGACACTCCGGCGCTGCTGTTGGGGAGCGGTGACATGGGATCACTCCTTGTTCGGACAGGGCAAGGCCGGTGGAGAGCCGATTTCGCTCAACCGACCATTATTGCATGCAATATGTCTGTCTAAGCATGAATGCTGCGCCAATCCGCGTCAACAACGGACATCTTGCATGCAATTTTCAGATCAAGCCTCCGCCGATCCGGCCAACGGCGCTCGGGCAAGGCCGAGCCGTTCCAACTCGGCGGCGACCCTCAGGCAGCGGTCCTCCCGCCAGGGGGCGGCGATAACCTGGATGCCGATGGGCAACGCGCCCGGCAGCGCCATCGGCACGGCACAGACCGGCAGGCCGATGCAGGAGATCGGCTGGGTGAACAGGCCCAGATGCGGCCGCACCGGCATCTCGCGACCGTCCAGCACCATCGTCTTCTGCCCGACCAGCGGCGCGGTGCAGGGGGTGGCCGGGGCCAGCAGGACGTCGACCTCGCGGAACAGCGCCATCACCTGATCATGGTACCAGCGCCGCACCCGCTGGGCCTGGACATACCACGCCGCGGGCAGCAGGGCGCCGGCCAGGAAACGGTCGCGCGTGTCAGGATCGAAGTCACCGGCCCGAATCCGCAACCGGTCGAGATGGAAGGCCGAGCTTTCGGCGTTGGTGATGATGTAGGCCGCCGCCCGGCCCAGTTCCGCCCCCGGCACCTCGACCACCCGATCGGTGCCGAGCGCTTTGGCGGCGCGTTCGACCGCGTCATGCGCCTCCGACAGGCCGCCGCGCGAGAAATAGCCGCCGGCAACGGCGATTCGCAGCCCGTCCAGACCGGCTCCCAGCTTGGGCGACACCGGTTCCACCGGCCGGCCGGCACAGGCGTGGTCGCCCTCCGCCGGACCTTGCAGCACATCGTAGGCGAGCGCCAGATCGCGCGCCGACCGGGCGAAGGGGCCGAGATGGTCCAGGCTGTCGCAGAAGGGGAAACTTCCATGCCGGGTCAGCCGCCCATAGGTCGGCTTCAATCCGAAGATGCCGCACAGCGAGGACGGCACCCGGATCGACCCATTGGTGTCCGACCCCAGCGACAAGGGGGCCAGCCCCGCCGCCGTCGCCGCACCGCAGCCCGATGACGATCCGCCGGCCATCCGCGCCGGGTCATGCGGGTTGCGGCAGGCGCCGTCATGGACGTTCTCGCCGGTGAAGTCATAGGCGTACTCGCCCATGTTGAGCCCGCCGACCAGCACCGCGCCGGCCCCTGTCAGCCGTTGCAGCAGCACCGCGTCAGCACTGGCCGCCGGACGCTCCCGGTTGATGAGCGAACCGGCACGGGTCGGCAGCCCGCGGATGTCGAACAGGTTCTTGACCGCCACCGGCACCCCGGCCAGCGGTCCGGGATCCGCCCCGGCGGCGATGCGGCCGTCGAGATCCGCCGCCTCGGCCCGTGCCCGGTCGGCGGTGATGTCGGTGAAGGCGTTCAGCACCGGGTTCAGCCGTGCGATGCGATCCAGCGCCGCCTCGGTGACTGCCGAGGCGGACAGGCTGCCGCCGCGCACCGCCGCGGCGATCTCCCAGGCGGGGAGCGCCATGATGCCGGCGCTCATGCGGCACCCGACGGGGTTTGACCGGGCGCGAACACCGGCGCCGGTTCCAGCGCGTCGTCGGCCAGCGGCGCCGCCATCAGCGTCGCGGCCATGGTCTGGGCCAGCGTCAGGAAGGCCGCCACACCCGGTTTATGGGCGTCGGCGATGGTCAGCCCGCAGGCGGGCGCCATCGCCTCCATATGGAGGAGTGGATCGAAGGCAGGATCGGTCATGCGTCGGGGACTCCCATCCGGAAAGGCGCTGTGACAGCGGCAGCGAGAGGGGGAAAGTCGGGCGGCGGGGGCTGGTCTGCATGCAGTCTTGCATGCAATATGGTGCAGGCGCCACCTGTTTGCAGACGGAAAGGACGAGCAGCATGGATCCCCAGAACGCCGTGACCGACGATGCGGAGATCAACCGGCCCGACGTGATCGCCGCGGTGACGGCGGCCTTCGAACGGTACGAGGCGGCCCTGATGAGCAACGACGTCGCCACCCTGAACGCGCTGTTCTGGCAGGATCCGCGTACGGTGCGCTTCGGCGCCGACGGTCCAGCCTACGGGATCGACGCCATTGCCGCCTTCCGCCGCGGACGTGACGTTTCCGATCTCGCCCGCGTGCTGGAAAGGGTGGTGATCACCAGCTTCGGCGACCGTTTCGCCACGGCGCTGTGCGCCTACCGCCGCACCGCGACCGGCCGGGTCGGCTGGCAGAGCCAGAGCTGGGTGCGGATGCCCGACGGCTGGCGGATCGTCGCCGCCCATGTCAGCCTGGGGCCGGCGCCCTGACGGCCCCCAAAAACAGCGGGGTCCCGACTTCGGGCTTGCCCGGATTGGCTGCGGCGATACGCAAGGCTGGAACCATTGCGCGCATCCCATGTATACCACGGCAGCTGTCTATCGCGGCGGCGCGCATGACCGCGGGAAGAGGATACACCCAGCCATGACCTTGCAGGCCGGACCCGGTTTGCGCCTGGAGCAGGACGACACCACCGAGCCGCTGGACCGCCAGTCGCGCGGAACGTTGGCGGAAACCCTGCGGCGGCATCTGGCCGACGATATCCTGGACGGCCGCCTGCTGCCCGGCGTCCGCCTGGACGAGCAGGAGTTGGCCGCCCGCTTCGGCGTCTCGCGCACCCCGGTGCGCGAGGCGTTCAAGCTGCTGGCCGCCACCGGGCTGGTGCAGGTGCGCCCCAACAAGGGCGTCGTCGTCACCTCCATCACCCCGGAACGGCTGGCGCAGATGTTCGAGGTGATGGGTGAGATCGAGGCGGCCTGCGCCCGCTTCGCCGCCCAGCGCATGACAGCGGAGGAGCGCCAGCGGCTGGCCGCCCTGCATGCCGAAGCCGGGGCTCTTGCCCGTGCCGGTGACCGCGAGGCCTATGACGCCATGAACACCCGCTTCCATTCCGCCATCTATGCCGGGGCGCACAACGATTACATGCAGGAGACCGCCCAGGCGATCCGCCAGCGCCTGCGCCCCTTCCGCCGTGCCCAGTTCCGCGTCAGCGGCCGGCTGTCGCTGTCCTGGCTGGAGCATGACTCGGTGGTGCGCGCCATCCTGCATGGCGATGGCGAGGCCGCCTATCACGCGCTGCGCCTGCACGTCTCCACGGTCGGCGATGCGTCGGCCGATTATGTCGGCAGGTCGGCCGGCTGAACGGCCATTCGGAAGGCAGTCGCCACCCTGCATGCACGAATGCATGCAGGGTGGCCGAGGGATCGACTAAAAAAATAATATATATATCAGCGAGTTAATAGAAATTGGTCGTTATGATTCCTAGCTCGCGATGATTATCGCACGCCCTGCTTGAACGCTTGTCAGGCAGATTTGGGCGCCGAGGCGAAAAAACAGGCACACAAACAGGCTTATCGATCCGCTCGGCCCCACTCTTGAATACAATCCGGCTGGATTCCTGCCGCCATGCCCGCCCGCCCCTCCCCTGGCACAGGTTTTGCGGATGGCCCCGGCAAACCTGCACCACACGACAAGGGGTATGCACCATGGGCAACGCATTGCGCTTTTCCCGCCGCTCCGTTCTGAGGACGATGACGGCTGCCGGTGGGCTGGGGGCGCTCGGCGCCGGGCTGCCCTGGACGCCGGCCATGGCGAAGACCCTGGTGATCGGCTTCCTCTATGTCGGCCCGCGCGACGATTACGGATACAACCAGGCCCATGCCGAAGGGGCCGCCGCCGTCAAGGCGATGCCAGGCGTCAAGGTTCTGGAGGAGGAGAAGGTCCCCGAGACCATCGATGTCGAGAACAGCATGGAGAGCATGATCAACCTCGACGGCGCCTCTCTGCTGTTCCCGACCTCCTTCGGCTATTTCGATCCCTATGTGCTGAAGGAGGCGAAGAAGCATCCCGACCTGACCTTCCTGCATTGCGGCGGGCTGTGGACGCCGGGCAAGCATCCGACCAATGTCGGCAGCTATTTCGGCTACATCGACGAGGCGGAATATCTGTCGGGCATCGTCGCCGCCTATGCCAGCAAGTCGAAGAAGCTGGGCTTCGTCGCCGCCAAGCCGATCCCGCAGGTGCTGCGCAACATCAACTCCTTCACGCTGGGCGCCCGCTCGGTCGATCCGACCATCACCACGGCGGTGGTCTTCACCGGCGACTGGTCGATGCCGGTCAAGGAGGCGGAGGCGGCCAACAGCCTGATCGACCAGGGCGCCGACGTGCTGACCTGCCATGTCGACAGCCCCAAGGTGATCGTGGAGACCGCCGAGAAGCGCGGCGTCTTCTGCACCGGCTACCATGCCAGCCAGGCGACGCTGGCGCCGAAGGGCTATCTGACCGGCGCCGAATGGAACTGGGCCAAGGTCTACACCGACTTCGTGAAGATGGTGCAGGGCGGGATCAAGCCGCCCAACCTCGTGCGCGGCGGGCTGAAGGAGGGCATCATCAAGACCTCCCCCTATGGCGCGGCGGTGTCCGACGCCGCGCGCAAGCACGCCGACGACGTCAAGGCCAAGTTCATGGACGGCAGCTTCGTCATCTACAAGGGTCCGATCAAGGACAACAAGGGCAACAGCGTGATCGCCGAGGGCAAGAGCCACGGCCAGACCGACATCGCGCTGGAATCGATGAACTGGCTGGTCGAGGGCGTGACCGGCTCGATCTCCTGACGCTCTCTCTCCTGACCGCAGAAGAATAGCCGGGAGTGCCGCCGATGCGACCGTTCCTGCACGGTGCCGTGACCAGACTGTCCGCAACACGCTTATCAGCTGTCCTGGCTGCCCCCCTCTCAGCCCTGGCGCCGCCGGTCGCGGCGGTGGCGGTGTCGCTCGCCCTGTTCGGCGCCTTCGTGGCGCTGGTCGGGGTCGATCCGGTGGAGATGTACCAGCTGATGTACCGGGGCGCCTTCGGCACCTGGTTCTCGTGGCAGAACACGCTGACCCGCGCGGCACCGCTGATCCTGACCGCGCTGTGCACGGCGCTGCCAGCCCAGCTCGGGCTGGTGATCATCGGTGGCGAGGGCGCGCTGGTGCTGGGTGCGCTGGCCGCCGCGGCGACGGGCATGGCATTGAACGGCGCGCCGGCGGCGCTGGTCCTGCCGGCGATGGCGCTGGCCGGCATGGCCGGCGGCGCGCTGCTGATCGGCGGGGCCGGGGCGCTGCGCCAGTGGCGCGGCGTCAACGAGACGATCTCCAGCCTGCTGCTGACCTACATCGCCATCGCCGTGCTGAACCACATGGTGGAAGGGCCGCTGAAGGACCCGTCCAGCCTCAACAAGCCTTCCACCCCGCCGCTGGCCGACGCCTACATGATCGGCACCCTGCCGGGCAGCAGCGTCCATTGGGGGCTGGTGGCCGGCATCGTCTGCGCGGTGGCGGCCTGGGTGCTGATGCGGCGGACCACCTTCGGCTTCGCCGCCCGCATGGTCGGCGGCAACCCACGGGCGGCGCGGATGGCCGGGCTGCCGGTCGGCCGGCTGCTGGTCGTCACCACGGCGCTGGCCGGGGCGGCGGCCGGGCTGGCCGGCATGGTGGAGGTCGCGGCGGTGCATGGCCGGGCCAGCGCCTCGCTGGTCGCCGGCTATGGGTCCACCGGCATCCTGGTCGCCTTCCTCGCCCGGCAGAACCCGCTGGCGGTCATCCCGGTCGCCGTGCTGTTCGGCGGCATCGGCGCCAGCGGCGGCCTGCTGCAACGCCGGCTGGATCTGCCCGACGCCTCGGTCCTGGTGCTGCAGGGCATCATCTTCGTCGTGCTGCTGGCGAGCGAGGCCATGCGGGGCCGCCTGCGTCTGTTCACCTTCGCCCGCCCGACCGCCGCTCCCAAGGAGGCCTGAGCATGGACCACGCGTCGCTGGGATGGTGGGGGGTGCCGCTGGCCGTGCTGGCCGGGGCGATCCGCGTCTCCACCCCCTTCCTGTTCGTCAGCCTGGGCGAATGCCTGACGGAAAAGAGCGGGCGCATCAATCTGGGCCTGGAAGGCACGCTGGTGATGGGCGCCATGAGCGGCTACGCCACCGCCTACCTGACCGGCAACCCGTGGGCCGGGGTGCTGGTCGCCGGGCTGGCCGGCTCTCTGCTCGGCACGCTGCACGCGATGATCTGCGCGCTGGAGCGGGTCAACGACATCGCGGTCGGCATCGCCCTGATGCTGCTGGGCACCGGGCTGGCCTTTTTCCTCGGCAAGCCCTTCATCCAGCCGCAAGCGCCGCAGCTGCCCTCAATTCCCTTCGGCTGGTGGAGCGGCTCGGCGCAGGTGCGCTCGGCGCTGGATATCAACCCGCTGTTCCTGGTCGGTCTGGCGCTGGCTCCGCTGCTGCTGTGGGGGCTGCGCACCACGCGCTGGGGCATGGTGCTGCGCATCGTCGGCGAAAGCGCCGAGGCCGCCCGCGCCATGGGCTATCATATCAACCGGGTGCGCCTGCTCGCCACCGCGGCGGGCGGCTTCTTCGCCGGGGTCGGCGGCTCCTTCCTGTCGCTGTCCTACCCCGGCAGCTGGAACGAGCGGCTGTCGAGCGGCCAGGGCATCACCGCGGTGGCGCTGGTCATCTTCGCCCGCTGGGACCCGGTGCTGTGCGTCTGGGCCTCGCTGCTGTTCGGCGGGGCGGGGGCGCTGGGGCCGGCGCTGCAATCGGTCGGGGTGACGCAGGGCTACCACCTGTTCAACGCCGCCCCTTATGTCCTGACGCTCGCCATCATGATCGCCACCTCGTCCTCGCGCCACCGGCTGGCCGGTGCGCCGGCCGAACTGTCCGTCACCCGATAGGAGATCCGCCATGACCGAGCGTTTCGTGCCGGCCGAACCCTATCCCTGGCCCTACAACGGCGACCTGACGCCGGCCAACACCGCGCTGATCGTCATCGACATGCAGACGGACTTCTGCGGCACCGGCGGCTATGTCGACAGCATGGGCTATGATCTCAGCCTGACCCGCGCGCCGATCGAGCCGATCCGGGCGGTGCTGGCGGCGATGCGGACCGGCGGCTACCACATCCTGCACACCCGCGAGGGGCACCGGCCCGACCTGTCCGACCTGCCGGCCAACAAGCGCTGGCGGTCGCGGCGAATCGGCGCCGGCATCGGCGACCCCGGCCCCTGCGGCCGCATCCTGGTCCGCGGCGAGCCGGGCTGGGAGATCATCCCCGAACTGGCGCCGCTGCCCGGCGAGCCGGTGATCGACAAGCCGGGCAAGGGCAGTTTCTGCGCCACCGACCTGGAGTTGATCCTGACCACCCGCGGCATCCGCAATCTGGTGCTGACCGGCATCACCACCGATGTCTGTGTCCACACGACGATGCGCGAGGCGAACGACCGCGGTTTCGAATGCCTGCTGCTGGCCGATTGCTGCGGCGCCACCGATCCCGGCAACCACGCCGCGGCGGTCAAGATGGTGACGATGCAGGGCGGCGTCTTCGGCGCCGTTTCAAATTCCCGCGACTTCATCGAGGCGCTGCCATGAACGTGATGTCCCGGATCCTCCCGTCTTCCGCCAGTGTTCCGCCCCCGCCCCTCCCGCTGCACCACGCCGACGGCCCACCTGCGCCGGGACTGGAAGCTGTGGCGATCACCAAGCGTTTCGGCGCCTTCACCGCGCTCGATAGCGTGTCGCTGAAGCTGCGCCCCGGCACCGTCCACGCCCTGCTTGGCGAAAACGGCGCCGGCAAGAGCACGTTGGTGAAGTGCATCATGGGCTTTTACCGGCCGGACGAGGGCGCGGTGGTGGTCGGCGACCGCGAGGTGGTGATCGGCGATCCGCGCTCCGCCCAGACCCACGGCCTGGGCATGGTCTATCAGCATTTTACCCTGGTGCCGCGCATGACGGTGCTGGAAAATCTGGTGATGGCGCGGGCCAGCGTCCCCGCCGTGATCGACTGGCGGGCGGAGCGGCGGCGGCTGGCCGCCTTTCTTGACACCATGCCCTTCACCATCGACGTCGACGCGGCGGTCGCCACGCTGGCCGCCGGCGACAAGCAGAAGGCGGAGATCGTCAAGCAGCTCTACCTCGACGCCCGCGTGCTGATCCTCGACGAGCCGACCTCGGTCCTGACCCCGGACGAGGCCGACGAGACGCTGGGGCTGATCCGCGGCATGGCGCTGGCCGGGCGGCTCAGCGTGCTGATCATCACCCACAAGTTCCGCGAAGTGATGGCATTCGCCGACGACGTGACCGTGCTGCGGCGCGGCCGGCTCGCCGGGTCGGGGGCGGTCGCCGACCACACGCCCGACAGCCTTGCCCGGCTGATGATCGGCGACAGCAGCACGGCGGTGCCGGTCGAGCGTCGGGGTCCGCCCGGAAGGGCGGCGCGGCTGCGGATCGCCGGCCTGCGCGCCAACGACGACAGCGGCCTGCCGGCACTGCACGGCGTCGATCTGACGGTACAGGTGGGCGAGATCGTCGGGGTCGCCGGAGTGTCCGGCAACGGGCAGGTCGAGCTGGTGCAGGTGCTGGCCGGCCAGCGCGCCGCCACCGCCGGCAGCGTGCAGGTCGGCGGCGAGCCCTACCGCGCGACGCGGGAGGAGATGCGGCGCCACAAGGTCCACTGCCTGCCGGAAGAACCGTTGCGCAATGCCTGCGTGCCCGGCATGAGCGTGGCGGAGAACATGGCTTTCCGCAGCTTCGACGAGCCGCCGATCACGCGTGGTGGCGGCTGGCTGGGCAGCTGGTGGCTGGACCCGGCGGCGATGCGCCGCGCGGCGCTCGACCTGATCGCCCGCTACCGGGTGAAGACCACCGGGCCGGACGCGCCGATCGCCACCCTGTCCGGCGGCAACGTCCAGCGCGCCGTGCTGGCCCGCGAGCTGTCGCGCGAGGTCGATGTGCTGATCGCCGCCAACCCGGTGTTCGGCCTGGATTTCGCCGCGGTCGCCGACATCCACGCCCAGATCGTCGAAGCGCGCAACCGCGGCACCGCGGTGCTGCTGGTCAGCGAGGATCTCGACGAACTGCTGGAACTCTCCGACCGGCTGGTGGTGATGTCGCATGGCGCCATCGTCCATGAGACCACCCCGGCCGCGGCCGATCTTACGGTCATCGGACGCTGCATGGCCGGCCACTGACAGATTGACGACGCCAGACTGATTATGGGACAGACTGATGATGGACGGAGCTGCCGCCATGCTGACGATTCCCTCCCTGCCCTACCCCTTCACCGCCCCAGCGGAGCGGATGGCGCTGATCGTCATCGACATGCAGCGCGATTTCCTGGAGCCCGGCGGCTTCGGTGAGGCCCTGGGCAACGACGTGACGCAGTTGCGTCCGTCGGTGGCCCCGACCCGTGCGCTGCTCGACGCCTTCCGCGCCCGCGGACTGCCGGTCATCCACACCAAGGAGGTCCATCGGCCCGACCTGTCCGACTGCCCGCCCTCCAAGCTCAACCGCGGCGGCGGCCCGCTGCGCATCGGCGATCCGGGACCGATGGGCCGCATCCTCATCGCCGGTGAACCCGGCAGCGACATCATCCCCGAACTCGCCCCGCTGGCGGGCGAGTTCGTGATCGAGAAGCCCGGCAAGGGCGCCTTCTACGCCACGCCGCTGGCCGACGTGCTGGCCGAACTCGGCACCAGCCATCTCGTCTTCGCCGGCGTCACCACCGAAGTCTGCGTGCAGACCACCATGCGCGAGGCCAATGACCGCGGCTTCGAATGCCTGCTGGTCGAAGACGCCACCGACAGCTATTTCCCAGCCTTCAAGGCGGCGACCCTGGCGATGATCCGTGCCCAGGGGGGCATCGTCGGCTGGACCGCCCTCAGCACCGCAGTGGTGGCGGCGCTGGGGGCGCGCCCAGGTCCAGTTGGTGGGTAACCCAAGGCCACCCGCCGCGTTCACGGTCCGGTGCCCCTGACGTATCCGGCACCGCCATGCCGGCGAAGCCGGACGAGCGGGCGGCGGAGATCGCACGGCCGCGACGCGATCTGGAGCGCGCCCGGCAAGAACGCCGACATTTTTAAAGACCATCAGCATCTTCTCGGGCATGCCGCTCTCCGCGCAGAGGGAAGCACCGCCAACCAAGTGCAGACTTCGCGCGGCTGGCCCGGGCGGTTGCCGACGAAGCGCTGCAGCATCGCCTTGCCGCGTTCCAAAGCCCGACCTCGATCCCCTCCCCCTCCATGCGACAGTGGCCGTCACCGAAAAACATGGTTTCGGTATCGAGGGTTTTTGGGCAGGCTTGCGGCAACGCTTTGGTGAAACATAAGGAACAGCAAATGATCGGGACCGTGGCCGGACTGGATGAACTGACGGCCGAGATGACGGCGTGGCGGCGTGATCTGCACGCCCATCCGGAAACCGCCTTCGAGGAGCAGCGGACCAGCGATTTCGTCGCGGATAAGCTGGCCTCCTTTGGGTTGGAGGTGCATCGCGGCCTCGCCAGGACCGGTCTGGTCGGGCTCCTGCGCAATGGCGAGGGGCCGATGGTCGGCTTCCGCGCCGACATGGACGCGCTGCACATCCACGAGGAAACCAACCTTCCGCACAGCTCGCGCAATCCGGGGCGCATGCATGCCTGCGGCCATGACGGGCACACCGCCATGCTGCTGGGTGCGGCCCACTACCTGACCGAACACCCCGAGCTGTTCCAAGGTACCATCGCCTTCATCTTCCAGCCGGCCGAGGAGAATGAGGGCGGCGGCCGCGTGATGGTGGAGGAAGGGCTGTTCGACCGCTTCCCCGTCGAAAAGGTCTTCGGCATGCACAATTGGCCGGGGCTGGAGGTCGGCCGCATCGCGCTGCGCCCCGGCCCGCTGATGGCCGCCTACGACATCTTCGAGCTGACCCTGACCGGCAAGGGCACCCACGCCGGCATGCCGCATATGGGGACCGACACCATCATGGTCGGCAGCCAGATCGTCTCCGCCTTCCAGACCATCGCCAGCCGCAGCGTGCATCCCATCGATTCGGCCGTCGTCAGCGTCACGCAGTTCCACGCCGGCGACACATGGAACGTCCTGCCGGGGACCGCCGTGCTGCGCGGCACCGTCCGCACCTTCCGGCCGGAGGTCCAGGATCTGGTGCAGCGCCGCATGGGCGAAGTGGCCACCGCCATCGCCGCCGGATTCGGAGTCGAGGCCAGCCTGCGCTACGAGCGGCGCTATCCACCCACCACCAACAGTGCCGCCGAGACGGAACTGGCCCGGCGGGCGGCCGCATGGGTGGTCGGAGAAGAGGCGCTCGATCTCGATCCGATGCCAAGCATGGGGGCGGAAGACTTCTCCTTCATGCTGCAGAAGCGGCCCGGCTGCTACGTCTGGGTTGGTGCCGGCCCATCGGACCAGGGCCGCAATCTGCACAGCCCCCACTATGATTTCAACGATGACGTGCTGCCGATCGGCGCCAGCTATTGGGTGCGGCTTGCGGAAACCGTCCTGCCGAAATGATGCAGGCCATGTACAAACGGACTGATTTCCCAAGCAAACCGCATGACATGAAAAAGTTTCTGCGAAAAAATCTTGGGAATTGCGTACGTGTGTCCATTGTCCCATAGTTCGGCAGGAAGCGGATGGCCCTAACTCCAAAAGGGGATAAGGCCCGGCGGATTTCGGCCGAACAGGGGCAGGTGCGACGTGACGAACCAAGGGGCACATCGGGCGGCAGGTCAGGCACAGGGCATTCCAGGCCAGGGCGGCATCTGGCAACGTCCGGATTCGCTGTGGGAAGCCACCGCCCCGCCGCCTCCGGTCCTGCCGGTTTTGCAGGACGACGTGCAGGCTGACGTGCTGGTGATCGGCGGCGGCTTCACCGGGCTTTCCGCCGGTCTGCATGCGGCTGAGGCCGGGCGCCGCGTGGTGGTTCTGGAGGCGTCGGAGCTTGGGCGTGGCGCCTCCGGCCGCAACAACGGGCAGGTCATCCCGACATTGACCCGTCCCGACCCCGCCGACCTCATCGACCGCTTCGGTTGGGAAAGCGGGGAGCGCCTGGTCGGACTGATCCGCGACAGCGCCTCCACCCTGTTCGATCTGGTGCGCCGCCTCGGCATCGACTGCGCGGCGGAGCAGACCGGCTGGGTTCAGCCGGTCCATTCGCCGGGCCGCATCAGGATCGCCGAGTGCCGGGCAACGCAATGGGGCAAGTTCGGCGCCGATGTCGAGCTGCTCGACCGCGCCGCCGTCTCCGCCATTCTCGGCACGGACGCCTATTTCGGCGGCTGGATGAACCGGACCGGCGGGCACATCAACCCGCTGGCGCTGGTGCGCGGACTCGCCGCCAAGGCGGTCGCCGCCGGGGCGGCGGTCTACCTCAATTCCCCCGCTTTGTCGGTGCAGCGCCGTGGTGAGTCCTGGGTCGTCCGCACCCCGCAGGGCATGGTGACCGCCGATTCCCTGGTGCTGGGCACCAACGGCTATGCCGCCGCCGTCTTCCGGAAATCCGGACGGAGGTGGTTCCGGTCCTGTCCTGGCAGATGGCGACCGCTCCCCTGGGCGACAACGTCCGCAAATCCATCCTGCCGGGCCGGCA
>NZ_BADK01000268.1 GCF_000333595.1 Azospirillum sp. B506
GGACGCGAGGACGTTCTCTACAACGACTGCTTCGAAGCCTACCTCGACGCGGCGTGATCCTGCCGGCGGTTGATCCGACGCCGATTTTCAAAAGCCAATCGAAAAAGCGAGGGTTATTTTCCATGAGCAACGATCACGCGCACAGCCATGAGTCCGGGCACGACCACGAGCACCATCACCATCTGCGGGAAAGCGAGACCTATTACGCCGCCCGTACGAAGGCGCTGGAATCCCTGTTCCGCGAGAAGGGGCTGATCGGCACCGACACCGTGGACCGGATCATCCATTTCTTCGAACACGAGATGGGTCCGTTCAACGGCGCCCGCGTGGTGGCGAAGGCCTGGACCGACCCGGCCTTCAAGGCCCGCCTGATGGAGGACGCCAATTCGGGGATCGCCGAACTCGGCCTGCGCGACGGCATCGAGGGCGAGAACCTGCGGGTGGTGGAGAACACCGCGTCCGTGCACAACATCGTCTGCTGCACGCTGTGCTCCTGCTGGCCGTGGCCGCTGCTCGGCCTGCCGCCCTACTGGTTCAAGGATCCGGTGTTCCGCGCCCGCGTCGTCCGCGAGCCGCGCGCCGTCCTGTCCGATTTCGGCGTCACGCTGCCGGCCGGGAAGCGGGTCGAGATCTGGGACAGCAGCGCCCAGGTCCGCTACTTCGTCATCCCCGAGCGGCCTGCCGGCACCGACGGCTGGACGGAGGAGAAGCTCGCCGCCCTGGTTTCCACGGAGTCGATGCAGGGCCTGGCCCTCGTTTCGGCGTGATCGGAAAGGCCCGTCCCATGAACACCACCACGGAAGCCTTCGTCGACGACCTGCGCAACGGTGTCGGCGCGCTGCCGCGCAATTGCGAGAGCCTGCAATTCGAGGAACCCTGGCAGGGGCGCGTCTTCGGCATGGCGCTGGCCTTGGCGGAAGCCAGGAGCTACCCCTGGGAATCCTTCCGCCAGAGCCTGATCTCGACGATCGGCGCGTGGGACAAGTCCCACCCGCCCGACGACGAGACCTGGAACTACTACGAGCAGTGGCTGTCGGCCTTCGAGAAGCTGGTGCTCGACCGGGGACTGGTCACCACCGAGGAAATCGACCGGCGCACCGAGGAGTTCCGGACGCGCAGCCGCGACGAAGTGATCTGACCGGGGCGGGGAGCCGCCCCCATCGATGCTCCGTCGTCCGGGCCATCCGAACCGGCCGGTGAGGATGGATCCGGCCCTGAATCCTGCCCTTCCAGCCGAAAGGCTCTTGCCATGATCATTTCCCTCGCCATCAGCGTCGCCCTGCTCGGGGGCGTTGCAACCTGGCTGTTCATGGTCTCCGACGCATTCCTGATCTGGGCCGCCTTCGTGGCCTGGGCCTGTTTCTACCACTCCGGCGGCGACGCCGCCGCCTTCCGCACGACGGTCGTCTCGAACCTGTTCGGGGTGGCCGTCGCCTGGACGGCGGGGCTGGTGATCGCCGGGGTTCCCGGCGGCGCCGTCTGGGGCGCCAGCGTGGTGGCCGTCTCCATCGCGGTCTACATCCTGGCGGCCCACATCAAGGCGTTCTCCTCGATCCCGGCCGTCACCTACGGCTACGCCTGCACCTTCGCCTACCTGACGCAGAACGCCGATGCCTTCACGCCGGGCGTGATGCTGTCGTTTTCCGGCCGCAACGCGCTGCTGCTCATCCCCGTCTCGATGATCGTCGGCGCCCTGTTCGCCTACGCCTCGGCGGTGCTGGCGGCGCAGATCAGCCGGATCCTCACGCCCGGGACCGTGCGGGCGACCTGATGCGTCCCGCACGCCGGCCATCCGCTCCACCCACCCGTTCTCAAAGATAGGAACACGACCATGTCGTCTTTGCTTCAGCGCACCCTGCCGACCAACGAAGCCATCTCCCTCATCGGCGGCTCCACCACCGTCCGCGACCGGCTGCTTCCGGCCTTCTTCGCGGCGATGCTCGGCTGCCTGATCGTCGGCATGACCGGCTTCGCCCACATCGAGGCCGTCCACAACGCCGCCCACGATACCCGCCACGCCAACGGCTTCCCCTGCCACTGAGCCGGGCGGCGACACCACCCCCGCGCAGAAGGGCCTGCGCATCTGGAAGGACAAGGCCGATGCAGACGTTCCGTTCGATAGTTTTCACAGCGCTGGCGGCGGGACTGCTCGTCGGCCTCGTCACCACCCTGGTCCATCAGGTCGGTGTGGTGCCGCTGATCCTGGAAGCCGAGACCTACGAAGCCGCGGAAGCGGTTCCCGCCGCGGCCCACAGCCACAGCCACGACCAAGGCCACGGCCACGACACTGCAGCGGCGTCCTCCCCGGAACACCACCACGACGCCAAGGCCTGGACGCCGCAGGACGGGTGGGAGCGCACGCTCTTCACCGCCCTGGCCGACGTCCTGACCAGCACGGGTTTCGCCCTGCTGATGAGCAGCGCCTTTGTGCTGGTACGCCGCCGTCTGTCCTGGCGTGAGGGCCTGCTGTGGGGGTTGGCCGGGTTCACCGTGTTTTCGCTCGCCCCGTCGCTCGGGTTGCCGCCCGAACTGCCGGGCATGGCGGCGGGCGACCTGATGGCGCGCCAGATGTGGTGGATCGGCACCGCGATGGCCACCGCGCTGGGACTGACATTGATCGCCTCCCGGCGCTCCGGCCGGACCATCGCCTTGGCTGCGATCCTCCTCGCCGCCCCCCACATCATCGGAGCCCCTGCGGCCCCGGCCGAGGAGAGCGGCGTGCCGATGGCACTCTGGTCGGAGTTCGTCATCGTCGCCCTGGCGTCGAGCCTGGTCTCCTGGTTGGCATTGGGGAGCATCACGGCGGCGTTCCACCGGCGGCTGTTCGCTTGAGAGCAATGCTGGAGGATGGCGATGATCTCGGCCACCCCGGACACTCGCCGTCCTCCAGCATGCCTTGCCCGACGACGGGAATGCCGGAGGAAGCGCTTCAAGTCACCCCGCTGAACACAGCGCCTTCTGTCTATCCGTGACCCGATCGCCATCCCGCCGCGATGGCCCGGACCTTCGCGACAACCGCCGCCTCATCCACCGGACGCTCGCGGCAGCCGCACAGATGGGACAAGCTGACAGCACCATCCTGATGACCAACCGGGATGACTGAACGACTGCAAGGCGGAATTTCCCGAAACCCGGTTGCTCAATCCGTCCCCCAAGCCGAGATGCTAATTCCTGCGAATGTCCTTACCTTCATCCGCCCCCTGCGGCGAGGGATACCGAAGGCACCGCGGACTGCCGCCTTGCTGTTACCTCTGTTGAGGGTGGCAATCGCCGTCTCCCACTTTCCGGCACCCGATCGTCGTATGGCGACCATCATTCCGGATAGAACCCCGGGAACGCGCCAGTCTGGCTTGTATTTCTTCACGCATCGCGGCACATTTGTATTGGACAGGAGCCTTGAAGACATGGAACAGGAGCTACCCCTGTGGTGTGTTCGTGTCCATGCCCTCCACCAGCGACCGAAATGCGATACCTATGTCCCGCAAGCCGGCCACGATGTTGAGCAGGCGGGGTAGCGAACGCCCGAGACAGTCGAGTTTCCGCACCACCAGCGTGCCGTTGGTATGCGGAGTGAGTTATCATCGCTTATCAAGTATAATTTCGGTCTTCGGCCCCTTTTTTATTGGGAGGTCGGCGCGTGATCCCGATTGTCTGGAAGGATTCAGAATATGTTCTAAATCATTGCGCGCGCTCCCTCGCGCGCGATAACAGTGACGGTCGACATAGCTACGGCCAATTTGAGGTTGGCGATGCACGGGCCGCAATCGCCGAGGCTTGGCGTTTTCCCATCATCGACAGCTTTCGCGACTCAAGTGCCGACCGCGGCGCCGGTCTGAACCTCGTCACCTTCGTCTGCATCAACCGGGCGGCGGCGCTCGGGCGTTCGCTCGGCGTCATCGGCTCCTTCGCAAGCCTGGTGGAGCCCATTGCCCTGCAGCAGGTGAAGGACAGCGACTATTGGGCGGTGAGCGTCGCCATTCCGAAGGGGGAGGTGCATTACTACCGGTATCTGGCCGGCGGACGGACCCTGGTCGATCCGATCAATCCTCAGCGGACGCGCCGCCCCGATGGTTCGGAGTGGTCGCGATTCTTCACTGACTATTGCACAAGCCTGGTCGTGCTTGCTCCCTGGGAATTCCAGCTCCTGGAGCGCCTGACCGAGCACATCCTCCCGTTCCGCACGACCGAGGCCCAGCGCTGGCTCAACTCCTATTATCAGTCTCTCGACAAGTCCGGACGTGAGGCCCAGTTTGCCCGCGCCTTCCGACTTGAACAGTCCGTCGGAGCCGCCTCGTTCATCGACAAGCTGCTCGCCCGGCAGGAACAGCACCGGCTGGTCGACTACCGGATCTGCCTGGCGCTCTGCTACCAGGTCCTGCAACGGTGGAACAGGGGCAAGGACCCGCTCAAGCTGCCGCTTGATGACTACCGGCAGCTCTATGAGCAACTGGCCAATGACACGCCGGGGGCAATCGCCGGCTGGGACTATGGACAATATTCCAGCCCAAGGTTCTTCCTGCAACTGCTGCGTCGTCACGCCTTCACCGGCGCCTTCTCCCATCCCAAGCACGGCGGCAACATCGGAGCGGCGGGCTGGCAGTTCCTGGCCAGCAACCTCACCGATCCAGCCACCAATGCTTTGCCCAGGCTGCAATTGGCAGCCGCGCCTGCGCCTTACTTCGACTGGGCACGGGCCCACGAGCCGCCCTTGGGGCGCAGCAGCGAATATCACGGCTAGGACAGGAGGGGGAGGACGCGATGGCTCAAGTCGCCGAATTCGATGTTGTGATCATTGGAAGCGGCGGCGGCGGTGCACCGATCGCCCACACCCTGGTAAAGGCCGGCAAGAGCGTCCTGGTCATCGAGAAGGGGCCTCTATTCCGCCCCCAGGCCGACGATCCACTGGGATTGAGCGACTACAAGCGCGATGAGCTGATCTCGGACGGGCCCGAAAAGATCCTGACGGTGCCGGGCCTGGCCAACACGGGGGCCTCCTTCTTCACCAGCCACGTCGAGCCGGACCTCAACGACGAGCCCCACATCTACCGCAATGGCTCCAACGGCGACTATGCGACGATCGAGGGTTACACCTGCCAATGCGTCGGCGGGGGCACACAGCACTATGGCGGGGTCTCCCTGCGCTTCACCCCGCTTGATTTCCAACTCGCGAGCTTCAACAAGGGGCGAACCGACCTTGCCCCGGATGTGACGGCGGACGTCCTCGCCGAGATGCGCGACTGGCCGTTCGGCTACGACGCGCTGGAGCCCTGGTATTGCAAGGCTGAGGAACTGGTCGGTATCAACGGCCAACGCGCAAACCAGATGAAGCCGGCGAGTCAAGACCACTATCAGACGCCACTCCCCCCCAACCCCATCAGCAAGTATGCGCACGACGGCATGGTGGCGCTCAACATGGCCCCCTACCGCACGCCTCAGGCTGTCATCACCCAGGACCATGCACCCAGCGGACGCAAAGTCGGCACGATCGGACCGGGAAGCGATGACGGGCCGCAGACCGGCTACGTCAATCGGTATGGTGACGCGCTGGACTACAAGTCCTCAACCTGGGTCGCCCTGCTTCGCCCGATCAGTCGCGAGCCGAACTTCACCCTGTGGCCAAATACGGTGGTCACTCACCTGGAGGCGCAAGGCGCCAGGATCACCCGCCTCCATCTGCGCGATCCCAGCGGCCGGAACCTGACTGTCTCGGGCAAGGTGGTGGTCGTCGCCTGCTCGGCCATCGAATCTGTGCGCCTGCTGTTGCTATCCGGCGAGAATGATGCCGCGTTCGCAGGACGCATCAACGGCAATGGGCTGCTCGGCAAGTACTTCCTGACCCATTGTTTTGGCGGCGCCTCGGCGGTCATGCCGGGTCGCCACGACAAGTCGATCACCATTGATAGCGATTGGGCGACGGACTTCTGCGGCAGCGAGGAATTTATCCGAGAGAACGGGCTTTGGGCAGGCGGAGCGATTTACAACAATACATCGGATCAGGCGCTGCCAATCTCGCTGGGGCGCACGCACGGTGCTTCCGACCTCGATACGCTATGGCACGCCTTCAACAACGACACGCAGGTCGTTGGCGACCGATTCGTCGAGTTCCTCAACGCACAGTTTGGCCGCCGTCTCTCCGTCAGCTTCATGGCCAACCAACTGCCCCAACGGGAGAACCGCATCGAGTTGCACGACCGGGTGCGCGACAAGTGGGGCCGGCGCGTCGCCTACATCGTGAAGTCCTGGCACCCCCACGACCAGCGCCTCATGCTCACCCTGGCCAGCAAGTGCCGGGATATTCTGGCCTATGGAGGTGACGGTGGAGGCGGCAACTATCCGGTGGACGGATTCGGTGGGGTATTTATGAGCGAGAACTCGCTCGCGCGGATCGCCAACCACATACTCGGCGGAGCGCGCTTTGGCAGCGACCCGCGGGATTCCGTGCTCGATCCCAACTGCCGGGCCTGGAGCTTCGACAACCTCTATGTGGCCGATGGCGCCTTCATGCCGACCTCGGGCGGCGCCAACCCCACCCTGACCATCCAGGCAAACGCTTTCCGCGTCGGCGACCAAATCGCCTCAAGCGGGCTGGTTTGAGGAGGCTGCCGTGGATCCTCGCTTCAACGCCAAGTTCGATCCCAGCGCGCCGGGGCTGGGGGCGCCCATGCCAGCCGATGAGTTGGGGCGCGCATCGCTCCACCCGCAGTTCAACGATCTGTTCAGCGATCCCTGGAACGAGGTCTTCCAGGTCGTCTTCTATCCAGACCGCGTCTATCACGCCGCCTACCTCAATGCGACCCGCAGCAGTCGCTACCGCTACAATGTCCGCGAGGTTCGGAACGCCTTCGACATTACCGTGCTCAAGGCACAGGTGTTCCTTGACGGGGTATTCCTCAGCAACGTGCTGCGGGTGGAGTACCGCGGCGGACGCCTAACCGAAGTTGCCCGTGAGAGGGGCCGCCTGCTGGGCGATCGCGTCGGCATGTACCTGAAGATGCTGGACCCCGGGCAAACCGATCCCGACGGGGACGAGGGGCCCTCGGACAACGACATCACGCTGCATTTCGACAAATGGATCAACGCCTATCAGGCGGAGATCTGGGAGACCGTGGAACCGCCGCGCGGCAAGCGCCACGATATCCGCGTGATCGACCAGATCGGACTGTCCGGCCCGATCACCAGCGTCTTCGCTTTCAAGGAGCTGATGGCCCGCCTGTTCGAAGTTCGCCGCATAGAGGTAGCCTTCCACGAGCCTGCCGTGGAGGGAATTACCCGCTTCGCGATCGCCGACCCGGCCTGGGACAACAACTATCTGCGCAGTTTCCAAAAGCCCGTCGAGGATGTGCCAAGCTCATTCAAGAACACGATCGGCAAGAGCAACTATCTTCTCGACTTCCGCCGTGGTTATTTCTTCTCAAACCTTCGCGACCTGACGCCGGTCAAGTACCGCAACGCGATGATGGATCCGGGTAATCCGGACAGCGGCGACGACNACATCATCGAGATGCGCTGGGTCGTCCAGCGCGAGTTCGCTTCCTCGATGGTGTTCTTCCATGAGGTGACGATCCCACCGGGCAAGGTCGAGGGCACCCACCGGCACATCGGTACCGAAGAACTCTACTGCATCACCGAGGGAAGCGGCATTGCCTACATGGGTGAGGGCGACGACCCGGGGCTTGGTGCCTACAACTTGGTCGACCGCAACGTCTACGGCTTCGACCGGCGTGCTTGCCGCGAGCTGCCCGTGCAGCCCGGCAGCGTCATCTACACCAAGAGCGGCGGCATCCACGGGATTCGCAACACCGGTGCCATGCCTCTGCGCTTCGTCGCCTTTCTGTACCACACCGTCTAGCTGCCGAGGGGCCACATGGAGATCCTGCACAGCGACCGGGTCATTCGCGTCCAGCCGGGCCAAACACTCAGCTACAACAACGACAACCCGCTGTTGATGCTCATGGACCGGATCCAGGACGCCCGTTTCGCGGTCGACCGCGAGTGGTATCTGCGGGACCACCTCGAATATCTGTTCTCCATCGGTACACTGGAGTTTTACGGTCCACAGGGCGGGGACGCCGACCAGCTAGACCCAAAGGCTCAGGACAACAAGACCGACTTCCAGAAACAGAACGTCAAGAGCTTCACTTTGGCGCCGACGCAGCTGGTGCGGGGCTGGGTCTCGACCGGTGAGACGATCTGTCCGTTCCTGCGGATCAGTTACCAGGCCGGTCCCGAGACGCCCCTGTGGCGCGCCATCGGAGGCTCGCCGGGCACACCGATCCGGCTCTGGCTGCGCGTCAACGGCCGCACCCCGGCTGCGCCGCTCGTCGTCCCTTACAACCCGCAATCGCAGCGCTACGAGGTGGAGATCTGGGGCTACTCCGGCCCTGACCTCCGCAACATCCTGCGGGCCGGCTCGCGCGACGCCCTCGTTACGGGGGCACTGCTCGTCGACAATGCCCTGGTCACCGGCAACCTCTCCGACTTCGACCAGGAGAAGGTCGCTGACCGCGACATGCGATCGATCTCCCCGGAGTGCACGGTCCACCCGGTGCTGCCGCTCCATGTCGAGTGCGCCTGGGCCGATAGCAGCCTCGCTCACTGGGACGCCCAGGGCGGAGCCAACTACCATTTCGAGTTCAACATGAAGCTCAGGGGATGGGACAACTTCCTGTCCGGCGGCGTGAGCCCCAACCCACATGGCGGCGTAGGGGTGCTCGACTACCGCAACCTGATGTCGAATTACGGCCGTTTCGCCGACAGCGGCGAGCTGGGGCGCACCCTTGAGAACTGGAGCTTCGACGCCTTCGGCAAGAAGGCGCCTGGGGTGCGGACCGAGCGCTTCATGGCGGTCGATTACATGGACCTTCATGTCGTGCATGCCGATTGCGGTATTGGCCTGCACCGGCACCGGGACAATCAGGAGGTCTTCCTGATGATCGATGGTCGAGCCCTGATGGTGGTGGGCGATTGGTGCAAGATGCCCGAGCGGGAGCGCTGCTTCGAGGTGCGCACCTTGCGGTCTGGGCACATGGCATTGCTCAAGGGGGGCAACCTGCATGGCATCTTCAACACCACCGACGAGCGCATGCTGCTGTTCATGTTCGGCGGCTACGACTGAGATGGCGAACGCCGGCACCGATGCGCGGATGGGCGCCAACCTGCGGCCGTTCGGGGCGACGTTCCGGCTCTGGGCGCCGGCCGCAAGTTCGGTCAAGGTGCGCGGCAACTTCACCAACTGGAACGACTATCCCCTGGAGAGCCAACCCGGCGGCTACTGGTTCGCCTCGGTCGATGGCGTCAAGGAAGGCGATGAGTACCTCTACGTCGTCGATGGCCCGGCGGGGGTAGGCTTCAAGCGCGATCCGTTCGCCCGCGCGCTGACTCGGGTTCCCGCGTTCCCTGACTGCAACTGCGTCGTCACCCAGCCGGTGAGCTTCCCCTGGCATGATCAGGGTTTTCGTCCGCCGCCGTTCTCGGACCTGGTCATCTACCAGCTCCATGTCGGCGCCTTCTGGTCCGTCGACAATCAGGGCCGTGACCGACGCGCCGACAGCCCCGGCCGGTTCCTCGACCTGCTCGAACGGGTGGACCACTTCGTCGAACTCGGCGTCAACGCCGTGCAGCTGCTGCCGATCCAGGAATTCGCGACCAAGCGGTCGCTCGGCTACAACGGCCTCGATCTGTTTTCCCCCGAGATGGACTATTCGGTCGCACCGACCGACCCCGAATTCGAACGCTATCTCGATAAAGCCAATGGCCTGCTCGCGCGCTTCGGCCATGCGCCGCTGGGGCCGACCGCGATCGACTGCCAGACGAAGCAACTGATGGCGGTGATCGACATCCTGCACCTCCACGGCATTTCGGTGATCTTCGACCTCGTCTACAATCATGCCGGCGGCGGCTTCGACCCAAAAAGCCTGTTCTTCCTCGACCGCGACTGGCCCGGTGACAACAACCGTAGCCTTTACTTCACCGACCAAGGCTGGGCCGGCGGCCTTGTCTTCGCCTACTGGAAGCAGGAGGTACGCCAGTTTCTCATCGACAATGCCGGGCTGTTCCTTGAGGACTATCACGTCGATGGGTTTCGCTTCGACGAGGTCACTGTCATCGACCGCTATGGCGGCTGGCACTTCCTCCAGGACCTGACCGAGACGCTGCGTTTCAAGCGGCCGCAGGCGCCGCTCATCGCCGAATACTGGGCTGATCAGTCGGCGGTGCTGCGTCCTCGGGCACATGACGGCGCCGGCTTCGATGCCGTGGTCTCCAGCAACCTGCGCGAGGCCGTTCGGGCGGTGCTCGAGCAGGCGCGCGGCGGGTCCGGGGCGCGGCTCGATCTCGATGGGCTGGCGCAGGCGCTGCGCGCCGCGGGCGATACCGGTTGGCGGCAGGTGCGGCATCTCGAAAACCACGATATCGTACGCATGGACAACGACAATGATCGCGAGGCGCGCATACCGCGCCACGCCGATCCGTCCGATCCGCGGTCGTGGTTCGCACGCAGCCGCAGCCGGGTCGCCACGGGACTCCTGCTCACCAGTCCCGGGATTCCGATGATATTTATGGGCGAGGAAATCCTCGAAGACGAATATTGGAGCGATAGCCCCGACTATTTCCGCAATGCGCTCGTCAACTGGCAGGCCCTGACGACGGATCGATCCCGTCAGGATTTTTTCCGCTTCATCCGCGAGTTTCTCGGTCTGCGTCGGCAATTGCCCGCGCTGCGTGACGGCGGGATCAATGTCTTCCACGTTCACAACGACAACCGCGTCATCGCCTATCATCGCTGGCGCGAAGGCGAGAGCGATGATGTCGTCGTCGTCGCCAATCTCCGCGAGGCTCCATGGCATGGCTATCGCCTCGGCTTTCCTGGAGCGGGTCACTGGCGCGAGCGGTTCAACAGCGACACCTATGAGCACTGGGTAAACCCCGACATCCACGGCAATGGCGGCGGCGTCGATGCGGCGGCTCCCGCCCTGCACGGCTTTCCGGCTTCGGCGGAGATCGTTGTCCCGGCGAACGGCATCGTCTTGCTTTCTCGGTGAAGGGGCGGCGTATGGCCAACAACCTCGGCATCATCCAGGTCCAGACGGCCGGCACCGGACTTGCGCTTTGTCTTGGAATGGGCAGGTGGATCAAGCTGTAGGCGGCAGTTGGGGTGAACATCCAGCCGACGCGAGCCGTGCCCCGGAAACGGGTCTGGCGCAGCCCGACCGCTTTGATCCAACCGAACACCTCCTCAATCCGCTTGCGGATACGAAGGCTGACGGCGTACCCGGGGTGGCGGACGGACCGGCCGCCGATGGCCGGGCAGCGGTTGCGCGTGTTCTGCGCGACATGCCGGGCCGCGCCCGACTCGCTCGGCTTCGCCACGAAATCCCTGGTGTCGCAAGTCTTGTCGGCACCCACCGGGATGCGGTGGTGGCCGGGAATGGCCTCAACCATGGAGACCGCCGTCGCGATGATCTCCGCAGGCAACGGTAACCGGCATAGCGGCGGTCGGCGGATGTCGTCATGCCGCTCCAAATCCCGCCCTCGCCCGCTCCGGCAACCCGCCCAACACCAACTTGACGGAATCCACCGGGATCATCGCCGGGATCATCGCCGGGATCATCGGGCCAGATAGGCCCGCCAGCCGCCGAAGCCGGAAATATCCGGGGCGCCCAGGGTGTCGACCGCCTCGCACAGGAATCCGCTGACCATGCGGCCGTCGGCCAATTCGAGCGTGCCGATGCACAGCGGCTGCGGCAGTTCGGCAACGACGTGCCCGAAGGCCGAAGGCGTCAGCTCCCACAGCTCGCCGGGGATGGCAACGCCGCTCTCCGCCACGCGCAGCATGCCGGGCCGCGCCGGTTCCCCCGGCAGGGCGTAGAGGCGGTAGCGCGGTGCCGTCATCGCCGCCCCAACCAGCCGTCCGCCGACATCGGTCAGCTGCCGGTTCAGCGGCTGGCCGCTCAGATGCGCGCCGACCACCAGCAGGGAAATCAGCCCTTCGCCTCCGTAGGACGTGGGGCGGGCCGGCGGCAGCGGCAGACCGGTCGCCCCCATCGCCACCCCCGCCGCCCGGTGCACGGCACCCGCCACCACGGCGACGGCGGCTTCGCGGAAGGCAGGGGCGAGCAAGGTCAGACCGGCCGGCCGGCCATCGGGCTGGAAGCCGCTGGGAATGGCGATGCCGCAGAGGTCCAGCAGGTTGGTGAAGTTGGTGTAGGTGCCGAGGTTGGTGTTGAGCGCAATGGGATCGGCCATCACCTCCGCCACCGTGTAGATCGTTCCGGTGGTCGGCACCGCCAGCAGGTCGATGGCGTCCCACACCGGTGCTGTGTCGCGGCGCAGGGCCTCCAGGCGATACATGGCGCGGAAGCAGCCCACCGCGTCGTGCTTGTATCCTCCTTCGATGATGCCGCGGGTCACCTCCAGCCCGGCATCGGTGTAATCCGCCAGGAACTCGCCCACCGCCGCCGTGCGCTCCGCCACCCAGGGGCCGCTGTAGAGCAGGGCCGCCGCCTCGGCGAAGGGGGCGAAGTCGATCGGCACCGCCACGCCGCCCAGCGCCGACAGCCGGTCGAGCGCCGTGCGATAGAGGCACTCGGCCTCCGCATTGCCGAAGAAGCGCAGCTGGTCGGCGGCCGGCACGCCGAAGCGGAAGGGTGCGCGCGGGGCGGCCGGCACCGGTGGGGCCGCCCGGCTGTAAGGGTCGAGCGGATCGGACCCGGCCATCACCGCCAGCACATCCATGGCGTCTTCCACCGTCAGGGCGAAGACCGACACGCAATCCAGCGAGCGGCAGGCCGGCACCACCCCGGCGGTGCTGACCAGTCCCTTGGTCGGCTTCAGCCCGACGATGTTGTTGAAGGCGGCAGGCACCCGGCCGGATCCGGCGGTGTCGGTGCCGAGCGCGAAACCGACCAGCCCCGACGCCACCGCCACCGCCGATCCGGAACTGGAGCCGCCGGGAACGCACAGCGGGTCGATCGGGTTGCGCGCCACGCCATAGGGGGAGCGGACGCCGACCAGCCCGGTCGCGAACTGGTCGAGGTTGGTCTTGCCGACCAGGATCGCCCCGGCGTCGAGCAGGCGTTGCACCGGCGTTGCCGTGTCG